>NZ_JAMQKA010000059.1:0-36443 GCF_031569985.1 Aliifodinibius sp. S!AR15-10 | reverse complement strand
ACGCAATGCCGTCGTCTGCAAGTTGCTGTATCGGGTGTTTGCGGTGATCAAACGAGGGACTCCTTACGTGAAAATCTATCAACATCAGATAACCGAATCTTCTTGACTAAGTCTTAGAATACCAAAAGATCAAGAAGAATTTAACTCCTCGGGGCTGACGCCTATCTGATCGCTGGTTGACTCCGGGTGCCAGCCCCTCGTCAGACAGAAATTCTTCCGGTTTTCGTCTTTTGCAATAAAAGGTGGAGTCGAGGCAAGGTTAAATAAAAAGCTGTTCATCCCCCCAAGCCCTTCGGACTCCAACGACTGCTTTTCACTCTTGATTTGCCCAAAGGGTGACTCACTTCTTTCCTTCTTCTGTCCGATCCTGATAATTCCTCATTCAATATTACCAAGTCAATATTCTAACATCCGGCCTAACGTGAATTTCGCTGGGGAAAGAGAGTGCAGCCGAAGCGTGTAGAAATCATTGCTGTCTGAGATTCGCGGTTCCCAGCGGGTCGAGTTCAATGATTTTATCCCGACAGCCGTCGGGAGAACGCAGCGACAATTTACTCCGCCGGTGATTAGGTTCGTTTTTTCTTCATTGAAAAAATGAACTCCTAGCCTGCCAATGATCTATAATCCATTGATGCACGCAGCCTTGAGATGGCATTGTACAGAAGATTGCCAACGGCCTGGTAGCTAATATCCATAATGACAGCAATTTCGTTATTCGTCAGCCCATTGTAAAAGCGAAGGTATACCGCCTCTTTTTGACGAGGGGTGAGTTCTTTGATAGCCGCTTCAAGTCTCTCACTTAGTTCTTGGGATATCTCATCCTGGACCAGCTTATGTTCAATGGAAAAGGTATGCTCACTCCTTTTCTCGAGATAGTTTTTTCCTCTTTCTTTCCTATTCGTGTTACGTTCCAGCTGTTCAAATATGGAGCGACGAACAGAGGTAAGGAGGTATGCTTTTACAGATTGGGCTTCTGAAAGCTGACTGTGCTTTTTCCACAGGGTTAAGAACACTTGTTGTATCGCATCATTTACGATTTCTCGATTTGAAACAATATTTAACCCATAATTAAAAAGATGCTGGTGGTGACGGGTAAAAAGTTCTTCCAACGCCTTTTGGTTTCCTCTTATCAACTCAACCCATAAAAAATGGTCCCCTTCTGAGTGCCAATCATCTTTCTTTAAACATGCGAATAACATAGAGAGCTTGATCCCAAATATTTATTATCATTGCAAGATACGATCTATTCCCCTGCAAGTGCAATTTTAATGCTGTATAAAAATCCCTTGCAATATCCTTCTTATTGTACTGTGCTATCCCCTATTCAATAATATTTACTGAAAATGGTAAGACTCAACATTGCTATAAATAGTAAGATCACTTTTTTAGAAATGCAACTTATGCATCAATTACTGAACCTTACGTGATCCTGAAACAATTTCAGAATTACACCAACATTCAACATTTATCAGGAATGAAAAGCATATCCCAGGCTCTCCAGGTACTTCTTGTTAATTCGAATTAATTCTAAAGGTGCAGTCGAGGCGTTCTTTGGCGGGGGATTAAGCTCGGCCATGAGACTTGGATTTTTATCAGATTGCTCCAATACCTCTAATATCCCGGCAATATCGACTTTTCCTTTGCCGAGGGGACAAAAACCGTTGTAACTGCTGCCACCTCCAAAATCTTTGATATGTACGTGGGCTACTAACGGCAGAAAATCTTTTACTACCCGGACCGGATCCAATCCGCCGTCATAGAGGTGACCAAAATCGGGACAGAGTTTCAGGTAGCGGGTATCTGCTGCATCCATCACCGCGTAAAGCTCGTCCCGACTTTCAATACAGCTATTTTTGTGCTGATGAAGCGCTACCTTCACACCGATGCCGTTAAGTGCTTTTGCCAACTCATTCAAGATGTTTACAATATCCGCTTTATATTTGCTGAAATTGTACGTTTCACGATCTATGCCATTGGGACCAATGACGGCAACTTTACCTCCATATTTTCTGAGTAACCTGCCTCGGGTTATCAGCTCATCGAGCTGCTCTTTTCGCCGCGCCGGATCTGTCAGGTTGACCGGGCAATATACCGACTGCAGCGCCATGTTTGAAGAATCCAGGAGTTTACCCAGGCCACCGCGTTCCTCCCAGTATTCCAGGGCATTCCCAAAACACTCAAAACTGTGAAAACCTGCACTTGATACGTCGTGGATCGCTTGCGGGGTGTTCGCCGGGCTGTATCCCCAGGTTATGGCTGTATGACCGATATGGAATCTTTTGAGTAGTCTAAATCGCCATCTCCCGGGTATAGCCGCTGAGCCAATTCCGAATGCAGCTGTCTTTAAGAATGCTTGGCGATTCATTCGATTCATTTAGTTTTAGCTTAGCACAAAGCGCTTAGAGCTTGGCGGTTCCAGCGCGCCCTACGCTCTGCTCAATGCGCTATGCATGGTTCACTCGGGAAACGTGATATCCTCAAACGTTTTGTAGTTATCCACGCTTGTAGCCGGGGCAAAAAAGCAGATCACTTTCATCTCCTCGTCACCGGTATTCCGGAGCATATGGATCTTCCCCTGCTCGAACAGGATCGCTGATCCGGGGCGCACCTCGCCCACTTCTCCTTCAATCATCACCTTGCCGGTACCGGTTATAATGTAGATCAGTTCCTCACTTTTGGGATGGGAATGAGCAGGCCGCACGGTCTCCCCGGGCGCCACCCTGATTACGCAAACCGACATCTTATCGGCATTGAGGGATTTTTCATCTGCCAGCCAGCGCATCTGTCGGCCGGGCTGTTCTACTTCGGGAACATCTGTTTCGTGAATAATGGTCATCTATTTTCCGTTTATGGTGCTTACTATTTTCTGTCTTATTCCATCAGCATTCACCCCGTAGTGGGACGAAAGCTCGGAGTAGGTACCCGAGTGGATGTAATGGCGTCCTTCCCCAACGGTGGTATTGATCGGAACCAAACGCTTCTTGTCGTGGGCCAGCTCATTTTCAAACAGAACCTCCCGGAATTTGGTCCAGAGGTACCCGTTGTTTTGATCCACCACAAACACCGGCCGGCCCGACTTGTGCAGCTCAATAATCTTCTCCTCATCAATAGTAGGCATATCCACCACCTCTACCGGGATACCCTTGGAACTTAAACTGTCGGCCGCTTTAATCGCTTCATGTACGCCCCGGCCGGTGGAGACGACATACACCTGTGGATCTTCCGCCTCCCGCACGGTGTAAGAGGTTCCAAATTCAAACTCGAAGTCAGCCTCATAGATAACCGGCGCCGCCGAACGCAACACCCGCATGTAGACAATCCCCTTGTTGCCCTCCATAATCCACTTCATAACTCCGAGCAATTGCTGCGGGCAGGAAACGTTGATGATTTTCACGTGTGCGGCCTCATTGTAGATCAGGGCGTCATCGTTGCCCATGTGAGTCGCGCCGTTCGATTTGGTCTCCAGGTCGGCTGCCGTGGCCACCATCGTCAGGTCAATGCCGTGCCCCTCCGAGAGCCAGCCGTCCTGCTCGGCGATCACTTCCAGCCGCTCCTGGTGTCCCACCGCCATCCTGCGGAGGATCTTCCAGTCGTAAAACGGGCAGAAGGTGCTGATCCAGGCGTTATAGCCCAGGATCCCGAATGCTTCCCCAATAAGCATCATATTGGCCTCAGCCACCCCGACATTGAGTGCCCGATATTTGTCAACAAACCCGACGCCTGACTGCAGCCCACTGGTGGATGCCAGGTCGGAATCAACCGACATAACCCGCTCATCGTTTGCAAATACTTTCATGGCTGCTTCAATAACTTTGTCGGCGGCATACTTCTCCCCTTTTTTCAACACCGGAAGTGCATCGGGGGCATACGTAATTTTCTTGTTCCTGACCGAGGCCTTCTGGGTTCTTACCGGGCCCGACACGCTTTTAACGCCGGTGGCTGTGCCATTTTCAATGGCAAGATCAAATAACATCCGGTCGGCATGCTCTCGCAGTGCCGAGGTAACTTCCCCGAAGTGCTCGTTTTCAGTGAGGTTGTTATAGAATTCACAAAACTCTTTGTCCCGGGCCGCACGTTGCTGCTTCTGCAACGCTTCCTCCTGGTCTAGAATATCGTCGGAGATATTGGTTTTATGATTGTTCATAAAATCGGAGAACCCGCCGTGGCCTTTGGTGGATTTGCAGATGATGGCCGTGGGCTTTCCTTCCCGCTCCCCGTATTTGAACTCCAACAGGGCACGATATACATTGTGCAGCTTGGTGGCATCGACTTCAAGAACCCGCCATCCAAAACTTTCGAAGGCGCTGCCCATATCGTGGTAGGGGAAATGCAGGTGGCTCACGTTGTCAAGCTGACCGCCATTGTGATCCACCATCACGCAGAAGTTTTCGAGCCGCTTGAAACCGGCATACATTACCGCTTCCCAGATCGGGCCCTCTTGTAGCTCCCCGTCACCCGTGATGGCGTACACATCAAACTGGGGTGCCCGCTGACCGGCAATAGCCAGCCCTTGTGCCACGCCCATGCCTTGTCCCATAGGGCCGGTGGCAAGGTGAACCCCCGGCAGCACGGGTCCCGGATGGCCATTGAGAATGCTTTTTATTGAGCGCGAATTTTCGAGGACGGACTTGTCGAAATAGCCCAAATCCGCATAGATAGAGGCCAGCGTAGCCACCGCGTGACCTTTGCTGAGTATGAACATATCCTGGTCGGTGGCCGTGGGTTGCTCAACATTTACGTCAATAATTCCACCATAGTAGAGGCTGACCATCGGGATCGTCGCCGAAAAGGCCCCGCCGATATGGATCGCTTTGTCCACCGCATGCCGACACTGGTAGAGGCTCGCCATTCGAATATCCGAGTCCTTGATCTCCAGTAATTGTACAATCCCTTTTCGCACCAGTGATTTCCGGTCTTCCAGGTAGTCCAGCCTGGTTTGCTGTTTTGTTAATAGATCTTTCATAATAGGCCCTTCTTACAAATTAGATTTCTACAATAAATACTTGTCCTGTCCGCGAGTAAATTCTCAGTTTTTCCATCCCAAGCTAAATCAACTTTGATCTGACAACCCTCTAAGTCCTCTTTATTAAGGGGGATTTTTATGCACTATTTAAAGCTCCATTTTTATATTCCTGTACAAATCCCCTCCCGGGGGAGGGGACCATTCTGCTTCGTCCGGAAGTAGAATGTGGGGGGGGCTCCAAAGCACAAAAGCGAATCTATACTATAACGGAACCACATAATCTCCTTACAGAATCGACCAGCCGCCGTCTACAAAGTAGGTGGCCCCGGTCACGAACGAGGCTTCCTCGGAAGCCAGGAAATACATGACGTTGGCGACCTCCGAGGGTTTTCCCATGCGGCCGAACACGCTTTTGGAATTCAGGTAGTTTTCGGTCTCTTCCGGGTCAGGTGAATCATTGATGGAGCCTCGCAGCAGTGGCGTGTCAATAGCACCTGGCGCAACGCAGTTCACCCGAATGTTTTTCTCGGCCAGGTCAAACGCCATGGTCTGTGTCAGCGTATCGATAGCCCCTTTCGAAGATGAATACGCAGCCCGTTCTCCCACCGTCCGATAGCCCAGGATGGAACCGGTGTTAATAACCGATCCGCCGCCTTGCTCCACCATGGAGGGTACAAAGGCGTTCGACATATAGTAGATACCCTTGAGGTTCGTATCGTAGGTCCGGTCCCAGTCGGCTTCGCTGCACTGCAGGATGCTGCCCCGGATCTCCAAGCCAGCGTTATTGATCAGCACATCGGCCCGGCCAAAGCGCTCTTTTGTTACCTTGGCTGCGTTCTGCACCTGGTCTTTTTTGGAAATATCACACAGGCAGAATACGGCATCCCGGCCCATATCTTTAATCTTCTTTTCGGCCTTTTTGCCCTTCTCTTCGTTGATATCCACGATGGTGATGTTATACCCGTTCTTGGCAAATTTCTCGGCAGCCGCCAGTCCCAGTCCCGATGCACCACCGCTTACGATCATTACTTTGTCACTCATTGTATTCCTTGTCTTTAATTTTTGAATTTAGTTTCTACCGTTGTTGCCTTTTCTAAATTTCATGTAAGCATTCAGTGATCAGCTTTCAGCTATCAGTATTTACTGCCTCAGACTCCTTTGCCCTGCCAGCAAATTAGCTGATCGCCGAAGGCGAAAATTTCTGGTTCAATTCATTCCGTTCGGCTTGGTCGCAACTTTAATTGCCCCGCCTTTTCGCCCCTCGTAGATCTCCAATGCGGTCGCATAATCTTTTAGAGGGAACCGGTGCGTCAACAGGGGCGTCAGATCGATTCGCTCATTAAGCAGTAAATTAATTGTCTCTTCGGCTGTATTGGGATTCGCCCTGTTTCCGACGAACTCAACCTCATCCAGCACCATCCGTTTGATCGGCAGCTCCGGCTCTGAGTGGGGAATGCCGATCGCCGAAATCACCCCGCCTTTGGCCGCTGCCTGGCACGCTTGTCGAATTGAGGTGGACGTCCCGGCACACTCCAGCACCGAGGGAGCACCCATTCCACCGGTTAATTCATTTACCGCTTCAACCACGTCATTTTCCTTGTAATCGATCGTAATGGCGCCCAGCTCCTTGGCTTTTTCCAAGCGCTCCCCACTTCCCGCAGCTATAATGCGTCCGAGCCCCAATGCTTTGGCACACAATATAGCCATCAGTCCCTGCGGGCCGGTGCCGATAATGAGCAGGTCATCGCCGGGTTCCGGTCGCGAACGCTTGACCGTATACAGGGCAATGCTCAGCGGGTCGACACACGCGGCCTGCTCCAGCGTCATGGAATCGGGAATTTTGAAAATGCTTTTGACCGAGGTGCGCATATACTGGGCGTACGCTCCCGGAGTATAGTGCCCGTATTGACGGTGGCCCCGCTCTTCGTGCCCATAATTGAGGCAGATATTGTACCGACCCTTCATGCACATCTCGCAATAGCCACAGCCGCAGTGGGAGATCCCCGCCACTCGATCGTCCTCGCTCCATCCCAGGCTTGCCGCTTTGGGGCCGGCCTGTACCACCGTTCCCGACCATTCATGCCCCGGGATAAAGGGAAACTCCTCCGGCCAGAAATCCGGGAAATCGCCGGCGATAATGTGCGGGTCAGTCCCGCAGATATAGGTGGTGTCCACCTTGCATATCACCTCGTCATCATCGGGAGAGGGGACCGGCACGGTTTTTACTTCAAAATCTCTAACACCCTTCAGTACCAGGGCATCCATTTGCTGTGGTAAACTCATATGCAGTTACTTCGTTTTTAATAGTTATAATAAGCTGTTACAATCCACCCGGTCGCAAACCCAGCGTCCGGGTGGGAATAATGGTACTTCCACCGGGTGGCTGCCTTTGCCACCCGGTGGATCTTAAAGCAATTATATTCATCCTTCCTCCGGAACAATCGCCACACCTCGGAATGGCGAACCGGATCCGCCCTTGATCTTCAGGGGAAGCCCGACAAACCAAAACTCGTGGGCGGGGATCATATCCACCTGGGCCAGGTTTTCGATATTGAGGATTTCTCGCTCCCGGCACACAATATGGGCCGGCTGCTCTTTGACCTCGGCCACCTCGTGGTAACTGTCGATGCTCGGGGCATCGGCGCCCACGCAGATGGCGCCCAGGTCATTAAGGTATTCGATGGCGTCGCGGTCCACCCCGGGATAGCCTTTGATGTACTCGTAGGGCTGGCCCCACTTTTTGTACCAGCCGGTATAGTAGAGCACCACCGACTGCTCCTGAATCGTGACCCCTGCTTCCTCGATCGCCTGCTCGATATCGGCCCTGGTGATGTAACTGGACGGGGCCTTGTGAGAAAAATCAAACCATACCCCCGGCGCCATAAACCACTCCAGCGGCAGCTCGTTGATCGCCCGCGCATCCGGCTCATCGACCACGTGGTTGATCGCATCGACATGGGTGTTGGAGTGATCGCAGAGGGTAAACCCCACCACTTTGTATGAGTAGGGTGGCTTCGTCAGGCCGATTTTCTGGGTCTCCTCGTGGGAGAGATGGTCCCAGATCAGCGTGCGCTGGTGCCCGATAAAGGTCGGATCCTCCTTACTTATAGTGTGACTAAGATCCGTTACCGTGCAATCCCTTCCCATAAAATTCATGGTGGTCTGCAAGCTAAACGGTGGACAAAACTGTTTGTCTGGGTGATTTTTGCTCATCTGCTAATTGGTATTTTTAATTGGATAGTCATTATTATTCACGCTATAATCAGTTGAATTATATGGCTACAAAGTTGCGATACCCTTTGTGTTATCCCGGATTCCGAGCTGTCGGAAAACTCGCAGGGCTGACAAACGTTGATGCAAATCTGTACCCAATCAACGCTATGTATCTCTGCGAGATCCTGAAACAAGTTCAGGATGACACAGAGCTAATTTTCAGTCGCTAAATTCAATTCGTCAGGTCATCCTCCTCAATCCCCCTTCGAAGGGGGGACTCTGGAAACGTGCCTTATCCGGCCTTAAAACTTTCGTGACCACTCTTTAGGCCATCGTTCCACGACCACCTTAGTCTGGGTGAAAAACTCGATCGCATGCCGCCCCTGCCCATGCAGGTCACCAAAGAAGCTCTCTTTCCACCCGCTGAACGGGAACTGTGCCATCGGGGCGGCCACCCCAATATTGATCCCGATATTCCCGGCCGTCACCTCCTTGCGAAACTTCCGCGCACTCGCTCCGCTGGAGGTAAACAGGCAGGCCATGTTACCGTAGCTGCCAGCGTTGATAAAATCGATCGCCTCACCTACGGTTTTCAGCTCAATCAGGCTCATCACCGGACCAAAAATTTCTGTTCGGACGATCTCACCGTCCAGTGGTAACCCTTCCAGGATCGTCGGTTTGATAAAGTTGCCCTCCTCGTATCCTTCGATCTTGGCCTTTCTCCCGTCGAGCAGAACTTTTGCCCCTTCCTGCTGGCCTCTGGCGATCAGCTGCTCCACTCTGGATCGACTTTCGCTGGTAATGACCGGTCCCATCTCCACACCATCTTCGAGGCCATATCCGGTATTCCGGGATTTAGCTGCCTCATAAAGGGCCTCCTTCATACTACCGCCGTCATCTCCGACCGTAACAATATTGGAGGCGGCCAGGCATCGTTGTCCGGCGCAACCGTAGACGCTGTCGGTTACGATACGGGTGGACATATCCAGGTCGGCATCGGGGAGAATAACCACCGGGTTTTTGGCACCGCCCTGCGCCTGCACCCGCTTGCCGTTGGCGCTGCCCTTCGAATACACATATTTGGCTATCTTGGTTGATCCGACGAAACTGATCGCTTTGGTTTCCGGGTGCTCCAGCAGCCCGTCCACGCTCTCTTTACCACCATGCACCAAGTTGACCACGCCGTCCGGCAGGTCCAGTTGGTCAATCAGCTCAAACACCTTCATCATCGTCAGCGGCACTTTCTCCGACGGCTTCAGCACGAAGGTGTTCCCGCAGGCGATCGCATAGGGGAGAAACCAGAACGGGATCATCCCCGGGAAGTTGAACGGGGCGATGCACGCGCACACCCCCAGCGGCTGGCGGATCATAAATTCATCAATCCCGCTGGCGATATCCTCCAAGAATTCGCTTTGAATCAGCGTCGGGGTGCCGCAGGCGGTCTCCACATTTTCGATCGCCCGCTGCATCTCGCCCTTCGATTCGGCGAATGTTTTTCCGCACTCATTGGTGATCGTCCGGGCAATCTCATCCTTGTTGTCCTCCAGTAGCTGCTTGAGATGGAACAGTGGCTGAATCCGTTTGCCCACCGGCACATTCCGCCAGTCGAGAAACGCTTTCGAAGCCGCCCGGACCGCTTTTTCCACATCAGTGCTCGTTCCTTTCCCTATCGGAACCTTCCCCAGTACCTGCTGGGTGGCGGGATTGATTACATCCGCCGTGTTGGATTCCTTGCTCGCCGTCCAGCGGCCGTTGATATAATTATTTAAAACGTCCATAATTTTTTGGATAACTCTTTTGGTTTAATTTCTAGCTAGCCGTACTCTTTAAACACCTCTACTGAACAGGTGGAGTTACGCATTTGTATTTCGCGGAGCAGCGCTCCGCGCTACATGTTCACAGGAGGTAGGTAATTGCTCGAATCTCATCCTACCCTTTAAATTCATATCCTAATTTCGACAGGTAATCCCGGGAGATTTTCGCCGACTCATAATTGGTAAATCGCCCTTCTATCCTGCCGTCATAATCCTGTTCATACATAATTTTACCGGCCATTTCATCCTTGTTATCTACAAGCATATTCAGGAGCTTTTCCACTTCCTGCTTGCCTCTACCCAGCGGGCAGTAGCCCAACCAGCCGTTATCACCGCCCTCGTAATCTTTCAGATGAACGTGCTCAATCAGCGGCATAAAATCGCTGAAGATCTTGAGGTAGTCGGCCCCGCCTTTCTGCAGCTGACCGGAGTCGGGACCAAACTTTACATACCTGGTATCAGCGTTTTCCATCGCAAAATACACCTCTTCCTGCGACTCAATAGCGGTGCCGGTATGGGGATGAAGTGCAAACACGAGCCCCTGGTCGGTCACCGCCTTTGCAAACGTGTTCATTGACTCGAGTATGTTATTCTTGTGCTCCCGGTAATCGTATCCATCACGATCAACGTTTGCGCAACCAAACTCTATCAGTTTGCCCCCACTCTGTTTCAGAAGCTTGGCCCATCGAGTCAGTTTCTCGGTTTCCTCTTTCCTTTTGGAGGGATCAACCACATCTGCCCAACAGTAGGCTGAAACAATGGGGACCCCGTGCTTTTCAACGACCTTGCTAAAACCTCCGCGATTCTTCTCCCACTCTTCAATCACTTGTCCGAAGGTTTCGAATGCGTGGAAACCCAGCTTGCTCATATCTTCGAGTGCAGGCTCCAGGTTGTCAGCGCCGTATCCCCAAAGGATAAAGGTCGCGCCGATACCAAATTTTTCGGCTGCACGACGAAAGGCCAGGCTGGGAGCCATCAGCGACGCTGCGCCCCCAAATCCTGCTATCCTTAAAAAATCTTTCCTGGTTAAATTCTTCATAGCTAAAGAAGATTTATGCGTTACTAATTAAAAGTGACAATGGTCGCACCGGCAATCAGAAGCAGCGCTCCAAACAGTTTCATTACGTTAATCGGTTCAAGTGCAGACCCGAGAACACCGTAATGAGATAGTACCAGCCCGGCGATAACCTGCCCGGCAATCATGATAATAAAGGTCGCCCCGGCCCCGATTTGTGGTATCAGCCAGGCAATACCAAACACCAGGGCTGCCCCCAAGGCACCGGCTGTCCACAACCAAACCGGCACCTCCTTAATGCGGCTAAATACGGCCATTGCATCCGAGGAGGTCACCCCGATAATAATAGCAGTGACAGCTCCAATCGTCCAAAAGAATGCGTTCCCCATTCTCGGGTTTTTAAGTATTTCGCCCACCTGGGAGTTCATGCTCAGGTGTACGCTTAACACAACACCAATAACAAAAGTCAAAAGCGAAAGTATGATTTTCATAGTAAGTATATTTTATATTTATAGTTCATTCTGTTAGCAAAATACTTCTGTACGTTTCTACTTCATTCCTTCTACTTTTGATAGTTATTCCAAAAAATGAAGGTCCCACGGTTAGTGGAAGAGATAATATCCATATCCCCGTCTTTGTCCAGGTCGGATGCTGTAATTTCTGAACCTGCCCCCGAACGATTGTGGATCAATTCCGGAACAAATTTCGCTCCTCCCGGGGCCCCTGGATCTCGAACCGTTTTGTACCAGTACACAACTGGGTCGCTGTAAGGATCGGGATCGTAATAGTTCTCGAGGTGCGTCCAGTACCGTTTGCCGACGATAAAATCCTGGATGCCATCTTGGTCTATATCGGCAAAGGTAGCCCCGTGGGGCTGTGAAAAAGTAATGCCACCGGCCGCCGGCTCCGAGTAATCATCGCTAATCATATGCCGGACAAAGGAGATATCTCCATTACTGCTCCGCTGCTGCTCATACCAGGCAAAGCCAAACCCATGGGCGTTCAAATTTGTCACCACATCATTCAGTCCGTCGCCGTTAGCATCATAAACAGCCATGATGGTGCCCCCGACCCCACTGGCCCGGTGCCCGTAGCGACCCAATTCGGCTTTGTGATATCGCCACAACTTTCCTTCTTCTATCTTTTTCGGCTGCTCCCACCATCCGTAGGGATTAAGGATATCGAGCCGGCCATCCCCGTTGACATCTCCGGTTCCGATGCCGTGCGCCAGACCATAATCTTCCTCTGAGACATCATATTCTTTCCATGGCTTGGTAGGATCAGCAGGATCAGGCTTGGCATATCGGATTATCCCGTTGCCAGAATACACCAGTTCCGGGGTGCCGTCCTCATCAATATCTACCAGGTCCGTTACTTCGCTCTGTCGTACGTCAGGCAATATATTATAGCTCTCCCAGCGACGGGATTCCCCTTTAGGATTCATGTAGAGCGTGGTACTAAATGCACTGCTCAACACATCGGGCCAGCCATCGCCGTTAAAATCATAGGTATGCTGCAGGTGATTGTAGGGAAACTCAACGGACGGACTGCCGGTAATAGCAGGAAAAATCTCCCGGTGATTGACATAATCGGGGCCATAATAGATATAGGGTCCTGCGACCACATCTATATCGCCATCCCTGTTGAAATCGGCAGCGGCCGCACCCCAGGAATAATACATATCGCTGATTCGATGCACCCTGAAATTAGGGGAAGAATCCTCTTCAGGGGTAACTTTAATGGCGATATCCTTGTACATCACATCCCGAAACCGGACTTCGCCATCTCCAGCCACATACAGTGCAATGGGCCCATATCCATTCAGGCCGGCATCGCCCTGGCTGCTTCCCACCCGACCGCCAATTTCGCTCCCATCATTCAGGAATGAACGAATCACATTGGCATCCATAAATATTTCAATCTGGTTCCATTCGCCTGGTTTGAGTTCGGTATTGGGACGTTCAATGGGGCGGTCTATGTCTGGATCGGGTCGACGAGGGAAACTATTTTCACCTTCCGGCGGACTGAATCCCCCTTCTTCATTTTCGGTCGGTGCAACCCGATACCATATCCCACCGGCGTATTGCAGCCTGTCACGCGAGACGATCGCTCCATCATTATCAATAGCTACACGGTACGGTTTGACATCATCTTCATTAAGGGACATATAGATTCCTGTCATGCCGTTTTCTGTCTCCTCCAACCGGAATAAGACCCCCGTCCGGCAATTACCTGAACACCTGAACAGGGCCCGGAACCCGACATCCTGGTATGACTGATCAAGCACTAGCAATCCACCGTTTGTTGAGCTAGACCGACCGATCAGAATCCCACCATTCGCTTCCCATTGCGCTTTGCCCAACGCATGCCAGCCGTCAAGACTGGAACCCTCAAACGTATGGTCGGGGACAAACGTCTGGCTGAAATCGGGCTCATCCACATTCTCCCCAGACTGCGCAAAGTTGAAAGCAGGCATGGCCAAGAGGAGTAGTATGGAAAACAATAGGCTTTTCATAAGTATAATCTGTTTCAGGTTATTCGGATAGAGAAAAAACGACGTAGCCTCCCTGTGGAACATTTTCCTCATTTTCATATTCCGGGGTATCTATTCCCCATTCCAATGTGCTTGTTGCGGGTACTGCCAAATAGTATTTCCCATCAACCTCATACATAGTGGGTAATCCCTCTGTTGCTTTTGGGAGTTGTCCGACCCACAGCTCTTCGCCGGTCTCGGCGTCAAACGCATATACTTTACCATCCCCTGCTGTGGAAAACAGAAGGCCAGTGGAGGTAACGATCATACCGTTTCGCTGGGCTTTGAGTACCCCGGTGTTTTTACCGCCTTCCTGTTCCGCAAGCTTGTCCGATCCCAACGGCCGGCGCCATTTTATTACACCTTCGTTCAGGTCATATGCTACGATCGATGACCAGGGGGGACTCATAATATGGGCAAAGCCCAAGCCCCAGCCCTGGAGGTAATATCGATCGGAAGGTGCTTCGACACCTTCGGGATAGGGGGGACCGAGCCGACCTCCGCTGCTCTCCGCAGGGCGAAAGTCCTGGCCGCCGGGAGCTCCACCCTTGGCTACCACGGGTCCCTCCGGCGGCTCAACAATGGCTCCGTCCCTTGTACCCCCAAGAAATCGGTATAATCCTTCAATATCCTGCTCATTCAGGTAGGAAAAGGAGGGCATCTTTCCCCGACCTGAATTCATAATTTGTTGAAAATCGTCAGCACTAAGTCTAGTCTCCATATCAATGAGGGAAGGCGCTGAGGCAATACCTGTGCGATCGGCCCCATGACAGGCCTGGCAATATTTGGCATATACTTTTTGCCCGTGTTCTATCGGATTTACCCAGCCTCCAGATTGGTCTTCGGCCTCTTCTCCAAATTCACGCTTTTCCAGCTTGGGATACACAGAGGGCCAGTCGAGTGAAATAACATAGACCATACCTTCTTTGGGATCGGCGGCCGTATTCCCCCAATTTGCTCCACCTACAGCGCCGGGCATCGCAATGGTTTCGTGCTGATGTGAAAGGGGTGTAAAAAGGCTGGTTCTTCCCATTTCCTCCAGTTCCTCAATTTTTGCTTTCCATTCCGCGCGTTCTGCATCAGTTAGAAAGAAGGGGTTCAGGGAATCCGGATGGACCGTGTGCCTGGAAAAAGGCTCCGGTTTTGTTGGGAAAGGCTGGGTCGGCCAGGTTTGTTCTCCGGGCACTTCACTTTCTGGAACCGGTCGTTCTTCAATAGGCCAGAGCGGTTCACCGGTTACCCGATCAAAGACATATAGAAACCCGGTTTTGCCCGCCACTGCCACGACATCTTTCTGCTCACCTTCATGGTTGACCGTAACCAGCTGTGGAGCAGCAGCGGGATCGTAATCCCAAAGATCATGATGCACCAGTTGATAATGCCACATATATTCTCCTGTTATGGCATCAAGGGCCAGCAGGGACGTTCCAAACAGGTTTCGACCAATACGGTCGGCCCCGTAATAGTCATAAGTGGGTGATCCCAACGGCAGATAGACAATGCCGCGCTCTTTGTCGACTGACATCTCTGCCCAGGTATTCACTCCACCTATATATTTATATGCTCCCTTCGGCCAGGTATCGTAGCCAAACTCACCTGGGTGAGGGATGGTGTGAAAAATCCACTCCTGTTCTCCGGTTACCACATTGAATGCCCGGATATGGCCTGGAGCTGACAAATAGCCCTCTCCGGGCGCCGATCCCAAAATAAGCAGGTCTTCATGGATTTCACCCGGCGTGCCCGATTGTACGCGTGATATCGTTTTGGGATCCCGCCCAAGTCCCTGCCGCAGATCCACCAGGCCATTTTCTCCAAAACTCAAAATTGACTCCCCGGTCTCAGCATCTATCGCCTGCAAATAATCATTCATCTGAAACAGCAGACGCTTGTCGGTTCCGTCATCACTTTCCCAGTAATTTATGCCGCGCCTTGCCATACCGCGCAAATCAGCATGGATCCATATCTCCTCACCCGTCTTGGCGTCAAGAGCCACCAATGAGTTATTCTTTGCCAGCACATACATTACGGTGTCTACTACCAGTGGATTGAACTGGTAGGTATTGTCGTCGCCGGTGGGATAAAACCAGGCCTGTTCAAGTTGGCCGACGTTTGCCCGATCAATGCCATTGAGATCTACAAATTTCGAATTATCCGGTCCACCACCATAGTCCTCCCATGTATTGTATTGATGATCCAAATCTTGCTGAGGCTGGCATGCTACACATATTGATACCAACAATACCAAACCCAGCTTGGCCATTGCCGATCCCAAGGGCGCTGGCAATATGTTCTTGCTACACACATTCATAGGCTCATTGAATTACAAGTTTGCTAGTTCCTTTTTTCAACCTTTCACTTCAAGGGAGTAAAGTGCTTCTATGTACAAACCCTCCCTTCCTCTTCTTGAAGGGTTTTCTCATTCAGCAAATGAGGTTTTCTGACTATCTCCCAATTTCGATTTCCGGAGTTGGAGAGTGGACCCCTTCCGGCGGCACCTTCATGCCTGCCGACCAGACGATGCCGTTCAATACAAATTTCCTGTAATCGTCTATTTCCATATTGTCGTGGAAGTCCATCCCTCCGAATGCAAACCCCCGTCCGCCGTCTTCCCTTGTATATGACCACGCTGCGACCTGTGTACCGTAGTTTTCGGGAAGCCGGCTTTGTTCATCCGAATAGGTTGGCATGGCGGTAAGTAGCTCAGTACGTCCCGAAATTTGGTCGGGAAGGAAGAAACGGCTGAAAATCTCATCCCGATATTTCCAGGGCGATACTCCATTTAATATGGGATGCTCTACATTTTGTGGCTCCATTTCCCATATGTCCACCGGGTTTCGCGATCCCATCTGCACCCAGAAGCCGCCCAGCCAGTCCATGTAGTAGCCGCGGGCTGCCCAATTTTCGATCCAAAGAGCATAGTGGATGACCACCACACCAGCTTTGTTGTTTTTGAGGATTTCATTGAGCCCCTCCAGGAAGGCCTCGGTCTCCTCATCGTAGCCGGTACCGCTCGTATTCGGATTTGGCGGAAACAGCGGGTGAACCTCTCTACCAGACCGGTCGGAGCTGCTGTTGATTACAATTGCTGCAGCGTTTTTATATACATTCAAATCACGGGGGGCCTTTCCCACCAAAACTTTGGTTGTTACATCCCCGATGTTGTTTGATTTTCTGAGACTTTCTGCCAGTACTTTCAAATCAGCAGGATAGTCATGCCGCCCGGCCATTCCGTGATCTTTTGGACCTGCCAGGAAAATCACCTCGTTAGGCTGTGCTGATGCCGTATTTCCGAAGGGCCAACCGGTCACCAACAGGCAAAAAGAAAAAAACGCTGTCAACCAAACCAGCGGCTCTTTCTTAAAAAGAAACTCTTGTATTAATTGAGTGGATCTTACCATCTCCCAACCCGTTTTAAAGTGTTTTACCTATACAGGCACCGCATGTAGATAAAATTATGAAAGAGGGGAATAAATACTTGGTTCTGCTATATTTATTCCCCTTACCATTCATATTGTTTTATTCAATAGGCTTAATACCCGTCATTTTGTTCTATTAGTCCCTCACTTAGGCTTATTTCTGATGGCGGTATCGGCATCACTTCGTGAACACCATCGGTGAAGTTAGCTCCTTTCGGGGTGTTATAGGTATCGGCATACGATCTCATGACCTCGCCGATTCTGCCTGTCCTAACCAAGTCAAAGAAGCGGTCGTACTCCTGGCCGTATTCCACCCGCTGCTCATGCCAAATGGCCTGACGTAGTTCTTCTTTATCATTGGTAGTGACATCCGGCAGCAGAGTGGGATCGGGATCACCCTCCCGGGCTCGTTCGCGAACATCATTCAATGCATCACGCGCTGCCTGCCGGTTATCGTTTTCGTTGGCTGCTTCGGCATACCACAGCAGAACTTTACCCAGTCGCATCAGGATAAGATCGTTGGCACTGTTGAAGAAACCGCCGGGTGCCTCTTCTTCTGCCACGTATTCTTTCTGGTTAAGGTAGCCCGTTGGACTATTTCCAACATCGGCCGTCTTGCCATCGCGCATGACTTCCCCATTTTCGTAGACGGTATGATCCAGCCTTGGATCCCCGGATTCGAACTCATCCACGAAATCCTGGGTAGGTGCGTTAAAGCCCCAGCCGTACATCGCCCGACTTCCCTGCACTACGCCCATCGGGTTGTTATTAGTGTTGGGTGGATCGTAGTTGTACTGAATGGAAAAAATGGTGCCCGGCCCGTTTTCACCGGCTTTAGTAAAAATGTTGGA
The DNA here is from genome assembly GCF_031569985.1 of Aliifodinibius sp. S!AR15-10. Classification (NCBI taxonomy): domain Bacteria; kingdom Pseudomonadati; phylum Balneolota; class Balneolia; order Balneolales; family Balneolaceae; genus Fodinibius; species Aliifodinibius sp. S!AR15-10. The sequence goes on along the minus strand of NZ_JAMQKA010000059.1, from coordinate 18,638 downwards.
ATAATCAGGATCAAGTGAGTACTCCTGGGAAGTGATGACCTCGTTAAATGCGGTTTCTGCATTTGTGAAATCATTCATGAACATATAGACCTTGCCAAGGTATGCCTGGGCCGCTCCGCTTGTAGCCCGTCCTGTATCTTCACTGGAATACTCACTTTTGGCAGGAAGCACAGATGCGGCCTCCTGCAGGTCGGTAATTACCTGGTTCAGCACCTCACTACGGGGCGAGCGCTCCAGTTCATATGCTTCCACATCAGTAGTGAGAATGAGGGGAACATCACCGAACGTTTGCACGAGTAAGAAATAGTAGTATGCCCGCAAGAATTTGGCTTCCGCCAAGTAACGATCCTTCAGGCCTCCATCCATTTCAATGTCCGGCACGCGGTCCAGCACGAGGTTGGCATTACGTACCCCGATATACAGGATATCCCATGCATCATTTACGGCGAGATTGCCGGGCGATACCGTGTAATAGGCGATCTCCTGCGCGTAGACCTGGTCAGATCCACTTTCGCCGCCTTTGATAGCGTCATCAGTAGCAACATTTCCGTGGATCCAATAATTATAGCCACCACCGTTGGCATTTCCGGCTCCCTGGCAGCACCAGTTAACAGCCCGCAGCGGGTGATATGCAGCCGTTACGGCCCTCGATGCGTCATCTGGAGTCGTATAAGCATTACTTGTTGCAATCTGGGCCTGGGGCTCCTGGTCAAGCAGATCGTCGCACCCTCCCAGTCCGGTTAATAACAAAGCCAGTGCTATGAATGTTAGTTTTTTCATAAAAATAACCTCTGAATTTTTTTGAATTTGATGACCCATTTATAATCCGATGTTTACACCGATTGTGTAGGTACGTGGCACAGCATAGTGCCCTGCATCAATCCCCACCATCAACGGTGCATCGAACGGCACGTCATCAGTAGTACCCAGTTCCGGATCCTGCCCCGGATAGCCGGTAATGGTAAACACGTTTGTGGCCGTCACAAAAACCCTGAGTTCTCGGATGTTGGCAACACTTTGAGGCACAGAGTATCCCAGCTGCAGGTTGTTCAGGCGCAGATAGGAACCGTCTTCTACATACCAGCTTGAATTTCTCAGGTTGTTATTAGGATCATTGATATGGAGGCGGGGAATGTCGTTGCTGGTTTCCTCACCGGTCCATCGACCCAGGGCATCCTCGTGGTAGTTAAACCAGTTTCCTCCATACCAGGTCCACTTCCACGCGGCAAAAATATCATTGCCCAACTGACCGGTAAATCCGAGATTCAGGTCAAAGTTTTTGTAGGCAAAGTTGGCCGATAGTCCGAAAGTGTAGTCCGGCCATGGATTACCAATAACGGTTTGGTCCTGATCGTCAATAACCCCATTCCCATCCAGATCTTTAAACCGGAGATCGCCGGGTGCAGCGTTCGGCTGGGTTGCGTGGTTGTCCACTTCCGCCTGGTTCTGAAATATGCCATCCGACTCGTATCCATAAAAAATACCGATCGGATTACCCACCGTAGCCCGGGTTAGGTAGTTATCTCCAATAAAGGAGACCCATCCCCCGAGAATAGTGGAGGTTTGGGCGGTCAATTCCGTAAGCTCATTCCTGTTATAGGATACGTTGGCATTTACGCTGTAATAGAAATCACCGGGCGTAGTGCGCTGGTATCCCACTGAGAGTTCAACACCCTCATTCAGAATTTCACCACCATTTCTAAATGCCGGCTCAACAATACCGGAGTAGGCCACAACCGGCACCTGAAGAAGCATGTCGGTAGTAATTTTGTTGTAGTAGTCAAAATCGACATTGATAGTATTATTAAATCCCGTAAATGAGAACCCGATGTTTGTTTCCTGGATCGATTCCCACTTCAGGTCGGGATTACCGCTGCCTTCGGGCGCCTGACCGGGAATCCAATTGTCGTTAAAGGTATAGTTCATTCCCCGGGTAACAGAGCTCGTATAGGCGTAGTTTGGCAATGAGTTTTGGTTACCAATCTGGCCCCATCCACCGCGGATCAGCAGGTTGTTGATAAAATCAAGATCCTGCATGAACGGTTCGCTTGACAGCCGCCATCCCAGTGAGAAAGATGGGAAATACCCGTATTGATTATTTTGACCAAACTTTGAGGATCCGTCAACGCGGTAGTTAATCGTAGCCAGGTACCTGTCGTTGTAATCATAGTTAATACGACCTAGGTAGGAGAGCATGGCGAAACCGCCACCACTTCCGCCTACATCCTGGCCTGATTCTGCCAATCCCAGGTAGCGCAGTCCTTTAAACTGGTCGGAGTTGGCAGGCAACGCATCAGCTGATGCAGACCAGCTTTCAGTAAAGGTTTCCTGTGCCGTAATTCCAACCAGCGCCTCAAAATTGTGTCGCCCAATGGTGTTCTGGTAATTCACGGTATTCTCCAGGTTCCAGTTATTCCAATTGCTTTCAGAACGGCTTATACTCGAAAGTTCATTCTGGTCGGTTGTGGATATAAAGTAGGTTGGATTAAAACTCCGGCTAAGTGAACTGCCATACACAAAGTTGTACTGTGAACGGAAGGTCAAATTATCCAGCGGTGTTATTTCAATAAAACCGCTTCCTGTTAATACCGGGCGTTCGGTCCCGTCATCCTGGTCTTCCTCTCGCTGGAATTGGGCCTCAAGGTTGCTACCTCTTGGCAACTGCCCCCAGCTTCCATCCGGGTTTTTAACCGGAACTGTTGGGTCACGTGCGATGCCACGGTTGAAGAATCCCCCTGTGCTGTACAGGCCCATCCCGCGGGATTTCGACCGACTAAATGAGATATTTTCTCCGATCGTGATAAACGGGGTTATATCATGCTGTGAATTAAGGCGAAGGCTGACGCGATCGAAATTGGTGGTTCTTACAACGCCATCTTCGGTTTCATACTGACCCGAGAAAAAGTAGGTGCTATTTTCATTACCACCACTTATCGACATGTTCACATTCCGCGTCTGCCCGGTTCGGTAGGCCACATCCTGCCAGTCGGTTCCTTCCCCGAATGAGTCAGGATTATCAAAAATGGGAGGATTTCCCGAATTAGTTTCAGCTTCATTATACAGCATCGCATAATCGCGGGCATTGGTCAGCGGCACGCGCCGGCCGTATTTCACACCATTATAGATGTCAAGATCAAACTGGATATTACCATCCCGGCCGCCTTTGGTAGTTATTAAAACCACGCCATTTGCACCGCGTGCACCGTAAATAGCTGTAGCCGATGCACTTTTCAAAACCTCAATACTTTGTACCTGTGAAGGGCTGATATCGTTGGGATCTGCCATCGGATTCCCATCCACCACATAGAGCGGCTGGGTGCTGCGGTCGTTAACAGAACCAACGCCGCGTACCCGCATCATAAAATCAGAGCCCGGGTTCCCGGAGTTCTGAGTAATCTGTACGCCGGAAACTTTGCCCTGCAGCGATTGCGCAACCTGCTGGGCGGGCTCGTTGGCGATGTCTTCTGCACTAACCGATGAAATGGAAGAGGTGATATCGCGTCGTTGCTGCTGTCCGTATCCCACAACAACTACTTCTTCTCCACTGATAGCAACCGGCTGCATGGCCACGTCAATGCTGGTCCGGCCGTTGATGGCAATCTCTGTGGTTTGATAACCGATAAATGAGAACACCAGCGTATCACTAAGAGAAGAGACATTCAATGAAAAACCCCCGTTGGCGCCGGTCGAGGTTCCGGTATTGGTACCTTTGACAGAAATATTAACGCCGGGCATCGGGTCAGCTGTCTCGGCATCCGTTACCGTTCCGCTCACCTGTTCAACGGCCTCTTTCTTGCGTGCCGGCTTTTTGGGAAACAGCACATATGTCTGCTCATCCAACCGTTCAAAAGCCAACCCAAGATCATCCAGTATGGTGGCCAGGTTTTTACCCGTTTCCCCATTGAGACCAATCTTGCCTGGATTTACAAATTTATTTTTAACCGCATTGTCTTTATACAAAAAGGTGACATCCATATTCCGCTCCAGTTCCTCGAGCAGTTCGGCAAGGGCTACCACTTTTTTGTTTTGCAGCTCACTACTGTTTATATCTGTACTACTCAACAATACAGAGCTAGTTGATCCTACTTGCGCCATTAACTCCATACTGGTCATGCCCTGTATAACAAAGGCTGACAACAGGAGCATCATGGTTAATCGTAGCTTTTTCATATCTATCCCCTTTATCATTTATGTTTTTTGATAATTTTCCGTACTTGTTTATTCGTGATTTTTATCCTCCTATATGCAGGTTTCCATCCCTATTATTAATATTTGCATCTAAAATCTTTTTCAGTGCCTCGGTCAGCACGTCCAGGTTGTCACTTTTTATTGATCCCGAGAGGATTTCGTTTGCGTACGCTTCATCTACCACCACCTCAATTCCAAATGTATCCTCAATGCGGGTAGCCACATCCTCCATCGGGGTGTTCTCAAAAATCAGCTTATCTTCCGTCCACGACGTGTAGACGCTCGTATTCACATCCTGGACAGCAATCTTGTTGTCAAAAGCCCTGAATTGTGCCCTCTCTCCGGGTTCCAGCATATATTCGGTTTTCTGGTCGGCCAGCTCATCTTTCACCTGCACTCGTATTTTCCCCTCTTCCAGTACGGTTTGGGTCTGCTCCCGGAATGTATTTACTGCGAAACGGGTCCCCAGCACATGAATTGAGCCGTTGGCAGTATGAACAGTGAAGGTACGCTGCTGGTCGCCTTCCAGGTGGGCAATGTCAAAGTAAGCTTCTCCCTGCAGCCATACTTCCGTATTCAGCCCTTTCTCAATTTTAGAAGAAAATTTGAGGTTAGAGTTGGCATTCAGTACGATGCTGGAGCCGTCGCTTAATCTAAAAGTGAGTTTTTCCCCAAAATCCGTATTGTACTCTTTAACCGGAGTTTTTTGGGCTACCTCTTCCTGCTCCATGGCTTCGGCCGACAGTAATGGATAGGCCTGGTAAGCAAATATGCTTCCGATTGCTATAATCAAGATCACAATACCGGCCGCAACAGGTCCCATCATTTCCCTGTAAAACGGGGCATGATGCTGATCCGGGAACTGCAGCTCTACATGCTGGTTCCGGTCGATCAGTGTATTGAGCTTCTCAAGCTCCTGCTTTGGGTCCGGAGCTTCATATTCCCGATCAAAAGCCAACATTATTTCCCTTGCCTCTTCCACCAGCACCCTCCGCTCCGGATGTTCTTGCAGCCAGGCATCCCAGTACTCCTCCTCTTCGGGCGCACTTTCTCCTTTCAGCCAAAGCACAAAAGATTCTTTTGCCAACAAATCTTCCAACCTTTTGTTATTCATCTATGATCAATTATGATTAATAAATAAGTTCGCGTTTAAATCTGGTGTTCTAATAAAAACACCGAGACTCCCGATGTCCCGGGAAGTCGTTATTGAATCTGAAATAAAGGATCAGGAAAGCTGTCAACCCTCCTGACCACACCTTAGGAAAGGGATAATTACTACTCTTCAGGATTTGAGTAGATTTTCTGTTAGGGAAAAACTGTTTGCCCCATTCCATCCAAATTTTAAATTCCCGTTTACCCATCATCATCCATAAAGAAACTGCCCATCCCGATATGTCCCGGATTTTCCCAAACGCTACTCCGTTTGCTCATAAATTTCCCTGCGCAATCTTTTTATTGACTCATATATTAGATTTCGCACCCTTTTTTCAGTAATACCCATGATTCCGGCAATCTCGGTGTTACTCATTCCATTGTCCACACGTAGCAGCAAAGCCTCTTTTTGGCGGGGCGTTAACGCTTTAATGCAACTTTTGTAAAGCTCTTCTCTTTTTTTTCGTTCTTCCTCCAAAATTATCTCCTCTTCTATGGAAATAAGACCATCCATCCCTTGCTCCAGGTATTGCGCATTGCGTCGTTCCCTGGAATTTTCACGCTTGTTTAATCGCAGTAATATCCTCCGCAAAGAAACGTATAAGTAAGCTTGTACTGATTGAGGCGTATCAATGAGGTTCCGCTTCTCCCAAAGCCGGTAGAAAAGCTTCTGAATGCTGTCTTTCACCGTCTCCCGGACTGTCGAAAAATTCATACCGTATCGAAACAACGGCTGGTAATACCGCAGAAAAAGTACTGAAAATGCATCCCGGTTCCCTTTGCGAAATGCTATCCACAATTCCTGATCACCATAATCCTCCCACCGATCGGGAAAATTTGTATCTGTAAACATATATGTTAAACCCACCCGTATCCCTTTTCTTAAGTTTTCATATCCCTTTCAGGTGCTTTATCCACCCCTCTGTTTTATGAGAAACAGCCACGACGGGAATGTCCCGGAAAAAATTGAGAATATTTTTTTGAGGATCAGCCGAGGAGCTATTCGGTAGGACATTCATTCATGTGGACGGCCTCTCTCAATCGTTTTGTGGCCTCATAGATAAGATTACGCACCCTCTTTTCGGACAAATTCATTACGGTAGCGATCTCTTGGTTACTTAGTCCACTTTTGAGACGCAACATCAAAGCCTCTTTTTGGCGGGATGTCAGCAGATGCAGCGCTTCACAGAACCGGTTTTGCTGTTTTTCAATTGCTTCTTGACGAAAAATATTTTCTTCCGGGGAAGTAACTGGCAAATAACTTCTTTCGGTGAACTCAAAGGCTCTTTCTTTTCGTGCTTTTTCCTTTTCTATCTCACGCAGCAATATTCTGCGCAAAGAAACGAAGAGGTAGCTTTTGACCGATTTGTCTATCAGCTGCAGCGTTTTTCGTTTATTCCAAAGGCGGAAAAAGAGTTGCTGGATGCCATCATTAACAACTTCTTGTAAACCAACAATGCTCATACCATAGCGGTACAACTCGGGATAGAGACGCACGAATAACTTGGACAGGGCCTGCCGGCTGTCGTTTTTCATTGCAACCCAGAGTTCCTGGTTTGAATAAGAGTCCCAGTCCTTCGTTTTATTTGTCTGGATAAACATCACCCCTGCTTCCCTACAACAGTTACAAGCTTTTCCTTTTTCAATATACAACTATTACTTTTATGGCAATAACGTCTGCAAGAAAACAACGTTAAAAAAAGTAATATCTTACAAATAGAGATAAATATTAAAGGAGAGAAGAATCTCAATATCTATATCAATGGCGGGGACCTTGCAATGTCTTAACCCAACCAACTTTGGGTTAATTTGATCTGGACTACCAACTGCTGGAAGTTTACCGCACAGGATCCAACCTATTAGAAGCAGTAAAGCGAGGGGGGGGATAAAACTCTATGTGTTCTCCCTATGTTTTCCCCAGAATTAGAAAGGCCATTCATAAATAGGATTTTAGCAAATAAATAAGCCCATAACTTCTTGCGAGACATGGGCTTTAAAAAAGTACGCACGGGAGGATTCGAACCCCCAACCTCCTGATCCGTAATCAGTTTTAATACCCTTTCGTATATGTCCGAACCTTTCCGAATTTTTCGATAAATCATTGAATAGCAGTGAATTAGAACTTAGTTTAACTCTGTGCAGTTACGGGCGTTTACGGTCCAAACCAAGTATTCTGTTACCCAAATGTTACCCAAAATTATTGGATAATTTTTTATAATTGAAATTTTTGAAACCCCTAAGCTATCTGATTTATAGTCAGGCTGTTTAGGGTAAAACATTTATTGATATGCCCAAAAAGAAACTAAGTCACCGGTTAGTCAAAGGATTAGACCCACCTGAAAAACAGATTGAATATTACGATGAAAGGGAAACCGGATTAATTCTACGATTATCAAAAGCCGGGACTAAAACTTTTGCATATCGATATCGTTTTAAGGGAAAAAATAGAAGGTTTACAATTGGCAAATTTCCAGCTATTAGCCTATCCGATGCGAGAGCAAAAGTGAGGGAGTTAAAGGTAGAGATAAATAATGGCATAGATCCACAAGCTCAAAAAAAGAAACGGAAATACAAGCCTAAAGAATTAACCTTTAAAGAGCTCGCCGATATTTTTTCAAAGCAACACTTGCCTACCCTAGCAGAAAGTACACAAAAAGAATATCAACGTATTATCAAAGCAGAATTATTGGATAAACATAATTGGGGAAATATAGCAGTCTCTGAATTTACCGACCAGCATGTACGGAAGGTACTGAATCAAAAAGGTTATGAGGAAGGTAAATTTACTATGGCTAATCGGATCAGGTCGACTATTTCCAAGATTTTCGAGTTTGGATTAAAGAAGGTAGGAATTAAACTTAATGTCAATCCAGTAGCAAATACATCTTTATTTGAACAAGGAGAGAATGTAAGAGATAGAGTATACAACGAAAATGAAATTAAAGAGTTGTGGGAGTTTTGGGAGACTAAACCAGAGCCAATTCAATCATACTACAAAATGTTGTTACTTTCAGGGCAACGAAAAACCGAAACCATGCGAATGAAATGGTCGGATATAGAAAGAGAAAAGCCCTGTAAGCGAATTGAAATAAAAGAGGATGGGAGGCCCCAACCAAAGGCCTTTTTAGCGGATATTTGGACCATACGATATAATAAAAGCGATAGGATCCATGAAGTACCATTATCAGAAATGGCACTGGAGCTTTTAGATAAGCTAAAACCAATTACTGGTGAAAGTGAATACATCTTTGAATCCCCTATCAATGATGGACAACCGTTAACAAGTGTGAAAAAAACAACAGAAAAAATTCAGGATTTAACCTCTGTTTCAGACTTTCGCCTTCATGATCTCAGGCGTACGGTCGCAACGAAGTTGGAGGAAAGCTTAGTGGAACAAATTGTTATTGAAAAAATTCTTAATCACAAGGCTGAAGGGGTTACCGGAAAGCACTATCAATGGTATAACTATACTGATAAAAAGCTGAAAGCTCTGAATCGCTGGAGTTGGAGAGTTAAGAGTATTATTTCTGGAGAAAAGGCTGAAATTGAGAATCACAAAACTGGTTAAGAGTTATGGAAATTGGAGACGCAGAAAGAATATACAACGAGAGTTATGATAGATTTACCGACTATTTTATGAATCATAAATCTAAAATTACAGCACTAGCAGAACTAGAAAAAAATAGGGAAGCTTTTCAAAGACGTATTAATAACTTAAATGAAAGCATTAATAAAAAGATTAGAAGTCTAGATCACAATTTGAATAATTTCTGTAAAAGAAAAAAGTCGTACAAGGTTAAAGAAAAAATAGTCGAAAAACTTAGACGGAATTTCAAAAATCGTTATCACCTACACAGCCCTGAAGAAATGTTGGAAGAATATAAAATACAACTAAAGCAGTTGTACAAGATAGAAGGTGAACAGGATGAAATTAGATCAAGTCACGGAATAAATTTTATTCTCTGGGACGGTGAAAAAATTAAAAAAATTGAGTGTCAGCTTAATGCACTTAAATCAATTATCAATAATATAATGGATGAGTGTTATTCTCCAGATTTGGATTCTTATAAGTACTTGGATGGATTTGATATTGGGATTACTACCAGTGGAGATTATCGCCCTCATCACAATACAAGAAAACACCTTATTAAGGATTTGAAAAAAATCATCAACGACATAAAAGATAAACCAAGGTTCTTTCATGAAGACGGTACCATTAAACATACTACTGTAGCTAAGTATGCTGTTAATCAAAACTGGTTTGCTGAAAAGCATGGTCATGGTAAAAGAGGGTTACATAAACATATCAAGAGGATTTACAGTGATATGAATTGTACATGAAAAGTAATAGCTTTTCTTAAACCCTTCCGAATATTTCTAACAAATTCCGGTCAGTAACAAACAGGAACGAATAAATCTACTGACCGTCATGGAAAAATTAATACGACCACAAGCACTTGCCGAATACTTAGGAATTGGACTGTCAACACTATATGATAGAATGAAGGAGCCTGACTTCCCCCGCAAAGTCCAGATCTCCAAAAACGCTGTTGGGTTCCGTGAATCAGAAGTTATGGAGTGGATGGATGCCAATACAGAAGTAAAGGGACAGGACGGGGAATAAAATGGATTTTATAACATCAGAGAAATTAAAAAACGGTGTGCTAAAACACGCCAATCCGCCATCCCCTACTCCTCATGAAGAGGTATTAAAGAAACTACTTCAAATGGTAGAAGAGGTCAATTTTTACCGAGAGGCAGGGGTTGACAAACTTAATAATAAGCACTTCATAGTAATTACAATTGAAAAAATATTGGAACTTGCTGATGACAATAATTGGGGGCTGTGTAAGAAGCATGACTTTATCTACCTATACAATGGAACCTACTGGAGTAAGCTTGCGGAAGAACAGTTGGAAAACTTTCTAGGCCAGGCAGCCAGAAAAATGGGGGTCAATAAATTTGATGCCCATTATTACCAGTTCCGGGAGAAGCTGCTTAAGCAATTTATGAGTATTGCCCACCTGCCAACTCCTGAAAAGCCTGATGAGCTTGTCCTTATTAATCTTAAAAATGGGACTGTCGAGATTAATCCGGCGAGCAAGGAGCCTGTTAAGGTCCGTCCTCCTACGCAAACTGATTTTCTTACCTATCAATTGCCATTTGGATATGACAAGGATGCCTCTGCACCTATGTTTAGTCAATATCTGGATGAAGTATTACCTGAAAAGGATATTCAGAGATTGCTTGCTGAGTATATAGGGTACGTTTTTGTTAGCTCATCTGCCCTTAAACTTGAAAAAGCCCTAATACTCTACGGTACGGGGGCGAATGGGAAGAGCGTGTTTTTTGAGATCGTTAATGCCCTTCTTGGCAGCGAAAACGTCTCAACGTACACGCTTCAGTCATTGACAGACAAGTCAGGGTATTACCGAGCTAAGTTGGCAAACCGCCTATTAAACTATGCCAGTGAAATAAATGGCAATATGGAGACGGCATTATTTAAGCAATTAGTCTCTGGCGAACCTGTTGAAGCTCGCCTGCCCTACGGTGATCCTTTTACCCTTACCGATTATGCAAAGCTTATATTTAACTGTAATGAGTTACCATCCGATGTAGAACATTCGAATGCCTTTTTCAGGCGATTTATGATTGTCCCTTTTGATAAAACGATCCCAGAGTCCGAGCAGGATAAAGAGTTAGCTGCAAAGATTATTAGAAATGAGCTTTCAGGAGTGTTTAATTGGGTCTTGGAAGGACTTCAAAGGCTGCTAAGGCAGAGAGGATTCACATCTTGTGAAGCAGTAGAGAAACAGAATGAAATATACCGCCTTGAATCGGATTCAGTGTTGAAATTTCTAAATGAGAGTGAATACGAAAAATCCATTGAATTATATGTGAGACTCTCCAAAATATTTAGTGAGTATAAAGGATTTTGTGGTGAAGATGGGTACTACCCAGTAGGCAAAAGTAAATTTAAAAAACGTCTTATAAATAGTGGGATTAAAGTTACGCGAAAGGCGGTAGGCAATGTAGTATATCTGCAGAAGCCCCAGCCTTAAAACTTTTCTTTAAAAGCTACATATGCTACATCAGCTACATTCCACATGCATTTAAACGCTACAAGAGCCTTGTGGATGTAGGTGATGTAGCATATGTAGCTGCAGGAAAACTTTTTTTATTAGTCCAGAGATGAAATCATATCGCTACAGACTTGATGACAGCAGCAGGAAGTTCGAGTGTCCGCAATGCCGAAAGAAGCGGTTTGTTAGATATAAAGACTACCAAGCAGGTACTTATCTCCCTGAAGAATTTGGCCGTTGTGACCGGGAAAGTAGTTGTGGGTATTTCAAAGATCCCTATAACCATGGATATGCTAACCGCGAGACTTCATTTAGCAGGTCTGATCACAATTTTCAGGAAATACCAAAGCCCACCGACTATATATCCCAAAAATATTTCAGGGCTAGCCTGAAAGGGTATAAGCGAAATAAATTTGTACAGTTTTTACGCTCGTTGTTTGATATTGATACAGTACGAAACCTAATTGACACGTATAATATTGGGACATCCAGGCATTGGGAAGGAGCAACCGTTTTTTGGCAAATTGATATTCAAGGCAATATCCGTACTGGCAAGGTGATGCTTTACAAGAGCAATGGTCATCGGGTTAAAGTCCCCTATCCTCATATACATTGGGTACACAGTCTAGTTTACGATTCCTACCACCTTGAACAGTGCCTGTTTGGCGAACATCTGCTGACAGGCGATAAAACTGTTCCCATTGCCATCGTAGAAAGTGAGAAAACGGCTATTATCAGTAGTGCTTATTTTCCTGAATTCATATGGCTGGCAGCGGGGGCAAAATCCAACCTTAAATCGCAACGCTGCAAGTCCTTGATGGGCAGAAGTGTGACCTTATTTCCAGATCTGGGAGCATTCGAGGATTGGCAAGAAAAGGCTGAGGGTTTATCATACTTTTGTGACATCACGGTTTCGGATCTCTTGGAAAAGAATGCTACCCGCCGCGATAAAGAACAGGGTTATGACCTGGCTGATTATCTTGTGCAGTATGGAGTTAGAGAGTTTATAAATGGTGGAGAACCTGCACCCACAAAATTCGATGTAGAGCTAAATGACAAGGGGTATCCAGCCTCATGGGATACCGAGACCTGATCTGGCGTATAATATTTGCAGCATAGGCTTTAGCTCGTTATAGTTCAGCAAAGTTTTATAACGAACCAAGGTTATTCAGATGATTGAGTCATTTGTCGGGGACATCGCAAAGAAAATGCATCAGGGAGATGCGCGGGAAGAAACCTATTATGGGGTATTTGAACGGTTTTTAGAGCAATTTTCACACCAGTTGGATGCCAGGGATGCCACTGTTACCGCTCTACCCAAACGGACAGAGGCCGGGAATCCGGATTTCCGTGTGTGGGATGGCAGCCACAAGGTAATTGGATATATTGAGGCTAAAAAGCCGGGAGAAAATCTGGATAAGATTCAGCGCTCCGAGCAACTCAAGCGCTATCGATCCACATTCCCCAATGTGATTCTTACTGACTTCTTCGAATATCGCCTCTATAAAGATGGGGATCTCGTCGATAAAGTGAGCATTGGACGGCCATTTGTTGCAGAGAAGCTGGGAGAACAGCCACCTGTTGAGAATGAAGAGGCTTTCACCAAGCTTGTAGAAACATTTTTGTCCCATTCTGCTCCCAAGACCTACCATGCATCTTCCCTTGCCAAAGAATTGGCCAAACGAACACGATTTTTAGAGCACGTAATTGAACGGGAGCTGCTGGACGAGGGCAATCAAAAGCTGGAAGGCTTCTTCCAGGCATTTCAAAAGTATTTGATTGCGGGGCTCAACAAACAGCAATTTGCCGACCTGTATTCACAAACGGTGACCTACGGCCTGTTTGCCGCCCGTACCCGGGCCGATGAGACCTTCACCCGTGAAAATGCGATCCGGTTTATTCCATCCACGATTGGTATCCTCAAAGACGTTTTCCAATTCATTTCATACAGCGATTTGCCCCAGAATATCAGCTGGATCGTTGATGATCTGTCAGAGATTTTGAACGTGGCTGATATCCAGAAGATCCTGAACCGTTTCTATGAGGAAGGACGAGGAAATGACCCGATTATTCACTTCTATGAAACCTTCCTGGCAAAATACAACCCCAAGGTGCGGGAACAGCGCGGCGTGTACTATACGCCGGAACCGGTCGTTGACTATATCGTCCGTTCGGTCCACCAAACCCTGAAAGACGATTTTGACAAGCCGTTGGGCTTGGCCGACAAATCCGTTACAGTACTGGATCCGGCTGCCGGGACATTGACATTCATCGCCGAAGCGTTACGGGTGGCTGTGGAAGAGTATAAAGAGCACTACGGGTCAGGGGATATTTCGGGTCTGATTAAGGAGCACCTGCTGGAACACTTCTACGCTTTTGAGCTGATGATGGCTCCTTACGCAATTGGTCACCTGAAGATGGGCTTTGTGTTGGATGAGTTCGGATATGAAATGAGTGATGATGAACGGTTTAAGCTCTACCTAACCAATACCCTGGAGATGGAGGATCTGGAACAAACCGAGCTTCCGGGCATGCACAGCCTTAGTGAAGAAAGTGAGGCTGCTGGCAAGGTGAAAAAAGATGAAGAAGTGCTGGTTATCCTTGGCAATCCGCCCTATTCCGGCAATTCCTTCAATGACAATGATTGGATTGATAACCTGCTCAAAGAGGGATATACGCATGAAAATGGTCACAAAGATGACGGGTATTACAAAGTAGATGGTAAGCCCCTGGGAGAGCGTAACCCGAAGATGTTGCAAGATGACTATGTGAAGTTCATTCGCTTTGCCCAATGGAAGATCGATCAGCTGGGCCACGGGGTGGTCAGTATGATTACCAACCACGGCTACCTTGACAATCCCACATTCCGGGGCATGCGGGAGTCCTTAATTAAAAGTTTTGATGAAATTGCCGTTCTCGACCTGCACGGCAATTACCGAAAGAAAGAGACCGCTCCCGACGGATCCAAGGATGAAAATGTGTTTGATATCCAGCAGGGCGTGGCCATTCACAGTATGATCAAAAGAGCTGATAAACCTAAAAACGTATTAAGGGGTGATCTGTACGGCAAGCGCAGTGAGAAATATGATTGGCTGGAAAAGCACGGTCTCAGGAATACTGAATGGACGGAAATTACCCCGCAATCGGAATTTTATTTCTTTACAGAATTGGATTATGATCTTAGGGAGCGATACAGGCAATTTATACAAGTAACAGATTTATTTGATGAATATGCTTCGGGCCTTACAACTCACCGGGATAATTTTGTATTAGACTTTGATCTAGCGAAGCTTAAAACACGTATCAAAACTTTTGCTAGATCAAATGAAAGTGATGAATGGTTGAAGCAAAGATATCGACTTACAGAGACTAAAGCTTGGAAAGTATCGGAGGCAAGGAATGATTTAGATGAAGTCGATCTGGAACAGTTCTTCCAGTTACTTTTATATCGCCCCTTTGATAAACGACATATATTTTACCACGAGGCTGTAGTTGACAGAGGACGTGAAGAAATAATGAGACACATGCTTGCCGGTGATAATTTGGGTCTACTTACTCCACGTCAATTCAAGGAAGAACCGTGTGCTTTTATTACTGAGGATCTAACAGCCCATAAATCTGTAAGTGCTTACGACAGAAACTATCTTTTCCCTTTATATCTATATCCAGAAACTGATACAAATGGTGAGCAGAAAGATGGTAATACAATGGCGTTGGTATTTGAGGATGATGTTAAATACACCGAGCGCAGACCAAATCTTAATAAGGAGTTTTATAAACTCTTGGAACATAACTATGGCGAACGTCCTGCACCTGAGCAGGTACTTTATTATAACTATGGTGTTTTGTATGCATCTGCCTACCGCCAAACGTACGCTGAATTTTTAAAAAGTGATTTCCCACGTATCCCTTTTACCACAGACTATGAATTATTCAGGGATTTAGCCTCATTAGGAGAGCAATTAGGGAGCCTGCATTTGATGAAATCCGATAAACTCAACACACCTATTGCCAAATTTGAAGGAGAAGGTTCAAAAGTTGTCGCCAAAGAGAAAAGGATAGGTCGCAATTACCAACCCGAAGAAGCGCGCGTTTATATCAATAAAGATGGGCAATACTTTGAGGGCATCTCCGAGGAAGTTTGGAATTACCAGGTCGGTGGCTACCAAGTACTGGATAAGTATCTCTATGATCGCAGGGAGCGCAAGCTCACCAACGATGAAATTCAACACTACTGCAAGGTGGCCACAGCCATTTATCACACCATCGAGCTGCAGAAGGAGATCGATGAGGTCTATGCCGGGGTGGAGGAAGATATTATCGAATGGGATCCATCAGGATAGTCATCGAGCACGTTATTAAAAACCTTAGTACAATTATAACATTGTATAGTAGGTAAATATATTAAAAATATAACATTATAAAGTTGTATTACGTTGAAATTTGTTATATAATTAATGAATCAAAGAAAAGCCGTTCAACAATTCTTAAAACGATTCAAACAAAAGGCAAAAACCTGGCGAATTGTTTTCTTGGATGATAGATCAAAAAACACGCAGGCACTGTTAGACCTGGAAATAACACCCAGGGGACGAAGGGATATCCTGCTAAACCTGGGGGTTGAAGACTACAGCGAAGGCCCAAAACCAGACGAATTTGATCTGGGGTCTGATTTATGGGTTTTCGGAAAAACCGTGAAAAACGAAGAAGTCTATATTAAGATAACATTAGGCAAAGAGAGTAAACCGGTGATATGTATTTCGTTTCACATTGCTGAATACGAAATGAACTATCCTTTAAAAAAATCATGAGCAATCCTATGGAAAGCCCAATTACTGGTGGACCCGCGCGGCTGGAGACAGAGCAACGCGATCTGGAATTCCGCAAGGAGACATTTACAATCAAGTACCATTACTACATCTGTGAGGATACTGGAACGGGTTTTACAACTGATGAACTTGATGAGATTAATATTACCCAGGTGCACAACCTGTACCGAAAGACCCACTCTATCCCTTTCCCAGAGGAGATGCGAAGTATTCGGGAGAAATATGGGTTAAGTGCGCGTAAAATGTCCCTTATACTGGAGTTTGGTGAGAACCAGTACAACCAGTATGAAAATGGCGCTATGCCGAGCCTGTCCAATGCACGGTTGATTCAGGCGGCCAAGGATCCGGAGGATTTCCTTGAATTTTTGAAGGCAAGTAATGTATTAGAAGGAAAGGCACTTGATAAAAAAATTCGTCAGATTGAAAAGATTATTTACGAAGAAACGACTACCCCCAATTTAAATTTGATAGAATATTTATTAGGGGATAGCAGGCCGAATGAATACAATGGATTTCGGGAGCCGAATCTTGAAAGGGTGATGAATATGATATTGTTCTTTGCTGAGCAGATGAGCCCGTGGGAGACCGGCATGAATAAGCTGATGTTTTATTCGGACTTCACCTTTTTCAAGCGAACCTGTTTTTCAATATCTGGAACGGAATATCGAGCTATACAGTACGGACCCGTTTTAAAAAAGTACGGTGCCATATTTGAGGAGGCTGAGGAAAATGATTTTATCAAAATTAAATATGATGAAACGCGCTATGAGGATAGTATATGCAGGCAGTTTTTTCCGGGCGACAAATCTTTCAATGCTGATTTATTTACCGATGATGAACTAAAGACCCTTGATGATGTCGTTAGTCGTTTTGAAGGAAAGAAAACATCTGAAATATCAGATATTAGTCATGGTGAAGATGCGTGGTTAGAAAATAATGAAGAAAAAAAGCTGATAAACTATTTACACGCTTTTGATTTAAAGGCTTTTGGATAAATTTTAGCAAAAATGTTCCAACAATTGAAAAATAAGCAATGTCTTACCATTCACCCTTTGGAGATAGAGCCTTAGAATCGAAATTTGAAAATGGGCCTTTATAACCACCTCAGAATCGTTATAAGGCCGTTTTACAACAAATTACCAAGCTGGTTCTACAGATTAGTGATTTTTTTAAATCAAACAACCATTTTTGTGATAACCAAGAGAAAAGAATTGCGCTATTTATCTGTTCTTAAAAGAAAAGCCCAATCTTTTTGTTTCCTTCCAAGAAAGAATATAAGATTGGGCTTAGTCATTTCTCTTCCTGATAATTTTCGTAAGTAATCACAACGAATTAAACTCCAATTGAGGAAAAGCAGCTGATTGAGAAGACTCCCCTATCATTTGGTGGTCATTATCATCAATTGGAAGTTTTAGGTTGTTGTTTGAGGTTTCAGTTTGATTGAAACTCGCGTAACCTAAAAGTGCAATTACTAAACCTGCCCCGGCCCCGATACCTGCCCCTTTCGTGTCATCGGTAACAGCATGACCAGCGAAGGCACCCAAAATACCTAGAAGTGTAATTATAATTGCCCGACTTTGAGGGGTATCCTCTTCAACGACACTTGTTAGTGTCGAAGAAAGAGCTGCCATACCTACTGGTTTAATATAATCTTCTCCCTCCGGTAGCAGAGAATAAGTATTATTGGTCACTTGCGGGATTGGATCCTCAGGGGTTTCTTCACTGCTATCATCAGTTTCTTGAAGTTCAGACTCATCGGATGATACAGGTTGGGGATTCTCTCGATTTTTTTCTATCTGATGTTCCCCATCCACCAAGAATTTTGGGACATAGTACCCTTTTACCCGTCCTGAGTTAGATCGTAATACCCACTCTTCTACCGGGTATCCTCCGCAGTTATAACCGTATTTGACAGCTTCGGATAAGGTAGGGGGAGCCACATCTAAAATTTCAGCCAGCTGCTTGCCATTGAGAGTGGTGCCATTGTAATTCAAATGCTCGTTGGGAAAGTCCATAAGTAGGTCCTTTTGTTTTTATAAATCAGCTAGTGGCACATGAATCTACCTTTTAAAATGTGCTTTTCTAGCTCATTTTGAATTGTGGATCTTTGTGTTTCCCAACAGCATAAGTCTGCTCCACAACTGAGATAAACATACCAAATATTACCTAATTGAGAAAATAGGCCCAAAATCCCCCTAATTAGGGCCGGATTAGCCTAATTAGGGGTAATACCCCCCTTAGGGGGAAGATAAATTAATAGCCGTGTTCAAGTGACTAATGCAACACAGCGGTGTTTTAGGGTTTGTTGGATGGGATTAAGGTAATCAAATTTTCGAACCGGTCGAAAGTTCAGGTACTCTTCGACAGTGTTGATGCGCTCGGCGGA
>NZ_JAMQKA010000058.1:0-36609 GCF_031569985.1 Aliifodinibius sp. S!AR15-10 | reverse complement strand
GTTTCGTAGATTGCAGGCGAGACATGAGGACCTCCTCTGATTTGTTAAACAGGATTACAGGAAAGAATGTAAGACGAATCCAGGGGATGGTCCCCTTTTTTTAACATAAAGCCTGAACTTGATTCAGGATCTCGAAGTTAGTGCCTTTGATTCATCGAATCTGTTCACCAACTGGCGCAAGTTTGCAACTTGTGCCAGTAAAGCCACCAAGCGTGTATATGGTCCAAGTTGCAAACTTGAACCGGTTTGGAGTGTTCTTATATCCTTAAATAGACTCAATTAACGTTTCTCAAATTAGCGAAAACCTATTTCTTACCAGCCTTACTTTTGTCAATACCTTTGGCACTGATCTCCGGATACACCCAGTTCCAGCGCGGCCCTTCCTCAATCATCTGCTCCTCGTATGAAACCCCGATGAAATCACAGAGCGTTTGCAGTGTCGGTTCGGTTTGGTTGATGAGTTCATCAAAGGAGATGGTAAAAGCATTATCCCTTTGCTCCAGCTGCGAAAGAATTTGGCTGCCCTTTTCTATCGTATACTCAATTTCCTCCTCCGATATCTCTTCCGTTTTTACTTCTCCCTTAAAGGTAGGTAAGGTCACCATATCCCTGTTTCCCATGCTGTTTCGCACATCCGATAGTTCACGACGGATGAGGATGAGTTTCAGGTTGTCGATCTCGAGATAATCTTCAATAGAAAGCATGCTTTTGGGCCACAGTTTTAATAAGCCGACCCGGTTCAAGAGTTTTACGCCCATATTGCGTTTCCGGTCCATATCGATTTGCCGGGGTACGCAGAGCTTATTTCCCACAACCGGCTTCCCGATGGCGTCTATCCAACTGCGCCCGAAATCCTCACAGATAAGGCTGACATTTGAGTGGGCGCCAATTAAACTGGCCAGGATGGAGGTGCCGGACCGCGGCAGACCAAGAATCAGCAGATGCGTGCGGTCTTGTTGGTAGTCTTTTTTAAAAAGCTTCAATATCAGGTAGATTTTGTTATGTTCAACAGCATCAATGTTAAATAAATATAAGCGATATTGGATTCTATTAAGCTATAAAACGCTACTTCGGTGTCAGCCTGAACTTGTTTCAGGATCTCGCAAAGTTGAGGATATTGATAATGAAACTAACTATATCAACGCTATCGTCCACGATGAGATCCAGAATTAGGGTCTAGGATGATACACTTGGTGATTAGCTAATTAATCCAAAATACCCAAACGCACCAATATAACCATTGCCGATGAAAGTATTATTTGTGACCTGCTGGTATCCGCACCAGGGATTCCCGAACAGGGGGATTTTTGTACACGAGCATGCCAAAGCGGTGGCCCGGCAGGGAGGTGAGGTCAAGGTCTTTCATCTTTGGGTGGAGGAGAATTCCGCTATTTGGAAAGTAGAAGAGCGGAAATTTGTAAAGGACGATGTGGAGGTTTTTTCAGTGGTTATCCACTCGCGATTTCAACGGTTTATCTATGGGAATACACCGCTGATGCGAGCATTGGGCAGGTATTATTATAAAAGCAGAATTGCCCAGGTTTTTAGTCCGGATATCATTCACGGCAACGTAATCTACCAAGCGGGAATTATCGCTGAAAAACTGGCAATCCCTGCATTAAAGCCGTTCGTCATATCCGAACACTGGTCAAAACTGGACTGGTACTTTGGCAGGAAAATCCTCTCTTACCAGGCAAAGAAGGTGTACGAAAAGGCGAGTGCAGTTTTACCGGTATCAGATATTCTGAAGGAGAATATTCAAAAGCATTTAGATCAGAAAGATCATCTAATCACTATCCCCAATGTGGTGGATACAGAGCTATTTTTCTATGAAGAGAAGACTTCAGATGATCTGCCTGTTGATCTGCTCATGGTGATGAATTACCAAAACTCGCAGAAACGACCTGAAATGTTGTTGCAGGCATTATCCAGGTTGCCGGGTGAGTTACATCAGAAATTCCGATTGACAATGATCGGACGGGGCAACAACAAGGTTGAAACAAAGGCTTACTGGGATGAACTGGGTCTGCAATCCGAAATCAGATTTACCGGAGAACTTGCAAAGGAGAAGGTTGCGGAGGCGATGCGAGGAGCCGATTACTTTGTGCAGCCAACCAACATGGAGACGTTTGGCGTGACGGTGGCCGAGGCACTGTGCAGCGGACTTCCCTGCCTTGTAAGCAATGCGGGTGCACTGCCGGAATTGGTGGATAAGAAGTCGGGAGTGCTGCTGGAAAACCGGGTAGACGACTGGGTAAAAGCCCTAAAAGATATCCTTGAGGAGAAATATCATTTTGACAGGCAAAAAATAGCTAATCGGTATAAGGATAAGTTTTCTTATGAGATGGTGGGCAAGCAGTTTTTAGAGGTGTATGATGATGTTTTAAATTGATAGGCAATTTAAGCCTCAGCTCTGGATAAACCTACTTCAGGTTTCTTAAAAAAATTTTGAGAGCCAAACAAACGTGTTATGAAAAAGAGTCCAATGCAACGGTATCGGTTTTGCTATCCGACAAGGGTGTTCATTTTGGCTTGATCACGCCGGGGGACGGACACGGCCCTGTCAACGAACCAAAAACTCAAGAAGAATTTAACTCCTCGGGGCTGATACTTCTATGAGCGCTGGTTATATTTTCTGCCAGCCCCTCGTCTGACAGAAATTCTTCAGATTTTTCGTCGTTTGCTATAAAGAAGTCCAAACGTTGGGAAAGCCAGGTTGGCTGGAAATAATCTCCTCTTAATTCCTCATTAAACATTAACAACTCAGCATTCCAACATCCGGCCTGACGTAAATTTCGCTGAGGAAAGAGAGCGTAGCCGGAGCGAACGCAGCGATAATTTACTCCGCCGGCGACGTTTTTGGTTCGTTTTTCGTCGTTCAAAAAATGAACACTACCAAATGTGCACCAAGGGTTTAAAGAAGTAAAAGAAACCTAAAAATTGCTTATTGATTAAACCGAGTTAACGTTAAAGCAACAGTATCAAGAGCTGCTTGAGATGCCCCACTCCCCGAAATTCTTAGGGACAGCCTCAGACGCTTTGATATAGTTTTAAAAGAGTAGCCAGAATTTTTGCTTTCCAAACTCATCATGTCAGCAACGTCTAAAGCTGTCGAAAAAGCCTCATGTCGAATTCATAGAGTTTTCCTCCCTGCATTGTTAGGGAGGAAACCAAAGGTGGGTTAACAGGGGGCAGGCTCCCCAACAATCAAGGTCAGGCCCTCGCAAAGGCTTTGCGTAGGGTAGGAAGAGCCTTTGCGTAGCCTACGCGAAGTTCATGCGTAGGCTAGACAGAGGTCACGATTAAAGAAACCTCTTCAACACATTCTTCACGATTCCAGAGCAAACTTCATCGATTAGCAGGGACCCTCCAAAAGTGATGGAAGAAGCCGAAAACACGCCGCCGCGGCTTCCCTCTGCCTCACGGATGACCATATCGGCACCGCCGCCCCTGTTTTGTCCCTTTGCCACCAGTGTGAAGTCCCCGGGAGCTGTGTGACTCAGTTTATCCGTTTCCCAGCCGGAAGCGCCATGCCCCTTGAGTCCAGATACCGTTCCCAGTCGGCCGGGATCATAAACCTGCCGTTTTTGTGGTGTTTTATGGTTCAATGAATCTTCCCCAAAAAACTGACCTTTTTTCATGTCCAACTGCTCAAATACCCAATGATTTTGCTTACGAACCTGGTATGGTGCAGCTGTTCCCAGGTCGCCCTCGGTAAACCGTACGCCCAGGAGCTGGGTCTCATCCGCCACACTCTTCTCAAACTTGAGACTGGTACAATGCAGTGAGCCGTCCTGATAAAAATCGACTTCCCGGTACATGGTATTGCCCGAAAGATTGATGATTGAGAGACCGTGGTTCTGGTGGCTCTCCTTCAGTCCCTGGTACATCGGTTTTGACCAGTATTCGCAATGTGTCGATAGGATAATTCCCTCATAATTCCTGAGTATGCCCGGATTTTGATGGAGTTCATATCCAGAGACCACATCGTATTCGTAACCTTCTCGCTCCAGCCAGGCCAGCACCCGCCATTCACCGCCCGCCAGGTGGTTGGTAAATGGGGAAGAGGGAGTGTCACCTTCGAGCGCACAGTTTGTAAATGGTCGATTTATGGAAAGTCGCTTGAACTTCCAGGGCGGATCTGATTGTGGCATGCCGATGATGCCTTTAATCGCCCGAACCAAGGGATCCGGCGCGAGTTTTCCGGCATAAGCCAACAGTTCCGTAAGCTTGCTCGGATCCCTCAGGTAAGGCGATGATTTATCCTCCTCAAAATTGCGGTAGCGGCTTCGTCCGCCCCAGATATTGTAGCACTGCCAGTTATTGGTGCTGGCCAAAACGAGCAGCGGTTTCCGGTTTGCGACATCAGTTGGAGTTGATACGACAAATGGAATGGCAAACGGCTCTTGGTGCTCCGATTCCAGCAACAGGCTATAAATTCCGGGAGAGGCATCTTCGGGAACCTGGTAAGAAAAACTGGTTTCCCAGTCCAGGCCATCTTTTACAAATAACCCATCGGGAATTTCTTGTGTAAACGCTGGTTGGTTTTCCACGGTCAACAGCTTTTCTTTTTTGAGTCCATGGCGATAAAGTGTGGCTTCATAGGGTTCAGGAGCGTGGATGTACGCTTTGATATCATTCCCTGCATGATACCAGAGCCTATCCTGGTAGCCAATGAGCTTATCCTCCAGGAGTCGAACAAGGTCTGGAACTTCATCTACTGGAAATCGCTTACTTGCAAATCCCGTTTTTTCAAACCGTAAGGCTCCTCTGTTGAGCTCTTCTGTTACTTCCCAATGACCGTTTTCATTTGAAGTGCCCACCTGCTTTTTTGTCTTACCTTCTACAACATGAAAAACCTGTACATCGGGAATTGGCTGGGCCAGTTCCGCCCCTTTAATTATGCCAGACAATCTATTCATAACCTAGCATTTCCAGGTAAGGAGTTAATATTTCCAGGACTTCTTCCTGCTGATCGGCCGGAATGTCCTTTTTCCAGCGTCCGCGGTGCGCCCTGTTTAGCTCGAGCCCCATAAGCTTGTCATTCCACTCCAACGACCAAAAGGCACATGTTTCTTTCAGGATCTCCTCTTTATACTGAACCAGTTCTTCGAGTGAAATCTCCATGAAAATATCTTCCGGAACCTGTTGCTTAATGTGTTGCCATCGATCCATAAGGTTACGATAAAAGCGGGCAGACTCAACGGCATCCGAGGGCGTCCATGTTTGGTGGATAAATGATGCTACCACATCACGGGGATCGCGGTAGATATGTACGAGCCGTGCATCGGGCAGAAGCTCTGTAATTTCTTTGAGATAGAGAATATTCCAGGTGTTGTCTTCCACAAAATGGGTCGCCCCGCTGTTCTCTACAATACATGAGGCAATGGACCGGTAAAAAGAACCCAGCCGCTCTTTCATGAATGAATCGGTGGGATTACCACCAGAGATTTTGTTTACTGATCCCAGCGCTTTTCCTGTCCAGGTCCCGGGATAGGTAAAATCTGTCAGGTCATCGATCAGCTGGTCGACGAGGCCGTGATAGTTTGGACAGTGATGGGAAATATCAACCCCGGCAAAAGGTGATTCCAACTTGATTCCTTTGGAAGAGAGCCCTGTTTTCTGGAGCGCATACCGGTAATGTCGAGCAAAAGGGACCGAGTGCCCGGTTTGGTGCAAAATGCGCCTTAACGTTTCCAGGCGGTCGTCAAAAAGGTAGGGCGTCCATTGCGTGGTAAGCGTCCGGTAAAAATCATAGAGTCCGCCGGGGACAACGGTAAAATAAAATTCTGACAACGTGGCTACTTTTGGATGTTGCCCAAAGATTCGACGCAAGACGGTCGTCCCGCTTCGACCGGTACCACCAATCATGCAAAGGTATGGTGCTTTCTCTTTGTCCATTAGTTTATGATCTGCGATAGTTGTCCAGTTAATTTGTACCGCGAAAAGGGATGGTTTTTCAGATCTTTTATGTCAGATGCCGTTTTTTGGTCAACTTTACCGGAACTTAAATCCAGCAGTAGTTGTGCTAGTCCTTTTTCATCCTCGTGCTCAAAAATATAGTGGTGACCCGATTTATTTAAAATATCCGCGGCATCGCCATTTTCGGGGCCAATCATCAAAATGGGATTTTGCGTCCCGATATACTCAAAAAGCTTGCCGGTAAGGATAAGCTCATTGTCTTCGCTGTCCGGTATTACCAGGAGTAACAGGTCCGAGTCCTTCATCGCTTGGATTGCTTCATCGTGTGGGATATAGGAAGTTAACTCGACTCTGTTCTGCAATCCATACTGTTCGATCAGCTGGTGCACATCCGGGTGAACATTGCCGATAAATTCCACTTTTACCGGGGAGGAGTTGGGCAACTCGGATAACGCTTTGAAAAGACTGTGTGGCACGGACAGCTCCCCGATACTGCCGATGTGCCGAATGAGGATATCTTGATCATTTTGGGGCTTTTTTTGCAGTGAATTGAAATCCTCGTGATCAAAACCGTTAGGGATGACGTGGTAAGGGCGATCAAAAACCTGTCGCTCAATGTCTACCATGGATTTGGAGATCACAACCACATCATCAGCTGTTTCAAGTACCGATCGTTCCAGGCGCTCGTCTATGGAATGGGCAACATCGGTGCGTGGCATCAGCTGGTTGTAAAAAATACTGCTCCAGGGATCGCGAAAGTCGGCTATCCACTGAATGCCCATCTTTTCTTTCACATGCTTCCCGACAAAGTGTACCGAATGGGGCGGTCCGGTGGTGATAATCGCGTCAATATTATATTGCTTACAGATTGCCAATGCCCTTGACCGGGCAGTGAGCAGCCATCCGAAGCGGGCGTCCGGAAGGAATAAATTAGCCCGAATCCAGGTACTCAATTTCTTTCCCCAATTCCCTTTTTTGAGTTGAATCGTCGGTTTGGCAGAATCCGAAACCGATTTGCCCGTCATCTTGGAGTAAATGGAAAAAGGCTCGATCGTCTTGGACTTGAAAACTTTGAGCTTTTTTGGAATATCATTGGCCAGGCTTTCATCCACAATGGGATAGGTGGGATTTTCTACCGTAAGCACAAACGGCTGGACGTCAAACGCCGGCAGGTATTTTGCAAATTTCAAGGGTCGCTGGACCCCCGCACCTCCACTCGGCGGCCAGTAGTATGATACGAGAAGTACATTATTATTCATCCCAGCCTGGATTTGTCACTGCATGAGTTTTTCTGGTAAAGACAGACTACTCATTCTGTTCTTCTACAACTTGATCTTCATCCTTGCGGCGATACCACATCACAAGTGCAAACAGCCCGATGCTCCACTGCAGGATGTTGGAAGCCCATGCAATACGTCCCCCCCAGATGTAGGAAACGGGATTGAACTCCATTCTCAGGGTGTGCTTACCTGCCGGTACGTTCATGCCCCGAAGTACGTAATTGGTTTTATAGATCTCTGCAGGTTCGCCGTCAATGGTCAGCTCCCAGCCTTTGGGATAATAAATTTCACTCAATACGAGATAGCCCGGAGTACTACGGTTGGTCGTCATTTCAATGTTTCGGGCGTCGTAGTGTGTTATTTGCAGGCTTGCAGCAGTATCAGCCTGGATATCAACGGATGGATAGCCTTCGACGATTGCTGTATTCGTCGGATCAAATGCCTGTTGCAGGGCTTCAATCGCCTCGCTGGGAGAGGAGACGGTTCGAACAGAATCCACATAAAAAGCTTTTGGTAACACCGACTGGTTTTCAAATACGTACCCGTCATTCCCGGAATAAACCTGCGTAAGATTTTCAAACGGGAGTTGCTGCGGATACGTAATGTACTTGACGTTCAGCATGTTCAGGATCGGCATATTCAGGGAGCCCTGCCCCGTAAACAGCAGGTTGTCAATCAGATCCTGGTAATAGCTCAATTTTGCCCCGGAATAGCCCCCGATGCTGGGATAGAAATAGCTGGGAACGGCGTTGTTGAATGGATTGTCGGTCAGGGGAAACACGCGGTAGGGCCAGCCATCTCCACTCTCGACATTGGATTGCAGGAATTTGTCGATCTCTCGCGCCTGTTGTTGAATCACGCGCTCCGGATCCACCATTTCACTTACCATGCGATCTTCATTGGTATAGCGGTCGCCCACTGAAATATAATCGTAGGAGGCGATGACGACGAGTCCCAGTAGAAAAAATCCGGCACCCAGTTTCTGCTGGACGAATGCAAACACAAGTCCACTAACCAGTAAGACGATAATGAAAAAGCGAATAGAGTCATTTTTGGCCATCTCCTTGCGCTGGGGTTTCAGCTGGGTGTTCATAAAATTATCAACCGCCTGCTGAACCTGTGGTGAAGAGGGCTGAACATTATTATTCTGCGCCACCTGCTGGGCATACTGCTGCCGCTCACCAGGTTTCTCAAAAGAGAGCAGGGCATTGCTGCCCAAGGCAAAGATGAGTCCCAGTCCCAGTGCCACCCCAAAAGGGATAAACAGAGGTTCGAGTTTCTTGGACTTTTCTTTGGCCAGCTCAAACAGGTATTCCAAACCAAAAACCGCTACAATGGTATAGCAGAAAACGGTCACTATCAGCCACATTTCCGGCGTTCGGAACTTGTTGAAATAGGGTACGTAATTGAAGAAAATACGGTTGAAGGAATCAAAATGGTGTCCGAGGGAAAAGAGCAGCGTCAGGGTTCCAACGCCAAAGAACATGTATTTTATTTTCTGTTTTGATCTGAGCAGACCGACCAGGGCAAAGATGAATGCAATAGCCCCAAGGTAATGCGGTCCACTTGTGCCGGGTTTGGGTCCCCAATAGGCTTCGCCCGATCCGCCACCGAATATGCCGGGTATGATCAGCGTGAGCAGCTCTCCAACACCCTGGGACCATCGGAAAGCATAGTCCAGGCCGAGTCCACCGCCACCTTCGGCAAGCGAGGAGCCCCCACGTATGCTGTAAGGGGAATATTCCAGGAGACGCCAGTATTGCTGGGCATTACCGGCAAAACCTAAAATACCGGCAAAAACAATCAATCCTGTAGTTCGGAGCCATGACGAGATTTCATTTCGTTGATATGCCTGCCAGGTATCAAAAAGCCACCAAAAACCCAGCAGGTAGAAAAAGTAGTAGGTAACCTGTGGGTGTCCCGCCCTGAATTCGAGCGTTAAAGCAATGGCAAAAAGAGCAAAACTCAGCAGCTTTTTATCACTCCGCGTCAACAGCCAGTATCCCACGAACATCCAGGGGATAAAAACAAAGGCGATAAACTTACTATTATGACCCGCACCCAGGATGATGGGTAAATATGTGGTGAAACCGATACATATGGCTCCGATAAGCGAGGTGAGAGGCCGCATCCCCATCAGAAACAGCAGAACGTAAACACCGGCCAATAAAATCCAGAAATGAGCGACTGGATAAATGCTCTCAAAGAGGTTTCTGACAAGATTATCGAGGTGAGGGACTGTTTTTTGGACCGAGACGGTGTATGCGGGCATCCCGGAAAACATATTGGTTGCCCATAGCGCTTCCTCTCCATCGTTGGCTTCGCGGTAGTCGAATATAGATTCGGCACCGGCCCGCCACTGTATGGTGTCATCACCCATAAACTGTTTGCCGCCGAAAGAGGCTTCGTCAAAAAGCATGAACGGCAATACCAGTATGATAAAGAGTGCCAGCAGATGCTTTTTACGGAGAGATAACGAAGAGATGAAGTCTGTTTTATAGGAGTTGGATCGGTTGCGAGAACTCATGCTTAATCAATAACCCTTGGAACCCGGAAATAATCTGTGTCAGCATCGGGTGCATTTTTGAGGGCATCTTCATGATCCACCGGCTCTTTGGCTTCATCTTCGCGAAGTCGATATTCAAGGTCGGTTACGTGTTCCAGCGGTTCTACATCACTCGTATCCACTTCCGAGAGGTCGTCCATATAGTCGAGGATCTTGTTCATATCTTCTTTCAGTCCTTCTGCCTCTTTATCGGACACTTGAAGCCGCGCAAGATGGGCTATGTACTGAACATCATCTTTTGTAACAGACATCTATAATATATTTTGTTTGCTGTTTAAACGAATTCAAAGTTAAGAAAACCACATGCAGTGAACAATAACCAATTGCAGTGTGCCAGTTAACAGTGTGTCAGTGATCAGTGAACGCTTTATTTATCAGAATTCTGAGGACATTGCGTATTTAGTATTATTTTGCAGTCAAACAGATAGTAACCTTACCTGATGAACGAATTACGTATCACTCACGCCTCATTCGAGAGTAGTTTGATTAAAGACTTATCCAACCCACTGTTCACTGTAAACTGATCGCTGACACACTGATTAATGTAAAACTGATTCAGTGTGGATACTTAAGGTAATAATTCTGATCTTGGCCTTTCAAAAATTATAAGTAATTTGATGATCCGAAAGAAAGTAAATATCGTTAACGATGCAGGATTGCACGCTCGGCCTGCAGCTTCACTGGTAAAAATAGCCAGCAAGTTTGAAGCGGATTTCTTTATTCATATGCATGGCTATAAGGTGAATGGAAAGAGTATTCTGGGCGTGATGACATTGGCGGCTGAAAAGGGAGCGGAACTGGAATTGGAGGTTGATGGTTCCGATGAAGAAGAGGCCCTGGAAGCTATTACAGAACTTATTGAAGATGGATTTGGTGAAGAAATAACAGATGATCAATGACTACTGATGTAGAGCAACCAGCTTCAAGTGATTTTGTGTTACAGGGCGTTCCCGCATCTAATGGAATTGCTATAGGGAAGGGGTATATCTACCGGAGGCCCAAACCGGTTGTAAACGAAGAAAAGATTGATTCCTCCAATATCACGAAACATGTAGAACTGTTTGATGATGCCCGCCGGGTCATTGAAATGGAACTGCAGCGTCTTAAACGCAAAGAGATTGACGAGATCTCCCTACAGGTGATCGACGCCCAGGTGGAGATGGTGAATGATCCGGATCTGGAACAGCAAGTCAAAAGCCTGATTGAAGACAGAAGACATTCGGTCGATTACGCTATCAAACAGGTGTTTGACTCCTACCTGGAAATGTTGAGCAAGAGCCAAAACAAGATTACGCAGGAACGCATGATCGACCTGGAGGATGTGCGTGATCGCCTTATCCAGGTGGCTACCAATTATTCCATTGAGCTGGATATTGAACCCGGCAGCATTGTGATTGCCGAGGATATCAGTCCGCGCGAGGTCATCCAGTTTTCTGACTACAACATTAGTGCACTCGTTACGGATCACGGGGGGCAGACGTCACACGCCAGCATCCTGGCACGCTCTATGGGGATTCCTTCTGTGGTTGGAACCAAGCGCACATGCCAGCTCGTGGAGGCTTCCTCACAATTAATCGTCGATGGCAATGAGGGGCTGGTTATAGTCGACCCGGATGAGTGCCAGCTCGAGGAGTACAAGGAAAAGATCAAGAATCAGCAGGTTGAGGAACAGAAACTGAGGCGTATCATTTCTGAACCTTCCGAGACGAAAGATGGTGTTCCATTTAACCTGTGTGCCAACATCGAGTTTGTAGAAGAGCTGCCGAATCTCCAGAAATATGGGGCTCACGGTGTCGGTCTCCTGCGGACAGAATCTCTTTTTATCCATAAAGAGCATTTTGAGGACCAGTCCATGCAGACCGCGTTCTATTCCGAGATCCTGGAGAAAACTGGTTCTGATCCGGTCACTATCCGGCTCTTCGATGCGGGTGGCGATAAGTTTTTCAGCATGAATTCCGATGAAAATAACCCTTTCCTGGGATGGCGCGGGGTCAGGATGTTGCTGGATGAGCGAGACCTGCTGCGCGAGCAACTCAAAGCGATACTTACGGTTGCCGGCCGCAATCCCGGTCGTGTGAAAATCCTTGTACCGATGATTTCGATCATGGATGAAGTACTGGAGGTAAAAGATGAGATCGCTTCTATCCAGGAAGAGCTCGAGGAGGAAGGTATTCCCGTGGATCATGAGATCCAGGTGGGAATCATGGTTGAGGTGCCCAG
Source organism: Aliifodinibius sp. S!AR15-10 (assembly GCF_031569985.1). Classification (NCBI taxonomy): domain Bacteria; kingdom Pseudomonadati; phylum Balneolota; class Balneolia; order Balneolales; family Balneolaceae; genus Fodinibius; species Aliifodinibius sp. S!AR15-10. Next base: position 24,621 of record NZ_JAMQKA010000058.1, on the reverse strand, counting down.
CGTTGCGATAAAAGCGGAGGCTTTTGCCAAAGAGGTCGATTTTTTTAGCGTGGGTACCAACGATTTGACTCAATATACTCTTGCTGTTGATCGGGGCAATGAGCTGATCTCAGAGCTATACCAAGAGGTACATCCGTCGGTTATGGAACTTATCCATGATTGCGTGGTAGCAGCAAAACAGGAAGATATTGATATTGCTGTGTGTGGTGAAATTGCCTCGTACCCGAAGGCCGCGGTTTGCCTGATGGGAATGGGAATTACCGAGTTGAGTATGTCTCCGGTTGCAATTCCCAAAGTGAAAACACTGCTTAAAAAGTATTCTACAAAACAGATGGAAGAGATTGCAGAAGAAGTGCTCTCTTCCATTACTGCTGCTGAAGTAAATAGCATATTGAGTAACCTCTAGAAAGTCCTATAGGATGATGGAATTAACCAAATCGATGATAGAGGAATGTGATACCCAGCAGATGTGGGATTTGCTGGTAGACTTCCCCAACCGCTGGGATGAGGCCGTACGACGAACAGTTGACCTTGAAATTGACTTCATTCCCAACAAAATCAAGCATATTTGCATTGCAGGTATGGGTGGATCAGCCATAGCGGGTGATCTCATCCAGGCCTATACCAAAGATTCATCCCCCGTTCCTGTAGAAGTGGTAAAAGGATATGAAGTGCCAAACTGGGTAGATGAAGAAACACTGATGATCGCCTCCAGTTTTTCCGGCAATACAGAGGAGACTCTGGCAGCACTGCAACAGGCGCGGGAAAAAGGTGCAAAGCCGATGGCCCTGACATCGGGGGGCGAATTGTTGCTTCAGGCCACCAGGCATGGGTTCGATTATTTTCTTATTCCAAGTGAAATGCGGGCGCGAGCTGCCGTGGGATACAGTTTTATCGTTTTGTTTCGGATTTTTCAGAAACTGGGTTTTTTGAAGGAAGGGGAAGAAGCACTTGCTGAAACAAAAACTTTCCTTGAAAACCGGGTAGGACTACTTTCAAACTATTCCGACAACGAGGCGTTGGGTCTTGCAAATGAATTGTCAGAAACACTGCCGGTGGTTTATACAAACAACAACTTTATGAAAGCCGTTGGACAGCGTTGGTGTACCCAGTTTGAAGAAAACTCCAAAACGCTGTCATATCGCAATGAATTTCCTGAGATGACCCATACCGAGATTGTAGGGTGGGAGCAAATCACACATCTTACAGGCCGCCTCTCGATTATTTTCCTGATGGATCGTGAGGATGGGGAACGGATTGAGCAGCGAATGCGGATAACCCGTGAACTTATCGAGGACCAGGCTGATTCTATCATTACACTTAATACAAGCGGCAAAAGTCGGCTGACAAGAATGTTTTCCCTGATACAGCTGGCCGACTGGACGAGCTTTTACCTGGCAATAATTAACGGGGTTGATCCCAGTCCGGTGGCCAAGATCGATCTGTTTAAAAGCAAGCTGGCGGAGCAGTAGGGACTACGAATTAGGATTTAGAATTGTTCGGAGTCAGTGGATGACTCGAAAAGGGAAATTGCATGAAGGTTAGAAACATTAAGCTTTATAAGCTCTTCAATCTCGGTAATACCCAGAAATAACAGGTTAACCAATAACCAATCCCTTTTGTTTGATGTAGATCAATTTAAGAAGGCACTTCAAACCCAGTGGGTTGGGCATGAGATTCGGTATTTCGAGAAGCTGGAGTCGACGAATTCACATCTTAAAACCATTTCGAGTGATGAGATAAGCCACGGGATGATCTGCCTGGCCGATGACCAGACCAAGGGGCGTGGACAGTATGAACGCAACTGGGAGTCGATGCCGGGCCAAAATCTTACGTTTACGATGGTATTTAAACCAGGCCGGGCCGAACGGTTGCATGTTTTGACCCTGGCATGCGCATACGCTACTGCAATATTGATCGAAAAGAAAACCTCTCTGAAAGCGCAGATAAAATGGCCCAACGATCTGATAGTGAATCGGCGTAAAATTGCCGGGCTGCTCACAGAAACAGTTTTTAGTGGAAACCGGTTGGACCGGGTTCTGGTAGGGATCGGTTTTAACATAAACCAGGAGTCGTTTGGCAAGGCTCTGGATCATAAAGCAACCTCACTGAAAATAGAGGATGGTTCAACTTTTGAACGAGAAAAACTGCTAGCCGAATACCTCAATTTTATAGAATATTGCTATACACGTTGGCACCAAAATGATACTGAGCTGTTGCGCTCCATAAACCAGAAATTGATCGGCTATGGAGAGTGGATCACGTTATCTGTGAATGGACAAAGCAGCACTGACAGGTACAAGCTGTTGGGCATTAATGAGAAGGGCCAGTTAACTGTAATTAACCAGGAAGCCGGTGTAGAAACCTTTTCTTATGAGCAAATCCGACTTATCATCGATTGAAAATCGAGTAGCACAACACCTGGCGACCTATTTCGCGGGGGAATCGCCGAGTTTTGTTGCAGGAGTTAGTGGCGGCCCCGACTCAATGGCACTGCTCTACATTTTGAAGCGCTTGGAGGTGGAGGTAGTGGTCGTGCACGTAAATTACCAAAAAAGGGGGGAGGCGTCGGAGAAAGACCAGGAGCTGGTAGAACAGATGTCAGACCGCTGGGGCTTTGACTGCCATACCGTGCGCCTGGATCCCGCTGAAGCAGAGGGGCAAAACTTCCAACAATGGGCCCGGAAGCGTCGGTACCAGGTTTTTCGAGAGCTCCAAAATGAATATGGCAGTGATGGAATAGCGATCGCTCACCACCAGGACGATCAGGTTGAGACTGTGCTGCAAAAGCTTTTCAGAGGGGCGGGGCTGGCCTCTTGGAGTGCCATGAGTGTTTGGGAACCGCCACTGTTTCGCCCCCTCCTTGATACCACCCAAAAGCAGGTTATGGATTATATTGAGGAGAGAGCGATTCCCTACCGAACTGACCGGAGCAACCTGGAGAACGATTTTGCCCGTAACTTGCTGCGAAATGAGTGGCTTGACAAGATGGGTGACTTCTTCCCGGGATGGAGAAAGAATGTACTTCGCCTGCCACAGCAGGCCGAACTTTTTACCGAGGCGCTGACCTGCCTGGAGGAGCAGGTAACCGACAACAGGGATCGCATCAATTTGACAGCACTTGGAGAACTGAGTATCGGCCTTCAGAAGGCCCTGATACTACATATGCTCAAAGGATTTGATCCTGATATCGAGGTCACCACCGGGGCATTGGATCAACTCGAGGATCTTGCCTCCCTGCAAACGGGAAAGTCAATTCAGCTGACCGAGCACTATTCGCTGCTGAACGATCGTAACTGGCTAAAGTTTGTCTATGAACAACCCGATTCTTTAACCCTCATTAAAATCAGGGAAGAGGACCTTAAGAAAAAGCCGTTCAGCTTTGATGGATTGAGGTTTTCTGTCCAAGAGTTTGTTGACCCCGATTATGAGAATACCTTGTACTTAGATCTGGAAAAGATAACATGGCCACTTTCACTGCGTCGATGGAAGGCGGGCGATGCCTTTCAACCGTTCGGTATGGTGGGGCACCAAAATGTATCGGACCACCTCACCAACAGGAAAATAAGTGCGGCTGAAAAGAGAAAAGCCCTGGTATTGGAATCTTTTGAAGAGACAATTGCGGCTGTTATCTTTCCGCCAATTGAAAAGATAACCCCTCCGGGCACCATTTCTGAATTTGTAAAATGTGACCAGGAAACATCGGAGTGCCTGGTGATAAGTTGGAGTAACTCATAAGCAAGATGTCCCTTTACAAACCCGAGACTGTAATTTGCAACGGTGAAACCTTCAAGGTCTATCTTTCAGAAAAGCAGATTCAAGATCGTGTGGTCGAGATTGCTAAACAGCTTAACCGGGATTATGCTGACAAAAAACCGATATTTATTGGGGTGCTGAACGGCGCTTTTGTCTTTCTTTCTGATCTCCTCCGGAATGTTACCATACCCTCGGAAGTAGATTTTCTGAAGTTAAGCAGCTATGGGGATGAAAAGGTCTCATCGGGACAGGTTACTGACCTGAAAGATATAGATGCCAACATTGAGGAGCGCCACATACTGCTGGTGGAAGATATCGTTGATACCGGTCTTTCAATGAAATATATGGTGAACAAGCTGCAGCGAAAGAATCCCGCCTCAATCGCAACAGTCACATTACTGCACAAGCCGGAAGCAACACATCACGACGTGCCATTGGATTATGTTGGCTTTGAAATTCCCTCTCTTTTTGTTTTGGGTTACGGGCTGGATTACGCTCAAGAGGGCAGGAACCTGGCACAGATCTATATTCTTGATGGTGAGCAGTAAATGACTGGCGCTTATCAACCTAGGGCCTGCATCTGCCAAACAGTTAAAAAGGAAGAACAAAATTTCTGCTTTCTCAAAAAAAGTAATTTTTAGATTGATAAGGTAAGTTGAGGCCCGTATATTTGGGACTTCCTTGGAGAGGTGGCTGAGCGGTCGAAAGCGCTCCCCTGCTAAGGGAGTATACCCTAAACAGGGTATCGAGGGTTCGAATCCCTCCCTCTCCGCATTTTCGCTTTTACGCACATCTGTGGATAAATCCCTCTTTAAACGCTCAAATGCGGCCCCTTTGGGGTCAGTCACCTTGCTCATCTATACGCTTGACACTAGAATTTCAGTCGCGAACTCCTTTTAATTGTTTCAATGCCTTTCGCTTTCGAAAATCTCCATTGTAGTTGTTTATTCCGATAGAGCAATATTAGTTTCCACCAGCCAGGGCAGGCACCTAAAAGGGCCGAAAATTTGGTTACGCCTAAGATGATATCCCGTATCCGCGCCACCGGTTGAAATTATATTTCCTTTATTGATTGAGTAACCGGTAGCATCTCCATTGCAGTAAACGATATAATTATTATCTAACCGAGATTGTGAATTACCATTGGCATCATATATGTATCCTTCTTGATCCAGGTAGTATCCAGTATAAATTAGCTGCATTGTTGTAAATGTGAGTTATGTCTAAATTTAATTAACGCTGTTTAGTAGATGATATAATTTTGACCAATTTTAGTTTCTCTCATGATTCTTTCCTGTGGGGGAAAGGATTACAAGTGTGTCAGGAATTCGATGGAAAGTAGATAAAGGCTAACACTAACAATTTGGTCTCAAGAGTTGTGTTCTGTCGAATTGTGAGTCTCGCAATAACCCTGAGCCCCAAAGTACCCCGTTTTAAAAAGGAACTATCACGGGAAAGTAAGCTACTGCATTTAAGTGGTAGCTTTTTTTATTTTAAAAATAAAATGCTTCTAAGTTCTCTTCCTGAATACTGGGTTCCCGTAATCATCTTTTTCGCCCGTATTTGTGATGTAAGTATGGGCACCATCCGTATTATTTTTATTTCACGCGGGATGAAGATAAAAGCAGCACTGTTGGGATTTGTTGAAGTGCTTATCTGGATTATGGTTGTTACACAGCTCATTCAACACTTGGATTACTGGGTGAATTATATTGCTTTTGCAGGAGGATTTGCAGCTGGAAACTACATGGGCATAACGCTTGAAAACAAATTGAAAGTGGGGACGGTGATTACCCGAGTGATCACAAACAAGCCTGCTAATATACTAATTGAGCAGCTAAAAGAAGCGGGGTTCATGATTACACGGCTGGACGCATATGGTGGTGAGGGCCCAGTAGAAATTATTTTCATGATCGTGAAAAGGAAACGATTGAGTGAAGCAGTCCAGATTATAGAATCTTTTGATGCCGATGCTTTTTACTCTGTCGAAGATGTGAAATACTCAAGTGGTGAGAGTACTGATAAAATGCCTTTTCCAATGACGAATCGAAGTGCATTTGACAGGCTGTTAAGGGTGCGAAAGGGAATCTAGTTAGTTCATTAGATAAGCGGAATTACTCTCCATGCAGTGTCACAACGAGCCTGCGCCGCCCGCCGTGATTTCGGTGTTCACAGAGGTAAATGCCTTGCCAGGTCCCCAGATTAAGTTCCCCATTTGTTATGGGGATGCTTAGAGAAGAACCCAACAAAGAGCTTTTGATATGTGACGTCATGTCGTCAGGACCTTCCAGCGTGTGTTCGTACATGGAGGTATCCTCGGGTACCATCCGCTTAAAATGGGTGAGAAAGTCCCGGCGCACTGAAGGGTCGGCATTTTCATTGATCGTCAGACTGGCACTGGTATGCTGGATGAAAATATGGGCAATTCCGGTGTTGATCTGCTTGATTTCGGGAATTTGCTGTAACACCTCATCCGTGATGATGTGATAGCCCCGAGATTTGGAAGAAAGCCTAATTGTTGTCTGATGCCACATAAATCTATTTAGTTTTTTGGAACGCGGATAAAGCAGTTTAGACTGATTACTCACGGAATAAAAATAAAATCTGTGAGGAACTGTCGAATCCGTGTTACCTGTGTTCTATGATTAACCAAATATGCCTTGGATCGCTCCGCCATCATGGCTGATCGTCTGACCGGTGACATAAGAAGCATGGGGAGAAAGAATCCACGCGGCAAGGGAGGCGAACTCTTCAGGCTTGCCAAATCGACCGACCGGGACACCTGCTTCCATCTCCTGGCGGACTTCTTCGAGCGACTTCCCGCTGTCGTCGCTTCTCTTTTTTATCACGCGATTGATGGCTGGAGTATCGTGGGCGCCGGGAGCCAGCACATTCACTGTGATCCCTTTTCCTGCAACTTCTTGCGACAGGGATTTGGCAAATCCAACCACTGCGGCGCGGTAAGAATTACTCAATACAAGCGAAGGAATCGGCTGCTTTACTGATTTACTTTCAACAAACAAAATACGGCCGTAATCACCGGCAGTAAAGTAAGAGACCAGGCGCAAAACCAGCTCAATTTTCCAGCGCATGACAGATTCATAGGCCTTGTCCCAGTCATAGAGTGCGGTTTCAAGTGGAGTAAGAGCGGGCGGCCCTCCCGAATTAATGACCACCCCGTGTAGTGTACTATTCCCAATAGCCGATTCAATTTCATTGTGCGTTTCATCTTTGGTTAAGTCGCCCACAACAACGGCCACTGCTTCCCCGTATTCCTTTTTTAACTCATCCAGCTTCTCTTTGCGCCGGGCCACAGCAATAATCGATGCCCCCTCATCGAGAAGTTGTTCAGCAATAGCCCTGCCAAAACCGCTGCTTGCTCCACATACCAAAAAACGCTGATTATCTATTTTTAAATCCATAAGATGTTAAATGTAAATTTGATTAGGTATAAAATAGTTTTATAAAACCCTGCGGATTTCGAACTCATGCCGTGAAAAGTCACTCTTATTAATTCCAAATTCAAGGTGCGTTTTTGGAACCAAACAGCCCAAAAGCCATCTAACTTATCTGGACTTCAGGGTATACGGACCTGTTAAAAAAGTTAAATATTAACTTATTTGTTTGACATCTTGCACTTTATCCTAATATTAAGTTTTTCATAAACTTATGTGGTGGGATTTATACTAAACCTGTATTCATTGAGCAGTAGCCTGGTTTATACGTTCATCTATCAAATCATCAATTAACATTAAGCTGAAAAGGAGAATCTGAATGAGCTCATACAAAAGAACAAAATTAGTAAAAGAGCGATTTTATGTGCTAAAACAGTTGTTAATACCTTTCGTGTTCGTCGGATTGTTTACGCTGCAAGCAGAGGGACAGGATCTTGATGTCCCTTACGTGCCTACACCTCAGCCCGTTGTGAACAAGATGCTCGAGGTCACCAATGTTGAGCCCGGGGATTATGTCATTGATCTTGGATCAGGAGATGGCCGTATCGTTGTAACGGCTGCCAAGCGAGGGGCAGTGGGGCATGGAGTTGACCTGGATCCCCAACGTATTTCTGAGGCGCGTGCCAATGCCGAGAAAAATGGCGTTGAAGATCGGGTTGTTTTTCTACAGGAAGATATTTTTGAGACCGATATCCGTCAGGCCTCTGTTATAACCATGTACTTGCTGACGAGTGTAAATCGCAAGTTGCGCCCCCGCCTTTTTGAAGATCTGCGCCCGGGAACCCGCATCGTTTCCCACAGTTTCGATATGGGCGACTGGGAACCCGACAGCACAATGAGAGTGGAGAGCTCAACCGGAAGAAATCACACCATTTATTACTGGATAATTCCAGCCGATGCCAGTGGCGAATGGAGCTGGGATGTAGAAGGAGATAATTTCGACCTATCTGTCAGCCAGCAGTATCAGAAGATCGATATTACGCTGCAAAGAAGTGGCAGCAGCCTTGAGACCAATCACGCAGTGGTCAAGGGGCAACGGATCAGTTTTACCGCTACGGACGGTAGTCAGCGATATGTGTATAGCGGTCGTATCGAAGGGAACAGCATCACTGGAACGGTTCAGATTCATGATGGTGAAAATGATCGTGTTCTAGACTGGTCGGCTACAAAAAACTAGGACGGTTAGTCAATTGTTTATTGGTCTAGTGGTTATTGGTTGAGGCTATTTGCAGGATCTTTTGCCAAAACAACTAATAACCATTAACCAATAACTCGGAATTTGGAGCAGTATTTCACAGATCTGCTGAGTTTCAGCTAACATTATAACATTTCTGTTTTAACAGCTTTAAAAAACTGACGTATGAACAGAATCACCCGCGATGGTGGTGCACCACAACCGGTTTTTTCGAATCTAAACGCCGTGGCGGTCCTTGTGGGTATTGTGATTGGGATCGGAATCTTCCGGCTGCCACCGCTCGTCGCCAGCAATGCCGGTAGCGAATTTGAGTTTTTGGCTTTTTGGGTTGCCGGTGGTGCCATCTCTCTGATTGGTGCGTTATGCTATGCCGAACTCGCTGCTGCCTACCCTGATGCGGGCGGAGAATACCATTTTTTAAGCCGGGCATACGGTTCCTCGCTGGGATTTCTGTTTTCCTGGGGAAGAATGACGGTGATACAAACGGGATCTATCGCCCTGGCCGGCTTTATACTGGGAGATTATGCAAGCAGGGTGCTACCGTTGGGAAGTTACAGTTCAACCATCTATGCCGCACTCACTGTGATAGGATTAACAGCACTTAATTTATGGGGAACGAATCCCTCCAAGAAAACCCAGAATATTGTTACAACCGTCATAGTAGTGGTTCTCCTGTTGGCGGCATTCTTGGGAATTACACAGGCCCTTCCGGCAAAAGGGAGCTTCACTTCCCCTGATACGGGAACTATGGGTGCAGCCATGATTTTTGTGCTGTTAACCTACGGCGGATGGAACGAAGTTTCTTACCTGTCTGGCGAAATTAAGAATGTGAAGCAGAATATGGTTCGGGTTCTGGCCGCCGGGATTGGCGTCATCACATTGATATATGTGTCCGTTAACTACGCTTTTCTGCACGTCTTGGGGTTGGAAGGCCTCCGAAACACGCAGGCAGTTGGAGCCGATCTTACGGCCGCTATATTAGGATCCGGGGGAGCGATACTGCTCTCATTCATTGTAATTATTGCAGCTCTTTCCACCGCTAATGCAACCATAATAACCGGTGCAAGGACCAATTACGCCCTGGGACGAGATTTCTCATTCCTCAAATTCCTGGGAACGTGGAGTCCAGATCACAATACACCAGTGAATGCTTTGCTGGTGCAGGGAGGGATAGCACTGTTGCTGGTAGTGTTGGGTGCCGTAACCGAGGATGCAGTCTCCACCATGGTGGATTATACTGCACCCGTTTTCTGGTTCTTCTTTATGCTTACCGGCATTTCCCTCTTCATATTCCGATTTAGAAATGGTAGTGATGATCGTCCCTACAGCGTCCCCTTTTACCCGGTAACTCCCATTCTGTTTATTCTCACCTGCCTTTATATGCTCTACTCAAGCCTCACCTTCACCGGGATCGGCGCCCTCTTTGGAGTGGGCATTCTTCTCGTGGGTATTCCCGTTTTGTTGATAGGGAAACTTAGGTAAACCCGGTGCTCAGCCACGATGCTCAGCGTCGAGACCTTAATTACGCTCTGCTTAAAGTAGACGCTAAGTTGTCTACAGCAGAGAAAACAACCATCCGCTGTTGATTACAAAAAAATAATATCACTTCTATAATGAATTCAGCAAATAAAACCTTATTTTGCGCGTCTTTTGAATTTTACTATAAACGATAGCCACAGCTTTTCGAAGTACGGCATCGTCTCTAAAAGTCTTACATTTTACTTATGTCTCAGGATATCAGAAATATAGCAATCATAGCACACGTCGATCACGGCAAAACAACACTCGTTGATCAGATGCTGAAACAGAGCGGTACCTTCCGCGAAAACCAACAGGTGCAGGAGCGGGTAATGGACTCCGGCGACTTGGAGCGCGAAAAGGGAATCACCATCAGTTCTAAAAACACCGCGGTGAAGTGGAAGGATACCAAGATTAACATCGTGGATACCCCCGGCCACGCCGATTTTGGCGGGGAAGTGGAGCGAATTATGAAGATGGTAAACGGCGTGATCTTGCTGGTTGACGCCGCCGAAGGTCCGTTGCCACAAACCAAGTTTGTACTGCGGAAGTCATTGAGCCTGGGATATCAGCCCATTGTGGTTATCAACAAAATTGATCGCAAGGACGCCCGTCCCGACGAGGTATTGAATGAGATCTTTGACCTCTTTGTGATGTTAGATGCAAGCAATGAACAGCTCGATTTTCCGATCCTGTATGCCGAGGGGATCAACGGCATTGCCAAGCACGAGCTGGAGGATGACAACGACGATCTCACGCCGCTTTTTGATACCATTCTCGAACATGTACCGGCTCCTGAGCGTGAAACAGATGAGCCTTTCAAGATGCTGGTCAGTGCCATGGACTGGAATGACTATGTGGGACGTATTGCGATCGGCCGGGTAGAGCAGGGGACGATCGAGGAGAACCAGGAGATTGCGCTGGTCAACCGCAAAGGAGAACTGAAGGAAAAAGCCAAGGCTACCAAGCTCTTTACCTTTTCAGGATTGGGCCGCGAACCGGTGGAAAAAGCGGAATCAGGTGATATCTTTGCCCTTGCGGGATACCAGAAGATTGATATTGGGGACACGTTAACAGCCACCGAAGAGATGAGCCCGATTGAATATTACGACATCGACCAGCCGACCATGGCGATGTATTTCCGGGTGAACGACTCCCCGTTCTCCGGGCGGGAGGGCGAATATGTCACCTCCAACCAGCTTAAAGACCGGCTGATGCGGGAGATCCGGACCAATGTGGCTATTAAGGTGGAACAAACTGAGAACCCGGATGTGTACAAGGTATCGGGTCGGGGAGAGCTGCAGCTGGCAATTTTGACCGAAACCATGCGGCGCGAGGGTTACGAGTTTGCCGTATCACGGCCCGAAGTGCTTTACAAGGAGATTGACGGCGAACTACATGAGCCCTTTGAAGAAGTTGTAGTGGATGTGCACCAGGATTACAGCAACCGTGTGATCGACAACCTGCAGCAGCGCAAGGGAATTATGACTTCGATGACCCAGGAAGGTGACAACAACCGGCTGATTTTTAAAGTGCCCTCACGTGGACTAATCGGCTTTCGTGGTGAAATGTTGACCGAAACGCGCGGTACAGGCATTATGCACCAACAATTCGATGCGTATGAGCCGCACGCTGGGGAAATTCCGGGACGTAACCAGGGGGCGCTCATCGCACTTGAAAAAGGTGAAGTGACCAGCTATGCCCTGGAGGGACTCAAAGATCGGGGTACATTTTTCGTTGAACCTGGCGATCCTGTTTACATGGGACAGGTAGTCGGGGCCAACAAGCGAAGTGACGACTTGGTAGTGAATGTGGCCAAGAAGAAAAACCTGACAAACCACCGGGCCACACAGTCCGCTGATGCAGTCAAGATTGATCCGGCCAAGAAGATGAGCCTGGAACAGCACATAGAATTTATTGCAAAGGATGAACTGCTGGAGGTAACACCCAAAAACCTGCGTATCCGCAAGATGTACCTGGACCACAACGACAGGAAAAGAGCGGAAAAGAAATCTGCAGTATTAAGTTGATTTAATCCTGTCCATAAAAAATAAGCTTAAAAGAGGGATTGGGATGCAGCTCAAAAGCAGGGGCTGGCAGGTAGATGCTATTAAAAACATCACCCATTATCCGACCAAATGCCGTTTTTTGAGGAAATATTTCTTTGAAATCCAAGCTTAGGCTGAGATGGTAGGAAAGATATGAGGGATCTCTGGCCGTTGATGGCCAGTCGTTGAGCGAAACACCCACGGCAGGTTGAATAAAACGTGGCCAGTATGGTTGTAATTTTGAGGGGAGAAGATCCCACATTCGCATACTCAACCAATAGCTTTGGCCATTGTAGTCTGCAAGTTTTCTATTTTGGAAGGCTGGTTGCCGGTATCTGGTTTCTGAAGGATAATACATCCATCTGACATTAAACCGTTGAAGAAAATCACTGTTTTCGCGGGCTAAGAACCATCCAATCCCCACAAGATTACTAAGTTGGTCATATCGATCAAATCCGGGAGTAATCCACCCGTCCTTTAGTTCGATAAGCGTCTGTACCGTAAGAGCTAAACCAGAACCAAGGAGTATAGATTTGTTGCGACTCAGTCCTGAGAGTTCGTACAGTCTTGAAATAGCCATAGCTTGTGTCTTTGAAGCGTAGAAGTGACCTAGCTTGTCAAACCCCTTGGCATAAAAGTGTTCACCATAATGAAAAGGAACTTTTGGGCTGCTCCACCAGCGATCCTCAATGTACAGAAACAGACCAGTATAGGAAACTGCTAGTCCTCCGGAGATAGCAGAAAATGTATTCCAGTCAATCTCTGACTTTTGAGTGAGCTGAGGGGCTAGTGCGTAATATCCGGAATTCAATACATTATTTAGCTGGAGTGGTGAAGTTTGCAATGCATGAATAGCATTTTGATAGCTATTTGAGACTAAGTGATCTGTCCAGGATTCATTTAAAAATAGATTGTTGTGTGAAAACGTACTACTGGATCCTGCTTGCGCGAAAGCTGTATATAGATGCACGAAGAATAGGTTCAACAACAAACATAATGTAAAACCTATTTTTTTATCGTATATAAAGGTGATTTTGATTGTATACATATGGCTACAAGTAAAGCGTTAATTGATGCGAATAGAACATATTATTGATGATATTCTAGTACGTAGCATCTCTTGTGAAATTCAAATATATGTGACCTTTTGAAACAATTAAGAACCTGCCATTAAAACTGATTTACAGAATCCTTAATGAATCATAACCAATTAAAAATACTCCATTTATCTATAAATTTATACTATCATTTTTTTAGAAAAATTTAAGTAGATATATGTATTCAAAGAAGGAGAAGTCACGGTCCCAGCAATTAGCTGATATACTCGATCAGAAATTTAGCATTCCGGGTAGTGATATAAAGTTTGGGATTGACCCCATCTTGGGATTATTGCCTGGTATAGGTGATTGGGTCGGTGGAGTCTTGTCACTTTACTTTCCAATCCACGCAGTCATGTTGGGAGCCAGGGTATCCATACTGCTGCGCATGTTCCTATATATTTTGGTAGATATTATTATCGGGGCTTTACCACTGCTTGGCGAAATTTTTGATGTGGCGTGGAAAGCTAACCTGCGAAACGCAGAACTGTTGGAGCAACTGCAACAAAATCCTGATGAATTGGCCACCGAGAGCAAGATCTTGCTGTGGGGACTCCTCATTCTTTTTATCACGGTGATACTTGGGTTTTTATGGCTCATCGGCTGGATTCTGGCCCAGATTGTTGGGGCGTTATTATAGGTTTTACAGATAAATATCAGGTGGGGAACTAGTGCCTTGTCAACCCTGAACATTCGGGTATAAGGAACGCAGATGAGGGTGATGGTGCGGATCACCGCGGAATTATGGTTTAAGGAATAAATAATCTTACCATGACTATCCGCATAGATCAGTACCATCTGCATTATCCGTGTTTCCCCGTTAGCAAAATGTGATTCTCTTATCTCAATCTCACGTTAAGTAAGTATTTGTTAGATCTTTATTTCGAATCCATGCAACAGAACTAACCGCAAACCAACATATACCACAAGTATAGCCGTTAAAACGCCCAAAATGCGAAGATTAAATTTCTCATTAGACAGATAGGAACCGATACTTCCACCAAGTACTACACCAATAATCAATTGAAAAATTAGGTGCTGATTGAGATGGAATGTACCCGCCATGGTCAATCCAATTACCCCGGAAATTGAATTTACAAGTATAAAAACCGAGGCTAATGAGGCAATTGTGCGGGGATTTTGCCAGCTTGTCAGATTTAAAAGAGGAGAGAGATAGATACCACCGCCAATCCCTGATATACCGGCTAATAGTCCAATACTGCCACCCAAAGATATTTTTTTGGGGAGGTTAAACTCTTTTGACTCAAGTTTGTAAGCTGTAAATTTTAGTATCAGGAAGGCGCCCGCCATAATTAGTGCCGATCCTAAAATAAGAAAGAAAGCTTTCTGGCTTAAGCGAAGTTGCGCACCCAAATAAGCCATTGGAATACTGAAAACAAGGAACGGCCAGAATTTTTTTATGTTGAAGACACGGTTTCTAATAAAAACGATAGTCCCAATTGTAACGACGCAAATATTCAGAACAAGGGCTGTAGATCTTATTTCATAAAAATCGCTTAAGAATAAACTCAAAATTGCCAGGTAACTGGATCCACCGCCGAAACCAACGGAACTGTAAAAAAGGGCTATTAGGAAGAAAATATAGGGTAGGAAATCTATATTCATTTTTGGGGATTGCTTTTCAAATCAAAATGCATGGAATTTTCGAAGGGAGGGAAAATCGAAAGGAGGTTTTATATCCTCAAACGGCCAGAAATCCCGGGATGCTTCCCTAAAAACCTCCTTTATTATCATTTCCCTCTTCTGTTCATTGAGAATGCCCCCAAGACATAAGATTGGGCTTATCCGTTAGCTCAATGTTTTCTTCCGGTAGGCAATAAAAACAGCGTAGATTGCACCGGTCGGTTATTGAGATTCGCAGATATGCGTGTGCTCGCCTAAAGTCGTCTACAATTTGCGATGTCAAGTCAATCATCTATTGATTTACCTTCCATTGGTGGGATTCGTCTTCAAATATTTCTTTGCCGAAAATGGGCACCTTTTCCTTGATTTCATCAACCAGAAACCGGTTGGCTTCTCTGGCAGCTTTACGGTGTGCAGAGGAGGTGAATACGAAGAAACACAATTCCCCTGCTTTGACGGTACCTAAACTGTGGTAAATATGGGCACATGTCAGGTCATATTTCGAAAAAGCTTTTTCCCTGATCTTTCCGAGCTCCTTCTCAGCCATTTCTTCGTACGCCGTATATTCGATTGCAACCACAGTTTTACCATCCACATCATCAGCTCGTACTTGGCCAAGAAATATGCTGTGGCCCCCAATACTCGTTTTCGATTGGTGCTTCGCAATAGAGTTCGAAATTTTTTCAGGGGGTATTGCTCCCTGCACAAAAACGTTCTTAGGCATAACAGGTACTCCTTTTAAGATTAATTAAATGGCTATTTCCTGGATCCATTTTTTAAAAACCGTAGCCTCACAACTTCTAAGTCTTCTATTTTGCTATCCTCCGGCGAACGGGGGTAAGAAAGCGATTTCATCTCCATCTTTTAATGAACCCGATGGTCCCAGGGACTGGTTGACGGCAATTTGTAGAGACTGATTATCTGAAAGTTCATATTTCGAGAAAAAGTATTCCTTAATGTCTTCTAAATTCCACCCTTCTCCATCCAGAGTGATAATTTCTTCTTTGGTACCGGTTTTTTCCGCAATCAAACCGAAATATTTAATCGTCAAGGTCATACTAAAAGTGATAAGTTAACTAGTGCCACTTTAAGCATTGGGTTTTGAACTTCCTGGAGAACGCGGATGACACCGATAATGTCGTTCTACACGGATCGAATTTATTTTTATAAATACTCAGCAACAATCCGCATAAGTCAGTGTCATCTGTGTTCTAGGAAATCCGAATTTTCCAGGTTGACATAGCACTAGGGTCTGTTAGCATTATCTTTAAGCTGTTCATAATCTTCTGAGGTATCTATATCAAAAGAGCCTTTCTTGAATGGTACTTCTTCGACTTCCTCACTGTTTTGGATAATAATTTTTTTAGCTCCCACATCACCGGATAGCTCCTGTAGTTCCGGGAAAAAATGTTTCTGGAAAATAGCAGGAACGCCAACATTTTGCTTATAACAACATGCTGTGATACGTTGGTTTCTATTATTATGCTTATCAATTAAGTCTTGGATCAGATCAGTGGAGACAAAGGGCTGATCGGATAGAAGGAAGAGGATGCTATCGAGCGATGCATTCAATTTTAAAGACTTTGCAACTCCCACACGGATACTCGAGGCAATTCCTTCAGGCCAGTCCTTATTATAAATAGCTGTGACATTTACGAGGTTGGTGGCGTCCCGGATTTGATCGGCATACGCGCCGAGTACCAACACAGAGGGATTGAATTCAAAAGGTGTAACAGTATCAATAATATGCTGCAGGAGCGTTTTGTTTTGATACTTTAGGAGCTGTTTGGGTCGGCCTAATCGACTGGATGAACCGGCCGCCAGGATAACTGTCCCTATGTTGATTGACTCTGTCAAAGTGATATCTCCCTAAATTTACGATTCTCCTTGTTGTGAATAGAACCTTCCAATTCGCGAAGGCTCCGGATGTCAGAGTCGGTTAGTACTCCCTGGATCTCCGAAAGTATTGATAGACCGATCTCTGCTGGATTTTCAGCCCCCAGCTGTAATCCAACAGGAGCATAAATTTTGGAGTATTGCTCTTCTGACAATGTAATGCCGTCCTCTTCCAGGTCATCCAGCATTCGCTGGTATTTTTTATTAGGTCCCAAAATGCCGATGTACGGAACCTGTTCCTCATTCAATAGCAGCTTAAGCACATCCAGGTCATAGTTGTAATTGTGCGTCATCAGCACGAATGCTGTTTGCTCATGAATTTCGATATTATCCAGGAGCTCTCCAGGATTGGTCACGATAACCTGGCATGAATTAAATCGCTTTTTATTGGCGTGCGTTGGCCGACCGTCTGCCACAATGATATCCCATCCCAACGGTTCCGCCATTCGGGACAAGACCTGGGCATCGTTGCCTGCGCCGACTAACACTAAACGAGGCGGCGGGGATATGACTTCGACAAAAGCATGTTGCGTATCCTTTGTTGAGCGATACTCTCCAAAATGATTAATCCGTTTCTTCAGTGAATTCCGGGCAACTGATGTAATCTTTTCACAGAGCGCCTGATCATCAATCTGGCCCGTGATGTTTGATTGTTCATCCACCAGTAATACAATACCTGCTTGATGTTTGGTTTTATCGAGATTAAACAGCGACACGAGGGCTACCGGCTGATCGGCATGCTCCGCTTTTCGCAACAGTTCGATAGGATTATTTTGCTTTTCGGGGTCAATCGGCTCAAACAGTACCTGTATAATGCCATTGCAGCCCAGCTGTACGCCGATGACAGCATCATCCTCATCGCTGGTATCGTAGGTAATTAATTTGGATCTGTTTTGATCCAGAGCTAGCAGGGCTTTTCTCAGGGCATCTCCTTCCAGGCATCCCCCGCTGATAGCCCCGGTCATGAACCCATATTCATCTACAAGCATCCGGGCCCCGGCGGCTCGGTAGGAAGATCCTTCAACATGAACGACGGTTGCCAATACACATTTGTGCCCTTCATTTCGGGCTTCATCGTAAGACGATATAATAGCTTCTATTTCTCTCATTGGGTAAGCAGCCTTAATTGAGGGATGATCTCCTTTATATCACAGATGGCATGCTCGATCTCATCTTCCGTAGTGAACCGGCCCAGTCCCACCCGAATTGTGGAAAATGCGAGCTCATCAGAATGACCGATCGCCTTGAGAACATGGGAGGGTTTTTGCGTTGCCGAAGTACAAGCCGATCCTTGTGACACGGCAAGATTTTTTAGTCGCCGGAGAAGGTTACTCCCGTCAATGTTTTCAAATGAAATGCTTGTCATGTAAGGTAATCTATTTTCTGAGGCCCCATTAAACAGGACGCCATCAATTTCTGCTAATTCAGATTCCAATTTATCCCGTAATAGACGCAAGCGCTTTGAATCTGATTCCATTTGATCAGCACATATTTCACATGCTTTCCCGAAGCCCACAATTGCCGGTACATTCAAGGTCCCGGGTCGCAATCCTTTTTCCTGCCCACCACCAGTAAGAATAGGGGAAATCTCCGGCTTGTCGTCTTTGCTTATATACAGAGCTCCTACTCCTTTTGGTCCGTACAGTTTATGTGAAGAAAAGGCAATCATGTCTACATCGAGCTCCTGCACATCAACCGGGATTTTCCCAACTGACTGGGTAGCGTCAGACAAGAATGGAATGTTCTTTGACTTGGTAATTTGGGAAATTTCTTTAAGGGGATGGATCGTTCCGATTTCATTATTGGCGTGCATCAAACTCACCAAAATAGTTTTATCTGTGATGGCTTCTTCCAGTTCCCTGAGGTTAATGGAACCGGACGCATCAACCTGAAGGTAGGTGACCCGGTATCCATCTTGTTCCAAACTTTCACAGGTATCCAGTACGGCTTTGTGTTCCGAAACGCAGGTTATGATGTGATTTCCTTTATCACGATTTGCCTCACAAAGACCTCTTATAGCCAGGTTGACAGCTTCTGTAGCCCCGGATGTGAAATAAATTTCATTGGCCGTGGCCCCGATTAAATCAGCAACTTGTTCTCTTGCCAGTTCAACCGCTTCTTCAGCTTCCCAGCCAAAGGTGTGATTATGGCTCGAGGCGTTACCAAATTTATCAGTAAAATATGGTAACATAGCATCCACGACCTTGGGATCAACAGGCGTTGTTGCGTTATAGTCCAAATAAATTTTTGTGTCGTTACTCATAGGTAGATGAACTCACAATATTAACTTATCTCAATGCAAAATATGGAATTGCTACAAAAAATGGACGGAGAGTTAAGAGAATCATGCTACCTGTATTTTTCAATTTCTGTTCATCAACCCGGCCATAAATCTGATTCAAATTAGCTGATTCTCGTTACAATTCCCTATGTCCCTCAGAAGTTATGGATAACTCAAATTAATCTGAGCTATCCCATCCCGTAAAACCGGGCCTTCTCTTTGAAATAGGGGGTAAACACTTTTCTAAGCTCTTGGTGATCATCCTCTTGCAGATTGGGATCATGGTCCATCAGCTTCCAGGCCGCGGATTTCGCCCGCTCCAGGATACCCTCGTCTTCTACGATATCCGCTACCTCAAAATCGGGTAGTCCGCTCTGTTTGGTACCCAGGAAGTCGCCGGGCCCACGGAGTTTGAGGTCGGCCTCCGCAATTTCGAATCCGTCGTTGGTTTTCGCCATCGTTTGCAGCCGGTATCGACCCTCTTTGCTGATTTTTTGTCCCTGCATGAGCACGCAATAGCTCTGCCTGGAGCCCCGGCCGATACGTCCACGCAGCTGATGGAGTTGTGAAAGCCCAAACCGCTCGGCGTGTTCAATAATCATAATGTTGGCGTTAGGCACATCCACGCCAACTTCGATAACCGTGGTGGAGACCAGGATTTGAATTTCGTTGCTAATGAATTGCTGCATTACGTCATCCTTCTCCTCCGACTTAAGTCGGCCGTGCAGCAATCCTACATTGTAATTTGGGAATTGTGATTTGAGGTTTTCAAATCCCGCGGTTGCATCCTTCAAGTCCATCGCCTCCGATTCCTCAACCAGCGGGTACACCACATACGCCTGTCCGCCGTCCGCTAGTTCACTTTTCATAAATCCGTAAATATCCTGCCGGTTTGTATCCCGGCGTACGGCAGTCTTTACGGGCTTACGTCCCGCCGGCAGTCCTTTAATGATAGAGATATCGAGATCGCTATAAAGTGTCATCGCCAGCGAGCGGGGGATAGGGGTGGCCGACATCACCAAAACGTGAGGATGCGATCCCTTCTCCAGGATTTCGGCGCGCTGTTTTACCCCAAAGCGGTGCTGCTCATCTATTACCGCCAATCCCAGGTTGTTAAATGTCACTTCATCCTGGATGACGGCGTGCGTGCCCACGACCACTTCACAGTTTCCCCCTTCCACATCCGTCAGGATGTCGGTGCGCAGGCCTGCTTTTTGGTTGCCCACCAGCAGTCGAACGTTAATATCCAGCGGGTCAAGGAATTCGGTGAGCGTGCGATAGTGTTGTTCGGCAAGGATTTCGGTCGGTGCCATGAATGCTGCCTGGTAGCCGTTATCGAGCGCCATCAGGATAGCACCGATCGCCACAACGGTTTTCCCCGACCCCACATCGCCCTGGATCAGGCGGTTCATCTGCTGACCGGCCCGGACATCTTTTTTGATATCGGCAAGAGCCTCTTTCTGCCCATCAGTAAGTTCAAAAGGAATAATTTCATTAAAAAACGTAGTAGTGTACTCACCCATTTCCGTAAACAGGTGGCCATTCTGCTTCTCAATAATAGTGTGCTTCATCTTGGCCACACTGAGTTCAAACAGGAATAGCTCTTCGAATTTGAAGCGCTCCCTCGCTTTCTTGTATTCCTTTTGGCTTTCAGGGAAGTGTACCATCCGGTAGGCCTCTTTTCGTTCTGGGAGATTTTGTTCCTTTAATATATGGGTGGGAATGAACTCGGGCGGCTGATGGGTATTTAGGATGGTGCGCTGCCACTGGTTGATCAGCTTGCTGGTGATATAGCTTTTGGAAAACGCCTTGTTGCTCGGATACACCGGCATGATCCGGGTTAAATCCTGCAGATCATTTTTATCTCCCACCTTGTCGGTATCAGGGTGGGCCATTGAGACATACTTCCCATACCGTTTGGCTTTCCCGAAGAAGGCATAAATCTCACCCTCTTTAAATGCCCGTTTAAAATAATGTACCCCCTTAAACCAAACACCTTTCATAGAGGCAGTATCATCCTGTAAGATGACTTCAAGACGTTTTTTGTGACCGTACCCCGCCTCCTGAATTTTTTTTATTCGACCTACGACGGTTACTTCTTCTCCTTGCCCCTTGAGGTTCCGGATAGGGAGTACCGTCGTACGATCCAGGTACCTCCGGGGAAGGAAATGGAGCAGATCGCCGATACTCTCAATACCACTCTTTGACAGGGCGTTGAGGCGCTTTGTATTCAATTTTTTTAGATCGAGTAGCTTCAATTGATATATCGTTCTATATCAGTTAATCGAAAAAAATGGAACTTTCAGACACTTTTGTTGTTGCTCTGGCAGCTTTCTAAAGAAAAAGGGAAATATAGTAACTTTTCAGGGGAATTTATTTGCATAAGAAGCATGATAATCCTTACCTTTGGCAACTCTTGTTTGACTGAATAACAAATAAACTATAACAACGTGCCTACAATACAACAACTCATACGCAAAGGTAGAAAAAGTAAGACGAGCAAAACAACTGCTCCTGCCTTAGAAGGATGTCCACAAAAGCGTGGCGTCTGCACTCGTGTTTATACTACTACGCCTAAAAAGCCAAATTCGGCATTGCGTAAGGTGGCTCGTGTGCGATTGACTAACGGTATGGAAGTAACTGCCTATATTCCTGGCGAAGGGCACAACCTGCAGGAACACAGTATTGTGTTGATTCGTGGCGGTCGGGTTAAGGACTTGCCTGGTGTTCGTTACCACATTGTGCGGGGTACTCTTGATACGGCCGGCGTTGAAGACCGCAAGCAGGGTCGCAGTCTTTATGGTACCAAGAAGCCAAGATAAGTTGTTCGTCATTTAGAATTTAACCTGAACAGATATGCGAAGAAAGACAGCAGAAAAACGTACTGTACAACCAGATCCGGTTTTTGGAGATAAGCTGGTTACACGTTTTGTGAACAATCTGATGAGAGATGGCAAGAAGAATATTGCAAGAAAGATTCTCTATCAGGCTTTTGAGATTATTGAAGAGAAAACAGGTGAAGAAGGAATTGAGGTATTTAGGACGGCTCTCGACAATGTAACTCCTGTCGTTGAGGTTCGTTCGCGGCGCGTTGGTGGTTCCACTTATCAGGTTCCTGTTGAGGTTCGGCCTGATCGCGGGACATCTCTCGCAATGCGCTGGGTTATTAATGCGTCCAAGAGTCGCAATGATAAATCAATGGCACGCAGGCTCTCTCGCGAGCTGATGGATGCGTCTAATAATGAGGGCGGTGCGGTACGTAAGAAGGATGAGGTTCACCGCATGGCTGAGGCGAATAAAGCATTTGCCCACTTTAGGTTCTAAAAGTGTTTAAGTGTTCAGGTGTTAGTGTGTTTTGGTTTAGTACGTTAACACATATGCACATCAACACTTATTTGATACATAAGATTTTTTGATATATAGTAAATAACACCATGGCAGAAGCAACGAAACAAGTAGATCCGAAAATACAGGACAAGATACGGCGTACCCGGAATATCGGGATTATGGCCCATATTGATGCGGGTAAGACAACTGTAACCGAACGTATTCTATATTATACCGGTCGGAGTCACCGAATGGGTGAGGTTCATGATGGTGCTGCTACAATGGACTGGATGGACCAGGAGAAAGAACGTGGTATTACCATTACATCTGCAGCAACTCATTGTGAATGGAAGGATCACCGGATTAACATTATTGACACGCCAGGACACGTCGATTTTACTGTTGAGGTTGAGCGGTCGCTCAGAGTCCTTGATGGTGCAATCGGCGTTTTTTGTTCTGTAGGGGCAGTCCAGCCGCAGTCAGAAACGGTATGGCGCCAGGCAAATAAGTATAATGTGCCTCGTATGGCGTTTGTGAATAAGATGGATCGTACCGGGGCTGATTTTTACAACGTGATTGAGCAGATGAGGAATAAGCTCAATGCAAATCCAATTCCTATCCAAATTCCCATTGGTAAGGAAGACGGTTTCCGTGGTGTTGTAGATCTTATTAATATGCGCGGTATTGTATGGGATGATGAGTCTCTTGGTGCCAAGTACGAAGAAATTGATATTCCTGAAGATCTGCAGGAGAAGGCTGCTGAGTATCGAAAGATTATGCTCGAGTCTATCGCAGACCATGATGATACGCTTATGGAAAAGTATCTCATGGAGGAGGAGATTACGGAAGAGGAGATTGAGAATGCGATTCGAATTGCAACGGTAGAGCAGGATATTACGCCCGTACTGTGTGGTTCCGCATTGAAGAACAAGGGTATTCAGATTTTGCTCGACAAGATTGTTGAGTATATGCCGAGCCCATATGATATCCCGCCTGTGTCTGGTAAAGATCCTCAAGATCACAGCATAAAGATGGAGCGTGCTCCTCGTGTAGATGAACCGTTCTCTGCACTTGCGTTCAAAATTATGACCGATGAATATGTCGGTAAGCTGACATTCTTCCGTGTTTATTCGGGAGAACTGGAAAAAGGTTCTTATATCTATAATGCAACCACTGGTAAAAGAGAACGTGTTGGGCGAATCCTTGAGATGCATGCCAATGACAAGAAGGATCTCGATGTGGTTCGGGCCGGTGATATTGCAGCAGCAGTAGGTGTGAAGGAAGTAAGGACAGGAGATACTTTCTGCGATGTTGACGAGCCCATACTGCTCGAAGAAATTACGTTTCCGGAGCCGGTAATTAAGCTGGCGGTTGAACCCAAGTCCAAGGCTGATGCTGAGAAGCTCACTACGGGACTGGTAAAGCTGGCTGAAGAAGACCCTACTTTCCAGGTTGAGACTGACGAAGAAAGTGGGCAAACAATTATTGCTGGAATGGGTGAGCTTCACCTTGAAATAATTGTTGACCGCCTGAAGCGCGAATTCAAGGTAGAAGCAAATGTTGGTAAACCCCAGGTTTCTTATCGAGAAACGATTACCACAAATATTACACACCGCGAGACCTACAAGAAGCAGTCTGGTGGCCGTGGTAAGTTTGCTGACATGGAGTTTGAAATTGCTCCGCTTGATTACTTTAAAGATGAATATGAAGAGGATGACAAGAAGGTAAGTGTCGATGAAGGCTTCATGTTTATTGATGAAATTGTGGGTGGTAACATCCCGAGGGAATTCATCCCTTCTGTTGAGAAAGGTTTTAAAGCCGCTATGAAGGGTGGAATTCAAGCAGAGTATCCTGTCCAGAATGTTGGATTCCGTTTGTATGACGGATCATACCACGATGTTGACTCCGATGCCTTTAGCTTTGAGCTTTGTGCCAAGCTGGCATTCCGGAATGCAGCACGTAAAGCTAAACCCAGTATCCTCGAACCTGTAATGGATGTCGAGATTATTACTCCCGAAGAATATATGGGGGATGTAATTGGCGACCTCAACGGGCGACGAGGAATTATTGGCAAGATGGATAACAATCCTGAAGGATCGGTAGTAACTGCAAAAGTTCCTCTTTCTGAGATGTTCGGTTACTCTACTGACCTGCGTTCTATCACTCAGGGTCGCGCTGTTTACTCAATGGAATTTGCTGAGTATGCACCGGTTCCTGACGCAATTGAGAAAGAAATTTTAGAATCAAGATCTTAAACATCATTAAATAAAATCTGTTATGGCAAAAGAAACCTTTCAGCGCACGAAGCCGCATGTTAATATTGGAACGATTGGTCACGTGGATCACGGGAAGACGACCCTGACGGCGGCCATTACGACGGTCATGGCCAAGCACTACGGCGGGG
>NZ_JAMQKA010000057.1:0-36877 GCF_031569985.1 Aliifodinibius sp. S!AR15-10 | reverse complement strand
AGTAAGGAGTTGATCTTTGACTTGTTGAGAGAGGTCGGGAAAGGTGAGTTTATCCATGATGTTTTATTCGAAAAATACAAAAACCCAATCACATTTACCCCTTTTATTTAGTGGTAATGACACTAGTGTTAATTGTCTATTTACCTCACTACCGGCAACTAATCACACTGGATCCTATACTTTGATTCCACCTCTACTTGGCTTAAATTCCCACCGTCATTAAATAAGGAATCGCATTCGTTACATTGGCGATTCAAAGGCTGAATGCCACCTCCACTGAACATCGATAATGAATAACCCGTAGTTAGGACTTTCATGATTGTCGATCTACTCAAGCCCGAGTTCGATGAACTGATCAAAAACAAAGACTGGGTCGCGTTGAAGGACATCCTGAATGACGTGCCGGCGGTAGATGTAGCCGAGCTCCTGGAGGGACTGGAAGCCCAGGTGGCGATTGTCATTTTCCGGTTGCTCAAAAAGCAAAAAGCCGCTGATGTGTTCACCTACCTGAGTTCACAGAAAGGCGTAGAACTGTTGGAAGTATTTACTGCCCAACAGCTCAGTGATGTGATGTCGAACCTGGAGCCGGATGAACGCGTGGCTCTGATGGAGGAGCTGCCCGGGCACCTTACCCAGCGCGTCATAAACTCCATGCACACCGAAGATCGCAAGCTGGTGCAGAAGCTGCTGGGCTATCCGGAGGAGAGTGTCGGCCGGCTTATGACTCCGCGCTACGTGAAAGTGCGAAAAGACTGGACCATAGCCAAGAGCATGGAGCAAATCCGCAAGTTTGGGCACAGCGCTGAGACGGTGAATGTGATCTATGTGGTGGATGAGCACGAGCACCTGATTGACGACCTTCGACTAAACCAGCTTATTTTGGCCGACCCGGAAGCCAAAATTGAGTCGCTGATGGATGAGTCCTTCGAGGCGCTCTCTGCTTTTGAAGACCAGGAGGACGCGGTAAAAATGCTCAGCAAGTACGATCGTGTGGCGATGCCAGTGGTCGACTCCGACGGCATCCTGGTAGGCATCGTAACGGTGGATGACGTGATCGACGTGGCCGAGGAGGAGACGACCGAGGATATGCAGCTTATGGCCGGTATGGATGCACTGGACGACTACTACTCGCAGACCTCCATCTTCGAGATGGTGCGCAAGCGGATCGGCTGGCTGATTATCCTTTTTGTCGGGCAGATGCTCACCGCCACCGCCATGGGAGCGTATGAGAATGTGATTGCCGGCGCGGTGTTTCTTTCACTCTTCATCCCGATGATTATATCCAGCGGCGGGAACTCCGGCTCGCAGGCCGCTACGCTCATTATTCGTGCGCTATCTACCGATGATATCAATATGGAGGACTGGAAAAAAATATTTAGACGTGAGCTCCTGTCCGGACTTTTTCTGGGTTTGTTACTCGGATTTCTGGGCTTTTTTGTAATATTGAGCTATGGGTACGCCGGCGGTTCTCCAATGAATACAGAGTTAATTTTAAGTGCGCTGGTAGTAAGCCTTAGTTTGGTGGGAGTGGTCCTGTTTGGAAACCTGAGTGGATCGATGCTCCCATTTGTACTCTCGAAGATGGGGCTGGATCCGGCTGTTACCTCGGCACCTTTTGTCTCTACATTAGTGGACGTTACCGGAATTGTTATATATTTTTCAATCGCGGTTGCGTTGCTGAAGGGTGTGACATTTTAAAAAATCTAGCAGAACAGAACGCTGATGAAACAGATTTTGCGGATTTGTTCAGACAAATGTCCCGTGATTATCTGTTTAATCCGTGTCATCCGCGTTCCATTTTGTTTTAACTAATAATTAAGACGATACTTATGAAGCAATATCTAGACCTGGTCCGTAATGTTTTGGAGAATGGGGTCCGAAAAGAGAACCGGACCGGCATCGATACGCTGTCCAGCTTTTCGGAATTCTACAAGGTGGACCTTTCCAAAGGATTTCCACTGCTAACCACCAAAAAAGTGTATTTTCGGTCAGTCGTCTTGGAGCTCCTGTGGTACCTTCGCGGAGAAGATCACATTCGCTGGCTACGCGATGAAAACGACTGCCATATCTGGGACGCCTGGGCGGATGAGGATGGGCATGTGGGACCGATCTATCCGGTGCTTTGGAGGAATTTCCCTTACTTCGAGGAAGAAGAACTTAGTTTTGAGGGTAATGCTTCCGACATTGTTCAAACCCAGCTCGTAAAGAAAGAGTTTGATCAGGTTCAGCGGGCGATCGATATGTTAAAGAATAATCCCAACAGTCGACGGATTGTCGTGAGCGCCTGGCATCCGGGCCTCCTGAAAAAGATGGCCCTGCCGCCCTGCCATCTGATGTACATCTTCAATGTCGCCGATGGTAAATTGAACTGCCACCTCACGCAGCGTTCAGGGGATATTGCCCTTGGTATTCCGTTTAACCTGGCGTGTTATGCGACACTGACTATGGCAATCGCCAATGAAGTGGGACTTGAATACGGAACTTTTGCCCACACCATTGTAGATGCCCATATCTACGAAAATCATATCGACGGCTTGAAAGAGCAGCTAACGCGTGAACCCCGAGAACTGCCCCGTCTTGAGATTGCTGATAAGCCGATTGATGAACTGACGTTCGACGATTTTATGCTGCACGACTACAATCCGCATCCTTCCATAAAGTTTGAGGTGGCGGTATGAAGTTAGCGCTGATTGCTGCGCACGATCCTAACCTGGTTATTGGCAAGGATGGCGACCTGCCGTGGCACTATCCAGAGGATATGAAGCATTTTAAGAAGACAACGATGGGACATCCCGTGCTGATGGGGCGGGGGGAGTTCGAAGAGCTTGGTGAAAAGCCGCTGCCTGGCAGAGAGAATGTCGTGCTCAGTCGAAGCAAAGAGTATGAGCATGTGCCTACCTTCAGTTCCATCGACAAGGCACTTGAATACCTTCAGGATCACGATCTGGTGTTTGTGATAGGCGGTGGAGAAATATACAAACAGACCATCGACAGGGCAGACAAGCTGGTGCTGACAGAAATCCACAAAGAATATGAAGGAGATACCTACTTTCCCGAATATAGAGATGACGTTAGCACGATTTGGAAAGAGACAAGAAGGGACGCGTACAGGGATTTTACAATTGTGGAATATAAACGGAAATAAAAAACAGTGTTACTAATCATGGTCACGCTGCATCAGTTTGCCCAATGATGTAACTGGATCAATGGTTACCGCATTCTGAGGCTGTCCAAAAAGTCACGTTCAACAATTAGATTCCTAAAAAATAAGGCCTATGGTTCCAATCGATCGGTTCAATCCTCCTGTCCTTCACGCCAGTGGGCGGACAAGCTCTTCTCCAAGAGCCTGCACCGACTACTGTCGGTGAGGAACTCTAGGATTACCAAAGGCACTTTTAAAGTCCCTCCCCGAAGGTATTCGGGACAGGCTTTGGAGCCGTGACCGACCACTGGCGGAAGAGGGATTTAGCTTGCTCTACGAAGCCTTGGCAAAGTTGAGGGAGATTGATATTACCTTAATTATTGAGGCACCCATTCCCCGGTTTGGACTTTTTGGGCAGCCTCATGAATTCGGCCCAAGCCGAAGAAAAGGGGATGTGCTGCTCTTCCCACGAGCCTGCAAGCGTCTGGCTGTGGCAGTAGCCTTTTTTATAGGGGTCGGGCAATAAGCTGCCCATCAGTTCAGTGGTGAAACTGTTTCAATATTGGCTACATCCCCCTGGCCCCCTTCGAAGGGGGAATTTTCCTGCCGGGCTCTTAGCAAAGGGGGATTTCTTATGCATCGTGTGGGCCATACCCTGAAAATGCCGTTTAACGCCTCTCAAAATTAAGTAGGTCTGCTAATTATAGTTAAGTAGGTCTCTTAATTATAATTATCAGACGCTTGTAATTATAAGGCCACACGCCGGCGACCGACATGCGGCTGTTTTGGGGTATAACATAACCTGTCAGGCGACCGTCAGCATGCTTTTGAGCCTGCCGGTGCGAAGTTCTTTCGTACTTATAAAGCTTGACCCGCACCTCCATGGTATTCTCCGCTGGCCAGCCCGTCGGGCAATCGGGTATCTCTGCCTGGAGGCCTGTTAAGGGTTAGATTGTTGCTGCCCGATTCTTCTTTTTACTTTTAATTTTCGCTCAGGTATTGTTCCTTTTTTGTGTGAACAAAAACGAACCCCAAAAATCACCGCCGTAGTAAATTGTCGCTGGGTTCACTCCACCTCCGCTAAAATCATTGAAACTCGAAACGCGGATCTCAAACAACAATGATTTCTTAAACGCTGTGGCTCCATTCCCTGTTTCCAGCGAAATTTACGTTAGGGCGGTGGAGATTTGTGACCTCGTACTTCCTTCGATCTTCTGATCAATAATTCAACATCTCCACACCAACGCCCCCACTTCATTTACCCGGGCGGCTCATAAATCGCCAAGGAGCAGTAACTTTTCACCTTTCGGCTTCGAACCTTGTTTTCAACAGCTCAACAACTCAACGTCTCAACAGTATACGCTTCCCTCCGTTTCCTCCCGGGCAGTCAGCTTTCATAAGGCTGGGGGAGGGGTAGAACAATACAGCCCGGGAACTCTCTCTCATTCTCATCCTGGTTTATTCACTCATAATTTCAGCAAAAAGGCGGTGTGATTTGAGTCGTTCGCGGTGATCATAGATATAAGTCGCAATCATAATCTCATCTGCACCCGTCTGCTCCAGGAAATCCGACAATCCATTCTTAACCGTCTGTTTGCTTCCGATAAACGAACAGGAAAGCATCTTCCGGATGGCCGCCCGCTCGTGCGAACTCCAAACGGTGCTCATATCATCAACCGGGGGAGGCATCGGCTTGCGTTCACCCGTGACCACACCCATGAACATCTGCTTCAGTGAAGTAGAGAGCCATTCGGCCTGCTCATCGGTATCAGCAGCAACTACATTCACACAAGGCATCACATACGGCTGGTCCAACTGTTTGGAAGGCGCAAAATTCTCCCGGTAAATACGGAGGGCAGGCATCAGTTGCTGCGGGGAGAAGTGGCTGGCAAAAACGTAGGGGAGTCCCAGTGCGGCGGCAAGGTGGGCGCTGTCGGTGCTGGACCCCAGGATCCAGATCGGGACCTCCGTCCCTTCACCGGGGAGAGCACGTACACTGCTGGTGCTGTTTTCCGCAGAAAGGTACTGTTGCAGTTTCTTCACGTTTTCCGGGAACTGTCGTACCGCCTGCATCCGGTCGGGGCGTATGGCTTGGGCGGTCGTTTGGTCGGTGCCGGGAGCACGTCCCAATCCCAGGTCGATGCGATCGGGATAGATGGTAGCCAGCGTGCCGTAGTGCTCAGCAATGATGAGTGGCGAATGATTCGGCAGCATTACGCCGCCGGAGCCGACGCGCAACGTTTGGGTCGCCTCAGCCACATGTCCCAGCAGCACGGAAGTAGCCGAGCTAGCGATATTCTCCATGTTGTGATGCTCGGCCATCCAAAAGCGTGTATATCCCAGCTCTTCCACGTGCTTTGCCAGGTCCCGGCTGTTCTGTATGGCACCGGCGGCTGTCTGTCCTTCAGTGACAACTGCCAAGTCCAGGACAGAGCATTTGATGTCATTTAGTTTATTTGAACTCATATCTCTTTTTTCGAGGATTGAATTTGGTTAATGTTAGTTCGATATAAAACCTGTCATTGCGAAGGATTCAGCGACCATCGGGAGCAAGCCCGCGGCAATCTCCTGATGTGGAAATAAAAACGGACGGGACCAAGTCGACCTTATTGTTGAGCTAACATGTATCAATAAAGCCTCCTTGCTATGACAGTATGCGTAATAGAACTCAGGTTGAATAGAAAATTAATCTACCGGGTAACATAACTGGTCGCCCGGTGGAGATCAGGGTAGTTGCCATTCGGCCTATGAGTTTGCGACCGAATGGATTTCCGATGGGTAACAGTTATTAGATATCTCCAAACAGATTTTCCTGTAAATACAAAACAATTCTGCCTCATCCATAGCGCGGGAATTAATTCCCGCGCAAGTGATGGGGCACTTTGATAGTTAATAGCCACTGTATGTGTAGCTCACACGGGATGTGGACCACACCGGATTCAGAGTTCTGCTTCATACTGTTTGATATCACTCACTACTCACTGCTATTCTTGTTTTTCAGCACTCACAGACGAATCATTCAATTCAGTCGATTTATCCCAGCCGCCACCGAGCGCCCGGTAAAGGCTAACCCCGGCTGTCAGCTGTTGGAGTTTGTCATTGACACTACCTAGCTGAGTGGTAAGCAGGCTTTGCTGTGCTGTCAGTACGTCGATATAGTTGGCCTCCCCGAATTGCAGGAGCTCCCGCGAGTATTCCACCGCATTTTCTAGGGCGTTCACCTGCTGCTCGCGCAGTTCTATTTTCTGTTCTGCATTCTGGAATTGACTCAGGGCATTTGATACTTCCCGCCCCGCATTCAGGATGGAGCTGCGCAGCTGCAGCAGCGCCTGTTGCTGCTGGGCTTTGCTCTGTTTGAGTCGCGCCAGGTTCCGCCCATTGTTGAACAGGGGCTGCGTAAGTCCGCCAATAATATTATAAAACACCGAGCCCGGTTGAAACAGGTCCTGTGTACTCAAGCTTTGGTATCCACCCTCTGCTGTCAGGGTAAAAGAGGGATAAAAATAGGCACGGGCATTGTTGGTCAGCTCAAAAGCGCTTCTGAAACTGTATTCCGCGGCCAGGATATCGGGGCGGTTGCGTAGCAGCTGGGCAGGTACGCCGGTAGAAAGCGAGTCGATCGGCTCTTGTTCGGCCAGGGAGCTGCGTTCAATGGTTCCGGGTGTGCGACCCAGCAGGATGCTCAGGTCGTTTTCCAGTTCGGTAATCTGCTGCTCAAATTCAGGAATGGTCACTTCTGCCGCGTATCTGTTGGCAATGCTCTGTTGTACAGAAACACCTGTCACCATCGAGCTCTCCTTCAGGCTCTTCACCGTTTCCACATCCTGCAGCCGATTTTCAACGGTTTTCCGGGTGATCTCAAGCTGCCGATCGAGTGCCAACAGCTGGTAATAGGCGTTGGCCACGTTGGCAATCAGGCTGGTTTGTATTGCCCTGTGAATAGCCTCGGTCTGCAAAAGGGCGGCATAGCTGGCTTTCTTGGCGCTGGTCAGCTTGCCCCAGACATCCAGCTCCCAGCTTGAGCTCAGCGAAGCGGTGTACTGCTCACTGGCTGGGATATTGGCTTGATTTGCATTATCTGAGAGCTCCCCGTAACCCACACTTCCATTCAGGTAGAGCGAAGGAAGCATGTTCATTTGGCCTTGGTAGAAATTGGCCTCGGCGACACGGATCTGCTGAATCGCGTCCTGCAGGTCCAGGTTGTTATTTAATGCTTCCCTGATCAGGTCGCGCAGCGTGGGATCTTTGAACACCTCCTGCCACGGCATGTCGGACAGCGTAGTGCTGTCCATCTCCACCCGGTCGAAAGGGTAGAGAGTTTCCGTTTCGGCCTGCAGATCCGGCTTTTTATACGGTTTTGTTGCGATACAAGACGACAAGAAAATCGTCAATAAAAGTGCTGCTAAAATGTTGGAACTCGACTTAAAGAGCATAGTCATATGTTATGAATCTCAAAATTCTTGGTTGATCAGGGCAGGAGAATTTCTTCTCTCTTCTTTTGTATGATCTCAGGTGGCCCGGAGAACTTCTCCTGCAGGTTTTGGAAAATGATGAAGAGCACGGGTACCACCAGCAGGCCCACAAACGTCCCGATAAACATACCACCGGCCGTTCCGATACCGATCGACTGGTTGGCGTTGGCATTAATTCCGGTTGCAAGGGCCAATGGGAGCAGTCCCGCGATAAAGGCGAAAGAGGTCATCAGGATGGGACGCAGCCGGGCTTCAGCTCCATCGATGGCGGCCTTGGCGATGCTCATGCCTTCATTACGGCGTCGTTGCAGGGCAAACTCCACGACCAGGATTGCATTTTTAGCCAACAATCCCAGCAGCATAATTGAGGATATTTGGAGGTAAATGTTGTTGGCCACACCAAAGATATTGGCAAAAATGAAGGAGCCGGCTAAACCAATGGGTAGCGGCAGGATCACGGCCCACGGGACAAGATAACTTTCATACTGGGCACTAAGCAGGAAGTACACAAAAATGAGACAGAGCGCAAAAATAATCAGTTCCTGTCCGCTGGCACTGTTTTCCTCCCGCGTTAAACCGGAATATGCATAAGAATAATTATCGGACATCTGGTTACTGAACACCTCTTCGATAGCTTCGATAGCATCACCGGAACTGTAGTCGGGATTGGTTGCTCCCGACACTTGCACTGAGTTAAACAGGTTGAACCGGGAGATGCTTTGTGGCCCGTACACTCGCTCCAGGTCTACAAATGAGCTTATAGGCGCCATTTCTCCCTGTCTATTCCTAATCGAAATGTTTTGCAAGCTTTCTGTGGAGCCCCGTGCCTCTGGATCGGCCTGTACAAAAACGCGGTAGAGTTTGCCAAAGCGATTGAAGTTGGAAATATATAATCCACCGTAATTCGCCTGCATCACATTCATGATGGACTGGGGGGAAATCCCGGAGCGTTTTGCTTTTGGCACATCCACGTTAACCATAAACTGGGGATAGTCGGTCTCAAAAAAAGAGCTGGCATATTGAATTTCAGGTCGTTTGGAAAGTGCCTGCTTTAGCTTTTGATTAGCCTCGGCAAGCTCATCGAACGAGCCACTGGACACATCCTGCAGGTTAACCGTAAATCCGCTGGTGTTCCCAAAACCTGATATAACAGGTGGAGAAAAGAATACAAAATCCGCCTCTTGAATTTGCGAGGTTTTTTGCTGCAGAGTAGTGATCACATCATTTACGCTCTGTTCACGCTGGTCCCAGTGTTTGAGTTTACCGACAACAAATCCGTATTGGCTGCCAGACCCACTCAGGAGACCAAAACCAGAAATAGTCAGCCGGGACTCAACTACCTCCATGTTTTCAAGGACGCCATCTACTTCTTTCAACACTTCCTCGGTTCTCTCAAGTGACGAAGAAGCAGGCAGGCTTATATCGGCAAAGAATACGCCCTGGTCTTCGTCGGGCACAAAGCCGGATGGCGTGGTCTGGAACAGGTAGCCAAACAACGCAATAGACCCAATAACGATAGCCACGGCTGCCCACGAGTTACGGGTAAAATATCCCAATACCTTTTTGTACCGGTATTTACCCAGATCAAACGCCGTGTTGAAGGCGATGGCAAATCGATCTGTTAACGTTTTCTCTTCACCAACATGTTTATGTTCGGGTTTAAGCACCAGGGCACAAAGGGCGGGGCTCAAAGTCAGTGCGTTAACAGCAGATATGATAATTGCGGTGGCCAGGGTGATGCCGAACTGCTGGAAGAATACCCCGGTTGATCCCGTAATAAAGGTTACAGGGATAAAGATCGCCGACATTACCAGGGTAATGGATACAATGGCCCCGGCAATCTCATTCATCCCATCTACGGCGGCCTCCATCCCGGAATCGGCACCCTCTTCGAGCTTGGCATGAATAATCTCAACGACGATAATCGCATCATCTACCACAATGCCAATTGCAAGCACCAGAGCAAAGAGCGTTAACAGGTTCACGCTGTAGCCAAACAGGTTTAGGAAAAAGAACGTACCGATAATGGATACCGGCACAGCGATGGCGGGAATCAGGGTCGATCGCCAATCCTGCAGAAACACAAACACCACGATAAATACCAGCGCAAATGCTTCAAAAAATGTAACAAAGACTTTGTCGATAGAAGCCGTTAAGAAGCTGTTGGCATCAAAAACCGTGGTATATTCGATGCCATCAGGGAAGGATTGTGAGGCTTTTTCTAGTTCGGCCTTTACATTTTCAACGACTTCCTGGGCATTGGCATCAGCCGTTTTGGAGATGGAAATACCGGCTCCCGGTCCGCCGTTGACCATCCTATTCACGGTGTACGACTGCGAACCCAATTCAACGTCAGCTACATCTTTGAACCGCAGTATCTCACCGTTTTCTGATTCTCCCCGAATGATAATATCTTCGTATTCAGGGACGGTCGAAAGTCGTCCTTTGTACTTCAGGGTATACTGGAAGGCTTGCCCGCTATTTTCGCCAATAGTTCCGGGCGCTGCTACAAAACTTTGCTCATTCAGCGCTGCGATAACATCGTTGGGCGTCAGGTTGTAGGAGGCCATCACATCGGGCTTCATCCAAATGCGCATGGCGTAGGCGCTGTTTCCAAAGGATTCTGCCGTTCCCACCCCGTTGATACGCTGCAGCTGGGGAATTACATTAATCCGGGCATAATTTTCGATAAAGGTGCCGTCATATTTCCCATTGGGACTATACAGTGTAAATATGAGGAGGCGACTGGTTTGCTGCTTTTGGGTCGTGACCCCGGCCTGGGTAACTTCCTGTGGCAGCAGGCTCGAGGCTTGGGCCACGCGGTTTTGCACATTTACCGCGGCGATATCGGGATCAGTGCCGAGCTCGAAAAATACCTGGATTTGCGCCCGGCCGTTGTCACTGGCTGTAGAACTGATATAGGTCATCCCCTCCACGCCGTTAATTTGTTCCTCGAGCGGCGTAACGACACTATTGAGAACCGTCTCGGCATTGGCGCCCGGATAGTTGGCGGATACCTGTATCGTTGGAGGCGCAATTTCTGGATAGAGGGACACCGGCAGCGCGTTGTATCCCAAAAATCCAAGAATGACAATAATGATGGATATGACCGTCGAGAGTACCGGTCGTTCAATAAAACGTCTTATCATTGTGGTGGAATTAGATGCTTAGATTTGTGAGAGACTTGATAGGGAATGGGTTGTGATTCACTGGTCCTGCACCGCCAATGCCTGGTACAGGCTGTCATTGTCTACCGGCTGAGGCTTAATGGTCATTCCATTCTGCATGCTGCCCATCCCGCCCGTTACAATTCGGTTGCCGGCCGCAAGTCCCTCTTCAACAACAAAAAACTGTTTTGAGGATAAGGGCAGGGTAGAGACTTCCGTACTTTCAATGGTATTGCTGTCGGTCACCGCATATACAAACCGTTTGTTCTGGATCTCGTAGGTGGCACTTTTTGGGATCACAATTGCGGAATTCCTCTGGTATGGAATTTGGACACTGCCCGTGCCGCCGCTCCGCAGGATCTCTTTTGGATTGGGAAACAGGGCCCGGAATGAGGCGGAGCCGGTCTCGGTATCAATGAGTCCGCTTGCCAGCCGCAGGGTTCCCTGGTGATTATAGACCGTGTTGTCGGCAAGCACCAGGTTGACATCGGGCATGTCAGTAATACGCTGTTGCAGGGTTTTGTTGCCGCCATCCCCGGCCACGGATTGTGACATTGTCAGGAGCTCACGTTCACTCATTGAGAAGTAGGCATAGACTTCCGAGATATCGGAAACGACTGTCAGTGGCCGGGAAATCGTACTGCTCACCAGGCTCCCGATCCGGTATGGGATACTGCCAATCACGCCGTCGGTCGGACTCTTTACGTATGTATAGCTCAAATTAACCCGGGCGTTTTCAAGGGCCGCCTGGGCTTGTGAAAGAGCTGCTTCCTGAGACTGCAGTTGGTTTTTCGCCGACTGCAGCCGGTAGTCGCTGATGATCTCTTTTTGTGCCAAGCTGCTCATTCGTTCCACTTCATCCTTGGCCGTTTCTACAGCAGCTTTGGCAGCTTCCACATCGGCCTCCGCTGAGCGTACTTCCTGCTCATACTGCTCACTGTTCAGTCGGAATAAAACTTGCCCTTCTTCAACAATGTCGCCTTCATCCACCGGCATTTCAACGATATAACCCTGCACACGGGGACGAATTTCCACGGTTTGGAGTCCCTCAAGCGTGGCGGGATAGCTAGCGGTTAATTCAATTGATTGTGGTTGTATTTCCAGCACGGGATAGGATTGCACCTGCTGGGCACCAGGTGGGCCCTGCTGGTTTGAACTGCTACAGGAAACAGCCAAAAACATGGCCACAAATAAACACAGGTTGATGGTTGTTTGGCGGTCTGATTTCATGGAATTATTTGTTTGGATGTGGGAATGATTTTAGTATTCGAGGCTAATATGTTGATGATATCAACTGTATCAGTCTGACATCGCTCGTTCGTATATTTCGGTTAGGAGAGATTCAAACTCTTTGAGTTTATCATTATCAATGGATTCGGTGAGTTCACTGTGCACTTTTTGATCCATTTCCCTGGCTTTTTGTAGTTCGTTCATTCCTTGTTTGGTAACCAGAAGAATCTTTCTTCGCTTGTCCTTTGGATCGGTAGCACGTGCAACGAAATGCTTCTCTTCAAGGCCATCAATATGCCGGAGTACCGCTGATTTGTCTCTATCGACGATTTCGGCAAGCTCTTTGAGGATGAGGCCCTCTTCGTTATCAAGAATATTGAGCACAAAGTACTGTTCCAGTGTAAGGGCAATCTCATCTTTAGTAAATCGCTTGGTGAGCATCCGTTTTATCCCTTTGAGGCTGTAAGCCATTTTACAGCCCAGGGTGATGCAGTATAGTTTCTGTTTCAAGGGTAACTTCTTAGTCTAAATTTCTAATGGGACCAAAGAAATGGGTATTAGTTGATATATGCAACTAAATTGGATGTAAAGAAATGTAAGGGATGTAAATTGCTTTCAATGGAACAGGAAACTGAGAATACTTAAAGAATCTGAAGGGAATAAATATAGTTTAAGCCCTTTGATTTATAACTCTTAGCCTGTATTTTCCCGGAGTGCATTGGTTCTCAAACTTCGAGTGTTAGAAGTGAGATTAAAAGGGAATCCGGTGATTCTGTATATGTAGTTTATACAGACAAATCCGGAGCATTCCCCGATGCTGTAATTCCCAGCTCTGAACCGTTCAGAGTTATGGGTTATTCGCTAGTAACCACTGTCCGAAAAAGACGGACGGGAAGGGGCGGATGACCGGGATAAGCCAGAAGACCTGCCAGTGCATCTGCATTCGTAGCTTTCGGGAGAAAAGCGAAGAATAAATGCGTGGTGCACAATTACCCGTGTTTATGCCCTTCTGGACTTTCCCAAAGGTGCGAATGATGTCTTAATCATCATTTGTAACCTAACTATTGGATAAAATATGCAATTCTCATATATAAGCAGGGCAGCTTTTACTGTCCTATTGTTATCGCTGATAGCCTTACCTCTGTCAGCTCAAATTGATACCTCGAAAACCTATACGCTGGAAGAAGTAATTATTAGTGCAAATCGCTGGGAGGAATCTGCCCGGAGTGTGGGGCGGAATGTAACAGTAATCAGCAGCGAAGAGCTACGGAATTCAACATACTATAGCGTGGGAGAATTATTGGCCGAACAGCAAAGTTTGCACATGGTGGGCGATGGACAGACGCCCGGTGCTGTACAGAGTGCATTTTTGCGGAATACAAATAGTAATCACGCTGTGATCATGATCGATGGTGTTCGAATCAGTGACCCCTCAACGGCAAGCAACAGCCCTGATCTTTCTGAACTTTCACTGGCACGGGTGGAACGCATTGAGATTGTGAGAGGGTCCCACAGTACCCTATATGGTTCATCGGCTATCGGGGGGGCTGTCAATATTATTACGCGAGGTTTCGGAACGCCCGGCTTTAGTGGGACTGTAGGGAGCAAACACGGGGTTTTTGGGAAAGGAACTTATTCAACTGCCAATCAGATTGATTTAAACTATACGACTCCGAGGGGATTTTATGCTGATTTTGGCCTTGCTCATGAGATGACTAATGGCCTTGATGCTACAATCGATACCGTACAAAATCCGCCGAGTTTTAATCCCCAAGACCAAGATGATTTTGATAAATTAGACCTTTCCGGTGAGCTAGGTTATAAAACGGATCGATTTGGATACTTTGTCTCCTACCGCAGGGAAGATCAAACCAGCGACGTTGATCAAGGTGCCTACAGCGATGCGCGGGATGCGTATACAAATTTTATGCGCGATTTCTTTGCTTATGGCGGTTCTTTTACGCTTTCTGATGATGTAGAGCTGAAATATAATGGGGCTTATTCCGATTTGGCCCGAGACTTTGTCAACGACTCATCTATCGTTGACCAGGCCGGAAATTACGACGGAAGCTACATTGAAAATAATTACGAAGGCTCACTCTGGGAAAATGAGTTGACCGCTCATTGGGAGTCCAATGCTATTTCGACAATCATAGGTATTGGAAATATCCAACAAACGATGAGTTCTCATACCTACACGTACCTAAGTTCATTCAATTATGAATCAGAAACCAATCTTGATTCGTTGGATCTAAAAGAGTCGATCAGCCATGCATTTATTCATACTGAGTTGAATGGTAGTTTGTTGAACAGTCAGCTGGAGTCGTTCTCAATGGGGCTGGGTAGTCGATTGGTCAATCACAATGAATTTGGCACTCATCTGACGTTTGAGCTGAATCCCAAAGTCCAGGTATCGCCATCATCATTAGTATATGGCGCCGTCACGTCCGGGTTTAATGCACCGTCATTGTACCAGTTGCACTCCCCGGCGATCTCACCAGGTTATGTTACTGACCGGGGAAATGAGAATCTTGAGGCTGAAAGCTCTATATCATATGAGGTGGGGTGGAAGCAGACCGTTGGATCTGCACTTCAATTAAATTTATCTTTATTCCGTACCAATGTTGATAATGTAATTGAATATGTATACATGTGGAATCCAGACAGGGAAGTTGCCAATTTAACATCTGCAGACTACCTGGGTGATACCTACCTTAATGCTTCAGAACAACAAATTAATGGTATAGAAGTTGGACTGGATACCAGAATAGGCAGTACTTTAACTCTGGGCGGAAACCTTAGCTATACGCATTCAACGTTGCAGTTCAATCCTGCCGATGTTGATGAGCAATATACTGAGGGTAGCCACGTGCAGATTTATGAGAGCGGAGAGTTTCTTACTGCTGAAAAAGAGATTGAATCTTTGACACGTCGCCCCAGCATTTCGGGTAATGTTTACCTGGCATGGCAGCTGTTGGAACCACTGCGAATTCAGGCGAACACCCGTTTTGTTGGAGAGCGTGACGACGTCTTTTATAGCTCAAATTTGGGGCCCTATGGCGCGCTCGACCGATCGAATGTAGACGGGTATAGTCTTACTGATATTAGTCTTCGTTACAACATCAGTGACCCCTTCGCTGTTATCGGGAAGGTGGAGAATCTCTTTGATACTGACTATACAGAAATAAACGGTTACAGAACAAAGGGGAGAGGCTTTTTCATTAAAGCCCAATACACTTTCTAGCCATCCTGTTACGTTATTTACTCCTCTTCTTCAATAATAAGGAGAGGGGTAATTTTTGCTTGTAATTACCGATAGATAATACAGGTAATATGCAAAATGAATTATACTATAAATATAAATTTTATCCTTCCCATAAAGTTATTTTCTAACAAATATTATAGTTTCTACTCAATTAGTATTTTACACCTATTAAATTTCTATAATATTCCAGATGTGGATAACTATGAGCATCGAAAATAAATACGAATAAAGCGAAAAGGTACACCTCGCTATATTTAAAAGGCCAAAATAGGTCTGAAGTTGGAAGAATATGTCTTGAAAACATATTTTAATTTTTGTTAAAAAGTAGCGCAAAATTCCATACAGCATCTTCTTTTAAAAGTTTATGAATTAATTGTTGATAACTCCTCTATTTTGTGGAAAAGTTTTCACCCTTTTGGCTTGCAAGGTATTTCTGCAGGTTTATATTATTGTAGAGCGACGTAGTTGATTAACATACCCCACATTGCGTTTCTAAAATAGTATCAATGGAAGAATCAAAGTTTAGTTAAAGGAGACTATCTATGAAATTTACTCGGTTCTACACCCAGGATGACTGGGATTCCCCCTTTGGAGATCTGAAATTTGTGTCCCGGAAGTCGGAAATAAAGAATCCCGACGGTTCGGTTGTATTCAAGATGGATGAGGTCATTGTGCCCAAGCCGTGGTCACAGGTATCTACTGATATTATTGCACAAAAATATTTCCGTAAGGCAGGGGTGCCAGCAGAAGTTAAAAAGGTTGCTGAAAAAGGTGTTCCCAAATGGTTGCAGCGTTCCCAGGCCGATGAGAAAGCGATGAAAGACCTGGATGATGATGAAAAATTTGGCAGCGAGCACGATAGTCGACAGGTTTTTCACCGACTGGCCGGGTGTTGGACCTACTGGGGATGGAAACATGACTACTTTGATTCTGAAAAAGACGCAAAAATATTTTACGAAGAACTTTGCTACATGCTGGCCCACCAGATGGCCGCTCCCAACAGTCCACAGTGGTTTAACACCGGACTGCACTGGGCTTATGGAATTAACGGACCGGCACAGGGACATTATTATGTAGATGGGAAAACCGGTGAATTGAAACAATCCGAGGATGCTTACACGCATCCACAGCCACACGCCTGCTTCATTCAAAGTATTGATGATAACTTGGTGAATGAGGGCGGCATTATGGACCTATGGGTTCGCGAAGCGCGCCTGTTTAAGTATGGCTCAGGAACCGGGTCTAACTTTTCTGCTATCCGTGGCGAAGGTGAACCGCTGAGTGGGGGAGGACGTTCTTCCGGACTCATGAGTTTCCTTAAAATTGGTGATAAAGCAGCCGGTGCTATTAAATCAGGTGGAACGACCCGCCGTGCCGCCAAGATGGTGACGCTGGATCTGGATCACCCGGATATCGAGGAATATGTAAACTGGAAGATGCACGAGGAGAAGAAAGTGGCCTCCATCGTGACCGGTTCCAAAATTTTGGAGCAGCACCTCAAAAAGATCATCAAGCTGTGCCACAAGCCGATTGAAATTGACGGCCGTACTTTTAACGGCGCTGCCAGTCGAGATCCACTGAAAAACAAGGAGCTGGGCAAGGCGATTAAGGAAGCCAAGAAGGATCACGTCCCTCTTAATTATATAGAGCGGGTCGTTCAGCTTGCAGAACAGGGATACACCGACCTCGAATTTGATACCTATGATACCGATTGGGATTCTGAGGCGTATGGCACTGTCAGTGGACAGAATTCCAACAACTCAGTTCGGATGCCCAACGACTTTATGAAGGCCGTCAAGGAAGATGACGACTGGAACCTGTACTGGCGAACCGAAAAGCGTGAAGCCGAAGAAGAAGGTCGGGAGCCGGAACCATCCAAAACAATTCGTGCGCGTGACCTGTGGGACGACATTGCCCACGCAGCCTGGGCTTGTGCTGATCCTGGTGCCCAGTACCACGATACGATCAACGAGTGGCATACGTGCCCCGAAGATGGGCCAATCAAAGCCAGTAATCCGTGTTCAGAATATATGTTCCTGGACAACACGGCCTGTAACCTGGCGTCACTCAACCTGATGAAGTACTTCAAAACAGATGAGTGCAAGGAGTTTGACGTCGAATCAATTCAGAATGCATCCCGCATCTGGACCGTCGTGCTTGAGATTTCTGTATTGATGGCGCAATTCCCATCCAAGGAGATTGCCGATCTCTCCTATATATATAGGACGCTCGGCCTCGGCTATGCCAACCTTGGGGCCGCACTGATGGTACAGGGTGTTCCATACGACAGTGACAAAGGATGTGCAATTGCCGGTGCCCTAACCTCCATGATTCATATGGGTGCTTATGCAACCAGTGCAGAAATGGCTGAAGAGCTCGGAACCTTTGAAGCCTACGAGCGCAACGAGGAGCACATGCAACGCGTGCTTCGCAATCACCAGCGGGCGGCCTACAATGTCGATCCCGATGAGTACGAAGGCCTTACCGTTAAACCTATGGGCATCGATGCGAGCATCTGCCCGGATTACCTGCTGAAGGCGGCACGGGCTGAATCTGATCGTGCTGTGAAGCTGGGTGAAAAGCACGGCTTCCGCAATGCACAGGTAACCGTGATTGCCCCGACCGGAACGATCGGCTTGGTGATGGACTGCGATACCACTGGAATCGAGCCCGATTTCGCATTGGTCAAATTCAAAAAACTTGCCGGCGGAGGGTACTTTAAGATTATCAACCAGAGTGTACCGAAAGCACTGAGTAAGATGGGATACAGCGCCGGTGAGATCGAGGATATCGTAAACTACGCCAAAGGGCACGGCACGCTGGACGGCTGTCCGAACATCAACGAGGAAAGCCTGCGTGAAATGGGCTTCGACGACGATCAGCTTGAGGCTATTGAAGAAGCACTGCCAAGCAGTTTCGATATCAAGTTTGCGTTCAACCAGTGGACACTGGGCGAAGAGTTCTGCAAAGAGGTGCTTGATCTTTCCGAAGAGCAGCTTGCCAATCCGCAGTTTGACATGTTGCGTCACCTGGGATACAGCAGTG
Organism: Aliifodinibius sp. S!AR15-10; assembly: GCF_031569985.1. NCBI lineage: Bacteria > Pseudomonadati > Balneolota > Balneolia > Balneolales > Balneolaceae > Fodinibius > Aliifodinibius sp. S!AR15-10. Next base: position 18,556 of record NZ_JAMQKA010000057.1, on the reverse strand, counting down.
AAGAAATCCAGGAAGCCAACGATTACGTCTGTGGAACGATGACTGTTGAAGGAGCGCCTCACCTGAAAGATGAACACCTGCCGGTCTTTGACTGCGCAAACCGTTGTGGTCGCATTGGGACACGCTATATCAAGCCGAAAGGCCATATTCGCATGATGGCTGCCGCGCAACCGTTTATTTCGGGCGCCATTTCCAAAACCATCAATCTGCCGAACGAGGCCACGGTCGACGACTTCAAGGATGCGTACATGGATTCCTGGGAGCTGATGCTGAAAGCGAATGCGCTCTATCGCGACGGTTCCAAGCTCAGCCAGCCGCTGAACAGCCTGAGCGATGTATTCGATGAGCTTGAGGATGAAGAAGATCTCGAAGCTGAGGAGGAAACCACGGCTGCCGCACAGGATGAGGTTGTGAAAACGGCCGAAAAAATTATCCACAAATATGTGGCCAGTCGCAAGCGTCTGCCCAATCGCCGAACGGGATACACCCAGAAGGTTAAAATTGGCGGACAGAGCGTTTACCTGCGCACCGGTGAATATGATAACGGTCAGATTGGTGAAATATTCATCGATATGCATCGTGAGGGCGCCGCATTCCGCAGCCTGATGAACTGCTTTGCAATTGCTATTTCACTTGGATTGCAGCACGGTGTTCCGCTTGAAGAGTTCGTTGATGCCTTCACCTTCACCAAGTTTGAGCCCAGCGGCACGGTGCAGGGGAATCCTCATATCAAGATGACCACGTCGGTAATCGACTACATTTTCCGAGAACTTGCGGTTACATACCTGGGTCGCGATGACCTGGCCCATGTTCCGGCAGAGGAGATCCTGACACGCAAACTGCGACCCTCAGAGAAAAAGGAAGAGGAGCAGCAGGATCCAACCAAACGGCAGAAGATGGAGCCGAATCCCCAACCCAAAACGGAACCGGTCACAGGAACACCGGAATCAACGCAACAGGCTCCGACTGAAACCGAAGGGGATTACGAAAGTGATTATGAACGGGCCAAACAGCTCGGTTATACCGGCGACTCCTGCCCTGAATGCGGAAGCATGACCATGATCCGGAATGGTACATGCCAGAAATGTATTACCTGTGGAGCAACAACAGGATGTTCCTAGTTCATTTGAATAGATTAAGCTTATGCCTGTCGGTTATCTGCCGGCAGGCCTTAAGTATTTAAAATAGTTGAAGTTAGGGGCTTCTCGCGCAGTTTTTTGAAAAAAAAATTTGAGTTAGGGGAAAATAATTTTTTGTTAATTAATTATAATGTATGTAAAATTGCTGAAGTTTCTATTTTGTAGTTTTCGTTGGTAAGTGTAGAGTATATCGTCACTCGATAAACAAAAACAGGCTACATTTATATTAATGGGGGGACAAAAACCATGTATACAATATTATCATCCGGAAAAGCCAATCCAGTTACCAAAAGGACAAAAAAGGGCAGCGAGATGTATCCTCTTCAAAACCTGATCGACATTATTTTTGTGCAGTTGAAGCATTTAAAGTCACAGAACCCCAATGGTTCGGTGTTAAACGAGATTATAGAACGTACAGAAATTGTGGCTTATAATATTCAAAATAATGAGCGTTCAATCTTATCCACTAATTATATCAAGGATTACCAGAGGAATCTTTGGCAGCAGCTTGCCGAGCTAAGGGATGCCGAGCACGGGGATGGGAATGAATTTGACCTGAAAGAGCAAAAAACGTTGTTCTATAATCTCTTCAAGTACATGGACAGGGTTGTTGGGGACCTTTCAAAATCGTACCATTCAAATGGACTGGTAACTTTCCAAAATCAATATAACTTAAGCTAGTCTGACTGAGTCTATTTCGCACACATCGGCGTCAGTATTATCCATTTGGATGTTTAGTTTGTTGAATAAGTTGCGTATTGTTTGTTGGTGATTTAAAAAAACACATTTGCTAACACATCCTGAAATACTGATTGTATGACTATTCTCTATATTTTTCCTCATCCGGATGATGAATCCTTCGGACCTGCTCCGGCTATTGCAGCTCAGCGGAGGCAGGGCGATAATGTGTACCTTCTGACACTCACCAAGGGTGAAGCAACCAAGCAGCGGCACCGCCTGGGGGTAAGTAAACAGGAGATGGGGGAGATCCGCTTCAAAGAGATGCAATGTGTGGAACAAGTGCTGGATTTGACGGGGATGACTGTATTGGACCTGCCTGACAGCGGGTTGAAGAAGATGAATCCTATAGAGATTGAGGAGGTAATCAAAGAGCATATCCACAAAATTAAGCCGGATGTGATTGTAACATATGCGGTCCACGGGGTCAGTGGTTTTGAGGATCATCTTGTATCGCATGCGGTGGTCAAGCGAGCCTATGCTGACCTCAAAAAAGAAGGGCTTACGTATCCCAAACGTCTGGCCTTTTATACCCATTACAGCGAAGAGAAGGTGGAAAGCAAGTTTGACCTGAAATCTTCGAAACTTGAAGAGATCAACTGCTGGGTGGAAGCTAGTGACGAAGATATGGAGAAATTCAGGGCTGCTCTTGATTGCTATGAGACGTATCAGCAGGTAATTGAGGACAGTGGCGTAAAAGATGCGGTGACCGGACGAGTACCGTTTGAATTTTTTGGAGAACAGCTGAGCGAAAAAGCAAACAGCCTTACCGAGGGATTGAAGTAAGCACCCTGTAAACAAAAAATCCTGCCTATGAAGACGTACCCCTTCTGGTTTAAGAGTACGATGATACTGATTGGGCTTTCGCTGCTGTTCCTGATCTTGTCGTACGGTAAATTTATCTTGATGCCGCTCGCTTTTTCGGCCCTGTTTTCTATGCTTTTGGTACCGGTCACCAAACGCCTGGAGGCGTGGAAACTAGGGCGGGCAGGATCGATTGTTATTGCAATGGTTTTGGTAGTAGTCCTCTTTTTTGGAATACTTTCACTTTTCAGTTGGCAGTTTGTTCAATTTGCCGAAGATCTGCCACAGGTTACTGAGCGTTTGAGACAGTTCAATGCAGATATCCTGACCTTCGTGGACCAGCAGCTCGGTATTGCCCCAGACCAACAGACAGATTACCTTCAGCAGGCGCTTGATAATTTGATCGAGCAAAGTGGCCAATATGTGACTGGAATGGTAAATACGACAACCAACCTGTTTACCACGCTGGGACTGATGCCGATTTTCATCTTTTTTATGCTTTACTACAAAGAGATGTATGAGACGTTTTTAAATAAAATCATTGAGCGGAGGAGCCATTCCCAGGTCGATGCAATGGTAAGTAAAGTTCAGGAAGTTACCCAAAACTACCTGGTGGGCCTGATAACGGTTATCCTGATACTTGCTGTACTTAATACTATAGGCCTGCTTATTGTCGGGATTGACCATGCCATTTTTTTCGGGATTTTTGCTGCTTTCCTAGCTATTATCCCATACATCGGGATTATTATCGGTAGCATTCCACCCCTGCTGTATGCACTGTTTTTAACAGATTCACTCCTGTTTCCCTTGGGCGTAGTGTTGGTGTTTGTGAGTGTACAGTTTTTGGAGGGCAATTTCATTACGCCTCGTGTCATCGGTTCGCGTGTGAGCATTAATCCGTTTATTGCCATGATTGCTCTTATTATAGGGGGGCAGTTGTGGGGTGTTTCAGGGATGATATTGTTTGTTCCCCTGGTGGGTATTTTGCGCGTTGTATTTGAGGAAATACCGGCACTGCGCCCGGTCGGTTACCTGTTGGGGAATCAAATAGTGTACAAAGATGAAGAGGCTACTGACCAGTAAAATTGGGAGGGAGAAAGGGCAGCGAAAGTCTTCTTAGAAGGAAAAAACAGAATTTTTAGTCTTCCATATTGCCCGGAAGAAGGGCCACCAGGGAACGCTGGCCATAATTTTCAGATCCTGTCTTATATTTGATTCCTCACCCAAAAACCGGAAGACCTCATCCAGTGAATTGTTCTTAAAGAGCTCTCGGAAAACATCAAGTGCTTCCTGCGGGTGATCGTGTATAATCTGTAGTAACCACAAATCATAGTTCCGGAAACGGCGTTGTGAACGCGGGGCAGGGGCGGGCTTGCCATCCCGGATCAGGCTTTCCACTATCTTTCGGGAGTGCTCTTGGATGCGACGGAACGTATACCCGGTACTTGGCTTGGTAAGTCCCGCATTAGCCCCCAGATTCAGCACACGCGGGGCGTACCATGGATCATGAATGGAGTCAGTCATCGGAATTTTGCCGAATTCTACTCTTTGTATCTGGTATTCGAGCTTTTTAATGCCATACCTGTTGTAGAGATAGAGCTCAAGCTTTTTTTCGTAGACGGAAAGTTCCTCGGGACTCTGTGAGAAAATGGTATACTCCAGAAGCGCAGAATTGGAGCTCCAGGGGAGTACATACATGAAGGCGATCCCCGTTCGATAGGTCTCGTCAAAATCCATCAAAATGAACGAATTCTCATCAAAAACATCAGATTTTGTTTCTACCTCCCAACCCAGGAAGTGCTGTAACAGTGGATAACGGGGTTGTCTTTTTAAGGACGGGGAAAAGCAACTTTGGAAAATATAATCAGCTTTGAAATGCCCGGAATTGCACTTAAGTTTGGCTGTCATTTCGTCCCCCGAAAGCTCTAAAACTGGAGATTCCAGCAGGTCAACATCCGGATGTTGATCAAGCTCATTAAGTATCGCTGAACTATAATTTGAACTTCGGATGGAATAATACGGGTATTTTCGGAGCTGCTCGTGATAGTGGTCACCATTTACAAAAATATCAGACTGCGTCCACTTTTTGTGAATAACCTCTGCGAATGAAGGGGTCTCTTTCTGCCAGAAACACCACGTTTTGTCATTCGTGGGCGTCAGGTTTTGATCCACAACCAGCATTTTTTTGCCGTCTAATCCAGCGTGGATCAGGTGCCAGGCCAAGCTCAAGCCGGAAGAACCGGCACCGGCGATGATATAGTCATATGTGTCGGACATTTGAGTCAAAACAGAGTAGATTTATTTTTATCCCAAACCTGTTGGACTATACCAATGGTTCCAAACAGTTTTTGATTTTTGGAACCCTTCTGTTAGCAAGAACAGAAAAGGCAGCCAGAAATACCAATTTTATATCAAAAAATGATTACTTTCCGAAAATGTTGCTGCCGATGCCAATATAGCGTGAGTTCGAAATAAGGGAATCGCATTTGTTATCATTTATCAGCAACCAAAGGAGTAGATGCCCTATGTTGACCCTCTCACCGACAGTGGTCGGTACAGGCTCTGTAATAATTAAGGAGAGGGACGTACTAACTGATTTGATTGCCAATCAACGCGTCTCTTCCCCTGCTCGTAGGGGAAGAACAAGAAGGGGTCACCATAAGGGCAAAATATAAATGATCTCAAACTCAACGTAATTTTAACTTCCATATGTATGTCGAACTCACGTTAATATAATCTTGAACAGGTTAACAAAGTGTATATTTTAATAATCCCTTTATTGCTATTCTTAAGAATAAATAGTTATCTACGATGTTAATTTTCTCCCAAAAAATGTTGGTATGGTCAGTTATAAACTGCTTTCTTTTTTGTTGTTGAGTATAATAATGGTCTCAAGCGTTCAGGCTCAGTCGAATGCGGAAACGGAAATTCGGGTGATGAGTTATAATATTCGCTACGACAATCCCGATGACGGGGTCAACCGGTGGACCAATCGCAGGGACCGGGTAGCCAGCCTGATACAATTCAATAAAGGTGAAATCATTGGTCTGCAAGAGGCGCTGCACCGGCAGATTACGTGGTTAGATGACAGGTTGGAGGCGTATGACTGGGTGGGCGTCGGTCGCACGGATGGAAAATTGGAGGGAGAATTTTCACCCATTTTGTATAACGCACAGCGTTTTGAAATGCTGCAAAACGGCACCTTTTGGTTGTCGCCCACAACAGAAAAACCAAGCAAAGGCTGGGATGCCGCCCTGCCGCGTATCTGCACATGGGTCCGATTAAAAGAACGGACTTCAGGTAAGGAATTCCTGTTTTTTAACACCCATTTTGACCACCGAGGCGAGCAGGCAAGGGAAGAAAGTGCGAAGGTAATTATGCAAAAAATTAATGAGATATCGGATGAAGCCACCCCAGTTATATTAACCGGAGATTTCAATACTCAACCTAATTCTGCACCGTACAATGTGATTACCAAAACCTTGGCAGATGCTTTTGAACATACCAGCGTGCCACATTCAGGACCAACCGCAACCTATCTTGATGAAGGCGGTGGATTTAGCGTATCCAGGGGAGAAGGGGGGCGTCGCATCGATTATATTTTTACTAATGAGAATGTAGCTGTGTTGCGGCACGGCATTCTCTCCACCTTCCGTGACGGTAGGTTCCCATCCGACCACCTGCCAGTGGTGGCTGATGTGACATTCTAATTTATTGGCTCAGAACCATATGTTAGTTCAGGTTCCAGATAGAGAAATTGAGCGCTGTGGCATAGCCTACCCACACAAGGTATGGCACCATCAGCCAGAAAGCCCCTTTGCTTTGGATGCGAAAAGCCAAGGTCGTGAAGAGGATTATAATCCACAGCAGCATGATATTTGCGAGGGCCGTGCCTATTTGGTGCCAGCCAAAAAACACCCAAGACCAGAGTCCATTCAGGGCCAGTTGAACGAGGAAGAGGGTGAGTGCATCGCGGGCTTGGTCAAACCCAGCTTTTTTCCACACCAGCCAGGCTGCTACACCCATGCATAAATACAAAATAGGCCAGACGACGGGGAAAACCCAGTTGGGAGGGGTCCATGCCGGCTTGTTCAACATTTCGTACCATACGCCCGGTTCTACAATGGCCCCGACTAAACCTGCCAGGAAACTGACCAGTATCCATCCAATCAGCCCGATATACATTTTTGGTCGTGTCATAAGATGAATTTACACCAAACACCTGTAAAACATTCCCGGGAATACGTTTTATAGCTCTGAAGGAGTAGTTGGCGAAAGTGGAAGTGGAAACAAGTAATGACAGTGAAGGCGCGACGGAGGGAAATCAATCGTACATCATGAGAATGAGCAGGATGATCAAAGGCATGAAGAAGATAAGCTGCACAAGCAACTCTTTAACAATATTGTATTCCCGTATATGTTCAAAGCTGTAAGCTGACAAAAAAGCCACTTTTTCTATAACATTCATAATCCCGGTTTTTTAATTGATACTATAGCAGTATCCAGATGTTCCGAACTATGTTACCGGGGGCTTCATATTACTTTTATTTCTATTGCAGATCACGTAAGATCAGAAAGGTGAATTTAAACGATAAATCGGGAGGATTATGCGACCATATATTTTGGCTGAAAGCAATTGGAAAACATTAAAAGATCAGCCGGTGGAACTGGCTATTTTACCCTGGGGGGCCACCGAGGCTCACAACTATCATCTGCCCTATGCCACCGACATTATAGAGGCTGACAGGATAGCTGCAGAAGCGAGTCGCCTGGCTTGGGAGGAGGGGGCAAAGATCATGATTCTGCCAACCATCCCGTTTGGGGTAAATACCGGCCAGACCGATATCAAACTCGACATCAACTTGCACCCAAGTACACAGGCAGCAATTTTGGATGATATCATCGAGGTGCTGGATCGACAGGGCATACACAAACTGCTGATACTGAACAGTCATGGGGGCAATAACTTTAAGCCTATGCTCCGGGAGCTGGGTGTCAAATATCCCGATATGTTTCTCACCTTCTGCAACTGGTTTCAAGCGGTCGACAAATCCAAATATTTTACCCGGCCCGACGGAGACCACGCCGATGAAATGGAGACCAGCCTGATGCTCTACTTTACTCCTGACCTGGTAAAACCACTCGAGGAAGCGGGGGATGGCGCGGCAAAGCAGTATCGCATCAAAGCACTAAATGAGAACTGGGCCTGGGCTGAACGCCGATGGTCGGAGGTAACTGAGGATACCGGTGTGGGAGATCCTCGGAACGCTACCGCCGAAAAGGGAGCTGCCTACTTTGAGAATGTAACGAAAAAGGTAAGTGAGTTGTTCATTGATTTGGCAAATGCTGATATCAACGATTTATATCTGTAATTCAACCTGCAATTATTTGTTCCCTTTGTCTCTGATTAGTTCCTCCAGGCTTACCGTTTTTATCCACATAGTACCACTGGAAAATCCCCTTGGCTTTGGCATCATGTATGAAGCACGTTGGGGGTAACTTTGCAGAATAGAAGGGGGCAGGGAGAGGCTGTAATAGGTTGTCCGTACCTGCATATTGCTACTCTGGACCGGTATAGTTACCTGTAGTGTAAAGGATGATTCGCTATTTCTAAAAAATGTTAGTTCAGATCCTCTAAGGTATTGCGTATCAGTGCTTTGTGTGTTTTCACCTAAGCTTTGCCCATCTAGTTGTATTTCTTGAATTTGGTTATCGCCACTGAATGTAATAGAGACCATGTTTGCAGGGTGTGAATGCCCAAACCGCAGGGTAACTGTACGCAATGAATCATTTATATGGTTGCTCACCAAGTCAATTTGCGTGGAGCTGATATCGATTGATGGAGCGGGAGAATAGAGCAGAGATTCATCCTCGAGGGCCGGGAAGCCCGAGAATGTAGAATCACTAGGATTTGGGCCGAGAAACTCGGAGGTCCACTCGTCGGTGGCGTGGTCCGTGGATAGCCAGTAGCTCTTCCCGGTGTCAAGGTTGTGGGCATAGATCAGGCTGTTCTGTTTCTTTTGGGTGGGGCTGAAATCAGAGTTTAGAGCAGCTCCGATGAAACAAGCAATGGATAGTACTCCTAGCATAGAGTAGATGCGCTGTGGTGCCCCTCTGACAATGTAGTCGATCAATGGGTATAGCAGGCCGAGCATAAAAAGGTACAGCAACATGCTGGCTGCGAGTAGTTGGGTGGTGAGTGTGATCTGTACAAACTTGATATAGAACGGAATCATGAACAGCAACATGAATTGGCTGGTGGCCAGAATCAATAAGCTTCGGGTATCCAGTTTTTCGGTATACAGCTGATTTGCTGTGAGTATCCATCCAAGGAGACCGAACAAAATAGGCCATAGCAACAGGTAGTTGGCTGCAGGCAGGTACAGGGTTAAAGTGATTAGTAAGACAATAGTAGTTAAGTATATGCCTGCCAGTAAGTTATTTATGTTTATCTTATACTTTATCCACCTGAATGTCGGGATGGTAATGACGGCAAGTAACGAAATGAAAAACCACAGGTACCACTGGTAGGCATAGGTCTCTCCATGCTGAATCCACTGGTATTTTGGGAAGAGATATTGTTCTAGCAAATGCCATCCGTACCAAGTGATCAGGGCCGAAAAGATCAGGATTCCGAGGTACGATATGAAGCCCCAAAATACTTTTGAGACAGTGAGCCACCGGTGACGGTATCCTACAAACAGGATTAGAATGAAAAGTAATACAGTGAACCCGGTGAGATAGTGCGACCAGCTTTCGGGATAATATATGAGTCCACCCACCGGGCTGTTGAAATAGACCAGGTCAGAGTCGGCTGCAAGATTGAAGTTTTGATTACCGAAAAGTCGAACATTACCTATCAGGTTTTCGCCATGATGTTGGAGGCTCGCCAAGGAGAGATTTTCGGGGATATCCTGCATCGTGTGGTAGTTCAGAAACCCTTCAATAAAGGCAAAGTTCAGTCCCTGGATACCATGCGGTTTGAAGACTGAAAAGTCGGTATCGTTGGGCAATATTTTATAGATGCTGTAGGTAAGTGAATTCGCCACGGGGTGCGATGTGGCCTCCGCAAACAGCGGTATCAACTTGGCGTTGCCAGCGTTGGTTTCAAACATGACCGAACGGCCGCTGCTGCCCCTCGCCTCCAGGTTCAGGATAAGATCGATCTCTTTCAACAATGGATTCGTTGATGCGAACCGGCGGGCGCCCATGAGACCCAGTTCTTCCCCATCGGTAAAGAGAACCAAGAGATCATTCTTAAGCGGATTTCCAGCTTTTACCGCCCGAATGACTTCGAGGATGGCGGCCACACCTGACCCGTCATCGGCCGCGCCCGGTGCATAGATTGCCGAGTCATAATGAGCCATCAGCATGATTGTCCGCTCGGAATCAGTTCCTTCCAGGCGGGCAATGATATTCTGAGTTTCTACAGCCCGGTATCCTCGAAAATTAACAGTACTGATCCCAGACTCAATCCGTGGATTGACACCCAGTTTTTCCAGCTCATTGAGAATATATTGCTTCACCGAATCGTGTTCGGCGGTGCCGACCATATGCGGTTTTGGACTAATTTTTTTGACATGTTCAAAAGCGCGTTCAGCTGAAAACTCAGTCGATGGCGCCCCGGTGGATTTGGGAGTGGGTGGAGAGGTGATATATAATCCCCACCAAATGGAAACAAAGATGAACAGGGCTACTGCGACTTTCTTGATCCATTCGGTTCTCATATTTCCCCCGGCATTGTATGCTCTCTGTTATTTTTTATTAACTTTTGGATTATCTGGCAGAATCATCAATTTATATGTTTTAAGTAAATGTGGATGATCAATCTTGTGGATTCGTAGCCCAAACACTGGTTTCGGGGATGAAGCCACGGTCAGCCAGTGCAAGCATGTTGAGGATAGTTCCAGCAATATCACCGGCCACTAATTTACTCTCATTGAATTCCCGTTTACCAAAACCAGCGTTTTCTGAGAACTCCGTCTGCACTTCACTGGGATTGATCTGCATTACCCGAATGTTGTGTGGCCGTAGTTCAGACCGCCAGCATTCGGTCATGCCCCCGAGAGCAAATTTACTTGCCACGTATGCCGTTCCGCCCTCAAAACCACGCTTGCCAGCCGTGGACGAGACGTTGATGATGTTGCCGTAATTCTTGTCTATGAAATGCTTCGCCGATTCCCGGGCCACCATCATTGCACCGATGGTATTTACGCGCAGTTGATTTTCGAAATCTTCAGTTGAGAGTTCAGTCAACGGTGAGAAATGCCCATACCCGGCATTGTTAATGAGCACGTTATATCCCTCCAGATAATTCACGGTTTGTTGAACCAGGTGTACAACGTTATCCTCCTTGCCAACATCACACTGAACGGGAATAGCCCCGGTCTCTTCCGCCGCCTCTTTCAGCTGAATTTTTTTGCGCGCCGCGATGACTACCGAGCCTCCGGCCTCAACAAGTTGCTTAGCCGTTTCTTTTCCAATTCCAGAGCTCCCCCCGGTTACAAGTGCTTTTACTTTTGATAGGTCCATAATGCATTTTTTAATGATTTATGTTTCTACAAGGAACAAAAAAATTAGCAAGATATTAGTTCGGATGTGTTATAGGTTGGAACCTGTAATTATGAACTTTTGCCCAATCCATAGCGTGGGTATTCGTAGGTAATATCGTTATCATGAAAGGGGCTCACCCGTAATATATCGGAAATACAAAAGGTAAGGACACGATGCGTCGTACCCCAACAATACCTGTGAAAGATCTCAGCTGGTATTGCTAATTATAATCCCTTTGCCATCTCATTAATTAAATCCCATGCTTTATCTACATGGCGTTGCTCCACATTGGTATTCCCGATGACCATCCGCAGCGTATACTTGTTGTCGAGCTTGGTATGTGTAATAAAAAGTTTTCCTGTATTGTTGACGCTCTCAAGTAGTTTTCGATTTAAACGGTTGAGCATTTCCTCATCCGAAGTATTTGACGGGTGGTAGCGGAAACAGAGGAGGTTCAGCGAGAGGGGGGCGAGCATTTCAAAATCATCTGAATCGACAATCCTTGATTGCAGGTCCTGGGCTAGCTGAATATGCCGGCGAACTTTCTGGCGAATTCCCTCCACGCCAAAGTTGCGAATCACGAACCAGAGTTTTAGCGCCCGGAACCGGCGTCCCAGCTGGATCCCCCAGTCGCGGTAGTTTTTAACCCGGTCGTCCTCTGCCGTTTTCAGGTATTCGGGGATGATCTCAAACGTTCGGACAAGTTGTGCCTCATCACGGACAAAGAATGCAGAGCAGTCAAAGTTAGTAAACATCCATTTATGGGGATTAAAGACAAACGAGTCCACCTGCTCGATACCGTCAATCATCTTTCGGTATTCCGGCAACAGCAGGGCAGTACCGGCATAGGCCGCATCGACATGCAGAAAAATATCATAGCGGGCACAAATATCGGCAATCTCGGGCAGGGGATCGATCGCTGTTGACCCGGTGGTGCCCAGCGTAGCCACGACACACGCCGGTTTGCATCCATTCTCCAGGTCGGTACGGATCATCTTTTCAAGGGCTTCCGGCTTCATGGCAAAGTCCCTGTCTACCTTCACTTTGCGCAGGTTTTGTTTGCCAAAGCCGGCGATCTTGACATCCTTTTCGATGGAGGAGTGCGTTTCCGAAGAGCAATAGACGGTAAAGGTTTGGTCGGATGGAAAGCCTGATTCATTGACTTCAAAACCGGTCACCTGTTCCCGGGCCATCAGCAGGGCCACCAGGGTGGAGGTGGAAGCGGTGTCCTGGATAACGCCGCTGAAGTCGGAAGGGAGCCCGGTCATTTCGCGAAGCCACTCCATGACGCGATCTTCCAGTTCAGTGGCGGCCGGGGAGGTCACCCAGCTCATGCACTGCGCCCCGAGGGTGGCTGTCAACATCTCAGCCAGTACTGAGGGATAACTCTTGTTGGCCGGGAAATAGGCCATGAAATTGGGACTCTCCCAGTGGGTTATTCCTGGCATGATAATCTGCCGGAAATCCTGGAAAATCTCATTAAACGGTTCGCCCTCCTCCGGGGCTGAAGCCGGTAATTGCTGTAGAATCTCTCCTGGTTCAACATCAGGCTTGACGGGATATTCCTCCACTTCCTCAAAATAGTCGGCCATCCAGTCAACCATTCTGTGTGCTTCTGCGCGAAATTGTTTTGAATTCATGCTATTAGATTATCAATAATATTCTGTTTAGTGCTAAATAACGTTTCATCGGCACGTGTCATCCCTGACCCGATCCGGGATCCCGCAATGACGCTGAGCGTTGATATAATATATTTCTGTATCAAAGTTATTGCCTTTACGAGATCCTGAAACAAGTTCAGGATGACACAAGAGCTTTTCGCTAACGCGGGTATTAAATCAACAATACCGATATATACAAATTATGACTTCAGATTCCCACCAAGTTGGCTGGTTTTGCCACTCCGTGGGCTGAGCAGACTTTAAGGTAAAATGAACAAACACTTCATCTGCTCGTAAAGTTACATCCCAAGCCGTTAAATCAGGGGGGGAACCCTCTCTACTCTCTAAATAAGTCACATTGTTAGTAGTAGGTTCAGAGCGGAAAAAACACCAATAACCCACATTATCAGAGAAATTTCTGTTGCCCGCCCGGTTACCAGCTTGATCAATATAAAAGAGAGAAATCCAAAGGTGAGGCCCATACTGATGCTGTAGGTCAACGGCATCAGGGCGATGGTCATGAATGCGGGTACCAGGTCCGCGAAACTGCTAAAATCAATCTCCTTTAAATTTTTGAACATGAAAAGTCCCACCACAATCAGGGCGGGGGCGGTAGCGTATCCCGGGATGATGCTGATGACGGGCGTAAAAATGAGTGCTGCCAGGAACAGCAGGGCTACTATGACCGCCGTAAGTCCTGTGCGACCGCCCTCCTCAATTCCGGATGCCGACTCCACATAAGTTGTCGTGGTGCTGGTTCCGAGCAGAGCGCCGACAGAGGTGGCGATGGCATCGGCGCCGAGCATCTGGCTGATATTTTCGATCGAGCCATCTTCTTCCACGAGATCGGCCTCATAGGAACACGCCACGATCGTACCCACTGAATCAAAGAGATCGACGAACATGAAGGAGAAAATAGCGCCCATCAGTCCCCAACGGAATGCCCCGGCGATGTCGAGCTCAAAGGCAGTTGGCGTCATGGAAGGGGGAATCGAAATGAGGGTGCCGGGCAGGCTGATACTGCCGAACAGAACCCCCAGCAAGGTGGTGGTCACAATGCCGATCAGGATTGAACCGCGCCAGTTTCGGGCTTCGAGGACAAGCGTAATGGCCAGCCCGATCAAACCCAGTACCACCGGTTCCTCAAAGGTGCCGACGGTGACGAGCGTGGATTCACTGAGTATCACCAGTTCCATATTCTGCAGGCCGATAAAGGTGATAAACAACCCGATGCCGCCCGGGATGGCGATCCGCAGAGAGTGTGGGATGGCGGATACAATTTTTTCGCGGAATCCAAAGGCTGTAAGTACCAAAAAAGCGATGCCTGATATAAAGACTACGCCCAGGGCAGTCTGCCAGGAAATTCCTTGTCCCACTACCAGCGTGTAGGCAAAAAAGGCGTTGAGTCCCATCCCCGGCGCCATCGCCAGCGGCACGTTGATCCAGAGTCCCATCAGCAGCGTGCCGAAAGCGGCGGTCAACGCAGTAACGGTAATTAGTGCACCTTTATCCATACCGGCATCAGCCAAAATATTTGGATTTACGGCGATGATGTAAGCCATCGTCAGGAAGGTGGTGAACCCCGCTATCACTTCCCGGCGGATTGTGGTATTATGCTGACTCAGTTTGAAAAATTTGTCGAGCATATTTATTAACGGTTATTGAATAATCCAGTGACTGTAACAGAGACAAGTTGAGTCCACATAAGAACATTTTTTTCATACATTTGAAACATGAACAAATGTGAAACCATCCCGAATGACGGACTACGAAAATATTACACCGAAGCAGGCGATCCAAATACAGGAAGAATTAAGGAATAAAATCGAGTTGGAATCCCTGGACTTGGACCAAGGTATTAAAACCGTTGGTGGAGCGGATATCTCTTTTAATAGAGGCTCCAACCGGGTGCATGCGGGTATTGTGGTGCTCTCCCTGCCGAACTTAGAGGTTAAGGCCCGCTCGTTGATATCGACTGAGGTCGACTTCCCGTATATCCCGGGACTGCTGGCTTTTAGGGAGATACCGGCGTTGATGGAGGCGTGGGAGCAGTGCCGGCAGAAACCGGATGTGCTGCTTCTCGACGGCCACGGCATAGCTCATCCACGCAGAATGGGTATCGCCACGCATTTTGGGATCCTTGCCAATCATCCCACAATCGGGTGTGCTAAAAATGTGCTGACGGGCAGCTATGAAGAACCGGATACTGAAAAGGGGAAATATTCATATCTGATGGAGGCGAACGAGAAAATTGGGATAGTTCTGCGTAGCCGGACAAATGTGAACCCCATTTATATTTCACCAGGACACAAAACTGATTTTGAGGATACACTAGCTATCGTGGGAAAGGCGCTCTCCAGGTACAAGCTTCCCGAAACTACACGAGCAACTCACCGCTTGGTGAATGAGTTGAGGAAAGGGGAGATCGATCAGGGCTATGTAGAGTTTTGATACCGTATACCCAGTGATGCGTAATACGTGATGAGTAATCCTCGTGTCGTTCTGTAGTTGGGAGGAATTGTATTCCCGACCGGTAATGTTTGTGGTTATATCCTTATAGTGAGAATCAGTACAAAGTTATAGGGATAGACCTCATGTATAGGCGAATCAGTTTATTAAACAAATCGTTACATGACATCCGACCTCTGCTACCAGAGGTTGTGACACTAGGTGTCAGGAGGTAAACATGGTAATATTATGAATTGTGATAAGTGGTGTCATGGAGTGCAACATTACCTGTCACGGATCATGATAAGTAATGTCCGGAAGCATGAAACCTAAAATCAGGATTCCTGAAATACTTTATCATACACTGTATACCTATAGTGTTAAACACTTTGGACCGTCGGAGTATTGGTTTCAAATGGTGTGGAACTGCACTTCCGGCCTACAAACATTCTTCTCGCAAGTAATCTGGGTGATACGATAACTTCGGAGGTTGGTACTTTTTCTATCTTGGTGTGCTGTTCTTTTTTGAGCGACAAAAATCTACCGGGGGTCGGCCGGAAGAATTACCACCAAAAACGTCGCCGGTGGATAGATAACATGCTCACAACTAAAAATTGTTCCCTGTTCAACTGACCAACTGACACACTGTCAACTGAACTCCCGATTCAGGGCTGCCTGGGCCGCGTGGTAACCACACATACCGTGAACTCCGCCGCCGGGTGGAGTAGATGAGGAGCAGATGTAGTATGACGTTTGTGGGATGTGATACGGATTGAAGACTCCTGCAGGGCGTGTGAAGAGCTGGGTAATATCCTGCAGCCCCCCATTGATATCTCCGCCGATATAGTTAGCGTTGTAGTTGTGCATCTGCTCGGTATTCATCGTATGGTGTTCGATAATGAGATCACGAAAGCCTGGGGCAAACCGTTCAATCTGGTTTTCTATCGCTCTTGTCATGTCGTGTGTTGACCCGTTGGGGACATGGCAGTAGGCCCAGGCGGTATGCTTGTCGCCGGGGGCGCGGGTATCATCAAACAGGCTCTGCTGGGCTACCAATACATACGGCTTGTCGATGTGCCGGCCATTCGCCATGGCGTATTCCGAGGCTGAGATCTCCTCAAACGTGCCGCCAAGGTGAACGGTACCTGCTTTTTGGCAGCGCTTATCTTGCCAGGGAATTGGACCTTCGAGCGCCAGGTCAAGCTTAAAGACCCCGGCACCATAGCGGTATCGACGTAGCTTTTTTGCATAGCTATTCGGAATAGAAGAACCTGTGATCTCAAGTACTTGCTGCGGTGTCAGGTCAAAGAACACCGTACGGGCACTTTCCAGCTGGTCGAGCGATTCTACTTTGACGCCCGTTTCGATATCACCGCCCAGCGATTCAAAATAGGAGGCCAGCGCTTTTGTAATCTGGTGGGAACCCCCTCTGGGAATCGGCCAGCCCAGGCGATGACCTACAGCACCCAGCACCAGTGCTATAGCTGCTGATATGCGTTTTTCCATCGGCAAGATACTGTGTGCAGCAAGTCCCCCGAACAGGGCGCGGGTGCGGTGCGATTTAAACTTCGCAAATGCCAGCGACCGGGCCGACTTGAGGGCATTCCAGCCAAACCGGGCCATCAGAAGCGGGGTGGAGGGAAAAGGAGAAAAAGGAGCCAGCAGCTGTGGTGCCAGCTGATCGAAGTTAAATACGATCGGTTCGAAAAGTTTGCGGTAAGCCGCGGCATCGATCTCCAGTTCCTCTGCTGTATTGTCCAGTGACGTCTGCATTACGACCGCCGGTTCATCATCGAGCGGGTGGGCCAGGGGGTATTCCGGGTAGATCCATTCCAGCCCGTGCTCATCGAGCGGCAGCGTCTTGAAATAGGGGGAAGCCACCGCCATGGGATGAATCGCAGAGCACACATCGTGATGGAACCCGGGGAGAGTGAGCTCCTGCGTTCGTGTCCCACCGCCGATAATTTCTTTGGCTTCGATTACCTTCACATGCAGTCCCTGTTGCGCCAAAGCAACTGCGGCGGCAAGTCCATTGGGACCGGAACCAACAACGATAGCGTCATATTTTGATGTAGTCACAGGCTGAGAATCTGTTACCGGTTTTACTATTTCAATAGCAATAGTAAAAGGAAAGCCGGTATAATGAAAGTTGAAAAGAAGAGGAATAACATGTAACCGTTTTTATTTCAATAATTGCTTGATACCGTCGCTCTGCGTCCAAAGTAACCAAAGCAATTGACGCGGGGCGTCTGGTTAGATTCAGCTGCTAGCGACTGAAGTGAGATAAATCTTTAGGTTTTGGGTTAATTGCGGATTGGAAAATGTTGGGGCATCGTGTACCGTGCCCGTACAGGTAGGAATAACTAATCCATCCAAATATAGCTAAGTCCCACAAGCTCCTAGTAATGGTAACGAGGATCTGTTATACTGTTGCCAGTGAAAGGGAAAGATCACGTTAAAACTGGAGATACTGGAATGGACAAATTCATGCAGGCCGCTATTGAAGAGGCTCGGAAAGGACTGTCGGAAGGTGGCATTCCTATTGGGTCGGTGCTGGAACTGGATGGAAATATCGTGGGACGGGGACATAACAGGCGCGTACAGAAGGAGAGTGCCGTGCTGCACGCCGAGATGGACTGCCTGGAAAACAGCGGCCGCCTGAAATCAGGACAATATAAAAGAGCTACGCTTTATTCAACACTTTCCCCATGTGACATGTGCAGTGGTGCGGTTCTTTTGTACGGCATCCCCAGGGTTGTGGTCGGGGAAAACCAGACCTTCCGGGGACCAGAGGAATATTTGCAATCGCGGGGAGTGGAGCTGGTGATGCTTGATAGTCGGGAATGCAAAGAATTGATGTCGGTATTTATTGCAAAGCACCCGGAGCTCTGGCATGAGGATATCGGGGAATAGCCCACATCTTTCGCAAACATTTATGTGGAATAAATTTCGTGGCATTTTACACACTGCTACAACTATATTGGCGGTTGAAATGATATAAGTTACTGCCTGCCATTAAGTTACAGGAATTATACCAAATACTTGTGGGAAATACGGGTTAGGCCATAATCATTTTCCAGTACTTGTAGAGGCCTTTGAATTACCTGCCGATTTGGGTCGTGTTTAATTTTGCGGGTACAAATAGGTAAAAACCGGCAAAATAATCCATAAATGCACCTTGCATTTTTCGTTTTAGGCCGAAATATCGGCCTC
>NZ_JAMQKA010000056.1:0-37914 GCF_031569985.1 Aliifodinibius sp. S!AR15-10 | reverse complement strand
AGCTGACGCTGGTCGGGAGTTAGTTCTATCGTTGGGGCAACATTCATGAGCGTTTAATTGAGGGTTGGAGGGAATATACGATGTCCCCAGCTAATAATTACTATAATTTTTGAAATTAAGTACTAGTTCAATATTACGTATCACTGTTGTCCGGTAAAAAACTTTTGGAGTTGCCCTACTTCTCATTCTCGCTGTTCATTTTTTCAACGATGAAAAAATGAACCAAAAAAATCGCCGGCAGAGGTAAAGGTGACCTGAAGGGCTCGTCGTTCCGCTAAAAAAATCGCAGATTTTTTCTTCACGCTCTCCTCCGCTCCCTTCCGGGCGGTCAACTTTACCAAGGCCGGATGCAGAATGACTGATCTTTGTATGAGCCTGTTTATAAAGAGGTTCATATTGAATTCCTTTCCAAAAACGGAATGTAATGAACTTAGATGGCATTTTTTGCCTGAAAGATTAATCTCCCCGGACACTAATGATTACGTATCCTGACCGGCTATTCTGCGCCTTATTTTGCTGAGGAATTCGGGCGTTATTCCCAGATAGGAAGCAACCATATACTGGGGAACTCTCTTTTCGATGTCGGGATACCGGTTCCTGAATTCGATATATCGCTTGCCGGCATCTTTGCTGTACGAGCCAATAATTCGTTGCTGGGCGGCAATATAGGCATTTTGAATAATGAGGCGGAAGAACCGTTCCAGCTTGGGGATCTTTTCATAGAGTTCCTGGAGATCACTGTATTCAAATTGTATCAAGACTGAGGGCTCAATTGCATCTACGCTGAAGTTGGCCGGGGATTGCGTCAAGAAACTCTGCAGATCGGCAATCCACCAGTTTTCCACGGCAAACTGCACGACGTGCTCATGGCCCTCTTCATCCAGGTGATAGCAGCGAAGACATCCCTGGGCGACGAAATTCTCATATCGGCAGATCTCTCCCTGCTCAACCACGAACTGTCGCTTGCGTACGTTTTTTATGCGTGTCAGCGACTTGAGGGTATCAATCTCATCTTCGGTCAATGAAACATATTCATTGATATAAGCAATCAGTGAATCATAGCTCATCAGGAAAATATTATAATATTACGTTAACGTGTTTACTGGATGAAATTTACACTATCAGGGCTGAAAAAAAGTTATCCTGTAATTCCCTCTATAGCGAGGGAGTTAATTCTCGCGCAAGTGCGCCCGGTTTTTGCTGTGAGTAAGGATAACTATAAAACGAGTTTTTAGCCATTTAACTGTTTCTCTTACTACGTACGATCGACGAACATTATGTGTACGCCAGATGTACATTATATGTCGGTGCAACGAACCTTACTATGTACATATGGCGCACCTTACTTGTCGGAGTGACGAACCTTACTAGGTACGAACAACGGACATTACTACGTACGGAGGTCGTACCCTTACTACGTACGAACAAGGTACGTAGCCTGAACACCATACCCTGGGTGATATTCAATAAGGCACCACCTGTTGAGAATTCCTTACATTACAAGTGGGCTGGATCCCTACGACAGATATGTATGTTTAAATACATAATTCTGAGGATTCTTTTTCTACCATTTAGGTATTAGGAGTGAATCGCAATCTAACCGTGAGGCCGGTAATGAAAAAAGTGAAAGGATCGTTGGTACTGGGGCGAGTCAAGGGCATTCGAATACAAGTTCACTGGACGTTTCTGCTGCTGATCGGCTGGGTGGTGTTCCTGGAGATAAGTCGCGGTAATGATTGGGTGGCCATGCTATGGAGCGTAGGGTTTATAGTGATACTATTTGCCTGTGTGGTTTTGCATGAACTGGGACACGCGCTGACGGCGGCAAACTACGGGATTGGGACCAAGCAGATTACGCTATTGCCAATTGGAGGGTTGGCAAGCCTGGAGTCGATGCCGGAAAATCCCCGGGAGGAGCTGCTGGTTGCCATAGCGGGGCCGGCCGTAAATGCAGTGATTGCCCTTTTTCTCTACCTGTTTGTGCCTGTGGGCCAGTTCCTGAACCAGGATCCTGCCCAGTTGGAGCAGGCAATGAGTGCAATCGGCGCTGGAAATTTCCTTTTTTATCTTTTTTCGGCCAATGTAATGCTGGTGGTTTTTAATGTCATTCCCGCCTTCCCGATGGATGGAGGACGAATACTGCGCGCGCTCTTGTCGATGAGGATGAGCCGGGCCCAGGCTACCCAAATTGCCACCAGGCTTGGGCAGTTGGTGGCCCTATTTTTCTTTTTATTCGGACTGATCTTCAACCCGATACTGGCATTGATTGGGGTGTTCGTGTTTTTTGGAGCGCAGGGGGAGAATATCCTGGTTCAGCAGATGGCTCTGCTTAAGAACCGGACGGTGTCGGAGGCGATGATGACCGAGATAACAGTATTGAATCCTGAAAACTCTCTTTCCGATGTGGTGGACTTGGTTCTATCGGGTGCAGAGCAGGACTTTGTGGTAGCGGACGACCGGCGTGTGCACGGTGTGCTCTACCAAAGTGACCTGATCAATGCGTATCGAAGTGGCAGGGGAGAAGCTCTGGTCAATGATGTAATGACCTCACAATTTGAGACCTTACATCCCGAGGATCCTTTGAGCGAGGCTTATCTTAAAATTCGGACCAGGAAAAAGGGTTTTTTCCCGGTGGTAGATAACAACCGACTGGTTGGGGCCATTGATCAAAATAATATCAACGAGTTTATGGTCTTTCGGTCTTATCCACGCCTTGCACAGGAGGAGAAAACACCACAGATAAGAGGAGATTAATGCTTTGTGGCTGCCTCACGAGAGTTTTAACCGATTGAATGCCAATAACTTATAAGAGTAGTACTGCGAATTAACTGCAAGACCATATTTAGCCCAAGTGTCCATTTCTTTTGCTTTTGAATCATGCAATTCACTGGCTCCCCATCCTGAAGCGCATTTCCTCGGAAGGATTGTTCAGTTTTTCGATGAGAAAATCCGCCGGGAGTCGGACTGGCGAACTTCCACCAAAAAGGTCACTAGAAGACAGGTGACTGGATAGATATGAAGAGACGAATAAACGAATAAACTATGAGCACAACTTTACCGGGAATAGTGGAACAGGCTTTCTGTTGGGGCACGATGCATCGTGCCCTTACACTGCTACTATTGTAATCTGAGTTCCGACATCATTTATATTTTGCCTTTGTAAAGGTGACCGCCCGGTAGGAAACGGAGTGAAGCGTAAAGAAAAAACAACGATTAAAGCATTATTAATGTCATTTATTTATGGCACCTTTCGCTGTAGTTCATCCAGCCATATGTTAGCGTTTGAGTCACTGGGAGCTCTCCAGTCGGAGCGCGGGGAGAGTGAGCCGCCGGAACCCACCTTGGGGCCGTTGGGCAGTGCTGAACGCTTGAATTGTGACTCCGCAAAAAAGCGGCGTAGAAACACCTCAAGCCATTTCTTTATTTCGGATAGCGAGTATTGATTTTTTTTCTCCTCGGCATAGGGATCAGGCCAGTCTCCGGCATCCCGGTTTTTCCAGGCATGGTAGGCCATAAAAGCAACTTTGCTGGGAAGGTAGCCAAACCGGGAGAGATAATAGAGATTGAAATCCTGCAATTCATATGGACCGATAACCTCTTCGGTAGACTGCGACGGGTATTCATCATTTTTTTCTGATGGAATTAGTTCGGGGGATATTTCGGTATCCAGGATCTGGTAAAGGATGCCGCTTGCCTCTTCACCAAACGTTTGATTATCGGCTACCCAGCGGACCAGGTATTGGATCAGCGTTTTGGGGACCGACACATTTACGTTGTAGTGCGACATATGATCTCCAACACCATAGGTGGTCCACCCCAGTGCCAGTTCACTCAGGTCCCCGGTACCGATGACCAGGGCATCCCGGAAGTTGGCCAGGCGGAAGAGGTGTGAGGTGCGGTCGCCGGCTTGCACATTTTCAAAAGTAACATCATATTCCGGGTTTTCATCCGAATGCGGGTGCCCGATATCGGAAAGCATCTGCCTGCTGGAGGGTTTGATGTCGATTTCGTTGCTCTCCACGCCCAGTGCAGTCATAAGGTTACGGGCATTTTCAAGGGTATGCTGGCTGGTGGCAAAGCCCGGCATGGTATAGGCCAGGATGTTGGTCCGGGGCAGCTTAAGTAGTTCTGCAGCCTGTACGGCCACCAGCAGGGCATGCGTGGAATCAAGTCCACCGGAAACGCCGATCACCGCCTTTTCAATCCCGGTACTCTTCATCCGCTGGTAAAGCCCCTGCACCTGGATGTTGTAGGTCTCTTCGCAGCGATCATTGCGCTTGGAAGGAGCAGCTGGCACATATGGAAACCGGAAAAAGCTCCGCACCGGCTCATACTCCTCGGCCGGTAACACAAAATTGAAGTAGATTTTTCGGAAGGAGCGAATTCGGTCCTGGAATACTTCGACATTGTCATTAAAACTGGTCATCCGCATTCGTTCCTGCGATATCCGGTCGAGGTCTATATCTGAGAAGATAAGCTGTTCCTCTTGTTGAAAACGCTTGGTTTCAGTAAGGAGGTCTCCATTTTCGCAGATTATTCCGTGCCCGTCCCAAGCCATGTCGGTGGTAGATTCACCCGATCCTGCCGCTGAGTAAAGGTAAGCAGATATCGTCTTGGCTGATTGAGAAGTGCACAGGAGTCGCCGGTAATCCGGTTTGGCGATTGTCACGTTGCTGGCGGAAAGGTTCGCCAGGATAGTAGCGCCGGCCATAGCAGCAAAGGTGCTGGGCGGGGCCGGCACCCAGAGGTCTTCACAAATTTCAACATGCAGCTTGAACTGATCCATGCTCGCGTCTTCAAAAAGCAACTTATTTCCAAAAGGAACCTGCCGGTGGCACAATTCGAATTCAGTCACAGGTGCCGAAAGGCCTGAAGTGAACTGGCGTTTCTCATAAAATTCGCGGTAGTTTGGCAGGTAAGACTTTGGTACGACACCGAGAATATCTCCACTATAAATAACAACTGCACAGTTGTACAGCGCATTTTCAACTTTCAGGGGCGCTCCCAGGATAAAGATGGAATGCAGGTTTCGAGTGTTTTGCAGGAAAACCGTCAGGTTGTCACGGACGGAGTTCAAAAGTGTAGCCTGGTGAAACAGGTCGTCATTTGTATAGCCAGTCAGTCCCAATTCAGGAAATACGCATATAGCCGCTCCTTTTGCTGATGCTTCTTGGGCCAGCTGGATGGATGAACGAACATTCGCCTTGGGGTCTGATAGTACAATTGGGGGCACAGCAACGGCTGCCCTGAGAAAACCATGTGAATAGATTGACTTAAAGGATCCCTGCATATGCAATTGGTCTGGAGTTAACGTGGGCTCTCAATAATGGATTTATTTCACTGACATAGGTTATCTTTTCCAGGATATCCTGATGCGTTCTTGTGCATCGTAGGAGGTATTCACTGTACCCCGGAAGGCGGTTTTTAGGTAATCGCCCAACCGGCGTGCTAAATAGACTCCTGTTGTTGTTATAAACAGATGCCGATTCGTTTCTTTTATTTTTATGATTCGTTCCAGTGGATGCGCTGAACTCTCACTTCTTTCCAGGTCGCGAACCATCAGTATGATCTCGCTGCGATGTTCATTTAAAAAAGAACCGCTTAGCGTGACAAACCCGATGGGATCATTCTCTTCAATTCTTTTGCATGCCGGGCACACCTCCAGGCCATTTGTCGGTCTTGCAGCCTCCCATGTCCAGTGCCCGTTTATAAATAACACCCCGCAATCGGGACACTGTGTCGGTTCCCGGTTCTCTTTCGTCGTTCTGTCAAGTCTCCGTCCACGATTTTGTTTAAACAGGAATCCTTTTTTCTTTCTTCTCATATCTACCCCATAAAATCTTTCTCGATCTCTTTTGGATAGTAATAGAGGTACCTGGTGAACCATTCCGCAGTGCGATTGGTGACATCTCCCAGTTGTCCAGGCACTTCAAAAAGGTGAGATGCCCCTGCAATAACTGTCAGTTTTTTAATGCCTTGCAACTGATGTAAAGCGGCTTCATTGGCCTCGAGTACTTCTTTGTCATGTCCGCCCACCAGCAGTAGGGTGGGACTCTTGACATGCGGGATTGTATTTTGGACTAAATCCGGTCGTCCGTCCCTGCAAACAATCGCCCTTACCATTTCAGATCCAAGTTCCGCCGCTGCCGCAAGAGCTGATGCTGCCCCTGTGTTGGCGCCGAAATAACCGATGTTTACGTTGCTCACCCTGGATTTCAGCAACCAGTTTGTAACTGAAATCAACCGCCTGGTAAGTAGTTCAATATCGAACCACCGGCTATAATGCTTGTTTTCTGCAGGTGTCAAGAGATCAAAAAGAAGGGTCCCAAAACCCTGTTGCCGTAGATTATTGGCAATCGATCTGTTCCGGGCACTTAACCGATTGCTGCCGCTGCCATGTGAAAAAAGTACAATTCCTTTGAGCCGGTCCGGAAGTGCCAGGTTTCCCTTAAGTTGAACTGCACCGACTTCTATGTCAACGGTTCTTTTGTACATTTGGGATATGTTGTGAATTCAGGATTATACTTACCGTCATTCCCGGATGAGAGTCTCACAACTGTTTCCCGGACCCTCCTTTATAAATATACGTATTTCAAATGACATTTAGTCTGCGTACGCTCTTTCAATATCATATATACGTAACAATAACTCCGGTACTACCCGTTTTCGCAGGAGTGGTACTGGGAACAAGAGCCAAACCGCCCCCGGGGATTTCCTTCTTGTATAGGCCGCATGATATTGCACCGGCATCTGCTTAGCGCCATTTTTCGGCTTTCTTTACGAACTCAGAAGGAGCGCCCACGCGTATCACTGCATTTACCCCCGGAGCGTTTGGCCAGTCGCTCCCGTAGCTTATCTTCATCATAATTATATAATCTCATTTTCAGCGGGCTATCCCATTAAGCATTAATCCCACATAAGCTGAAACCCCGAAGTTATTTTCCGGGAAGCTGTGCGTTATATTCATTTCCCGCGTTCATTTGGTACTCCTGCTTACTCAAAAGCTTGCTGACCCGGACCATTAAATTTCGAAGAGTTGGCAGATTATTGGGGAAAAGCTTAAAAACAGGAGAGATAAATACGCTTTCTCAGGTAGTAATATTTTGATTTTCAGTGTAGGGTTTTTACCTACAAGAAAAATGAATAAAGACTAGTTTGACGTATTTACCGGTTGAATTTAGAGCTAAGATACGTTCTCTGCGCGATCTGTGTAATCAGCGGGAGAACGACAGGGCCCGCAGATGACGCGGATTCCGCAGATTGTCTGGTATCCATCGTTATGGTCGCCCGTTAAGATGACTAATCGGAAAACGCGTTAGTTTTGTATAACAGGTGGTTGCTATCCGCTGGATTTTGATGTTGTTTGGTCTACGTCCGAATTTAAGAAATGCAGGACCTGTTTATCCGTCAGGTTAGGGAATTTTTCATATTGCTGGGACACTGCGTAAAAATCGCCCGGTGTTTGCAGGATTATTGCATCATGCACCCGGTTCTGAAGAGTTCGTAACATGAGCCTGCTTGATACGGGAGCTGCTACGATAATTATTTTAGGTTTTTGTTTCTTGCAGAGTTCAATAGCTGCGAACAGCGTAGATCCCGTGGCAATGCCGTCGTCAACCAAGATTACTGTACGGTTATCCATATTTGGCAGCGGCTGCCCTTTCCGGTACAACTTAACCCGGCGGTCAATTTCTTTTTGGGTCCTTTCCATCACACGTTCGATCATGTCTCTTGTCAGCAACTTTTGAATTCGAGGATTCAGGTAGAGACTGCCGTCCTCTGCCAGCGCTCCAAAAGCGGCTTCAGAGTGGTCCGGGTAGCCAAGTTTGCGTGAGACAACTACCGAAAGGCTTGCCTTCAATTCATTTGCCACGTAATATGCCACTTCTACACCACCCCGGGGAATCCCCAGAATAAGCGGTTTTTTGTGTTGATACTTTTTAAGTGCCCCGGCTAGCTGCAGGCCAGCCGCTTTCCTGTCCTTGAACATGGGGTGTTTATCCTTCCGATTGCGCCGATTAAGTAGTAGCCTTATTCGCTATTTAACTTCCAATGCCTGATCAATACCCTCAATTACTTTTATACAGGCTTCTTCTTTGGTTTCACCCCTGCCTGTCACCGTTCGTCCTTTGTGGTTCCGGGTCGTCACCTCTATGCCATCCCACACTTTGCGGATTTTGCTAATGGTAAAGCCGCGATATCCTTTCTCATGCAGAATGGTTATGCGTTCGTGAAATACGTTATCTCTATTTTGTTCTTGTTCTGGCATACTAACCTCACTTTGTTATTCATTGGCCTTACCGTTTTTAAAGAACAATTTGATTGTCCAAGCTTATCCTGCAGCAACCATCTGCTTTTCAATCATCTTCTGCAAGCCCCCGTTTCTTGGCTTCAATACTATACCTGGTATGAGGTACTGATTCCAGCCGCTCCCTTGAGATTGGCTTGCCGGTGGCAGCACAGATGCCATAGGTTCCGTTTTGCATGCGTTTCAGGGCTTCATCAATTTCAGCAATAAATTTTTGTGTTCGCTCCTTTAGCTGGTAATTGAGCTCTTCCTCCTCTACATCCGATCCAACATCGCCCATGTGGTGAGTGATCGAGGAGTAATCGGCATCATCAACTTCATTCAGGTTGGAGATACTATTGTCAAGGATCTCAAGTGTCTCCATAGCGTCCTTTCTTTTCCGAAGCAACAGATCTTTGAAATGCTTGAGCTCCTTACGGCTGAGGTAATGTCCTTTATTGGCATGCTTCATGAGACCCTCCTGCTTATATTTAGTTCACTTAATTAATAATAATAAATTGGGTGATTATGTATAGTAGAATAACCCAAAATGATGTAGTACTGTGGCTTACAATTTTTCAAATGAAATTCCACCTTGGTGGTGAAAAGGTTTGTAGCAGGTTCAGTGATATTTGGTTCCGCACCTAAATGCGGTAACTCAGGGCGGACTAAGCCATTGTGGGAAGTAAAGGATGGAGAGCAGGAACAATAACAATCCCGGCTACCTAAAGAGATCGGCATGCCGGGAATAGCCAATGCTTCTTAAATTGTGAAATCAGCTGTATCTCAGGTAGCCTTCTGTTGCCAGCACTTTGCCGTGCTCCTCATAGGCTTCTTCATCGTCCGGCGCAAACGTGCCGAGCCCGTCAACGTACCTGTTATACATGCAGAAAGCGGCAGCGATGAGCACCGTATCATGAATTTCCTTGTCGGTTGCCCCCTTCTCCTTTGCTGCCGAAATATCCTGGTCAGTTACGTGTGTTCCACCTTTCTGCACCTGTGCAGCAATATGCAGCAGTGCCTTCATTTTGTCACTTATCGGTGCCGATCGGAAATCTTCCTGAACCTGCTTTACCAGTTCTTTATCGTCGCCGAGCAGGTGACTTGCAGTGGCACCATGGGAATTCATGCAGAATTTACACTCATTACGAGAGGAGACCAGGCTGGCAATCAGTTCTCTTTCTCCTTCTGAGAGAGTGGAGTCCCCGCGCAGTAAAACCTGGGCCAGCTCTGACAACGGTTTGGCTGTTTCCTTAAACTGGGTTAGCAATCCCACAATACCCGGGAGTTGATTTTGTAGTTCTATATGAGCCATATAAATATCCCTTTCCCTTATTGTTATTTTATTAAGATAAGTTGTAGATACCAGTCTATTAACTGGGTATCAAGAGTAATATTGTTATTTAGCAGGGTTATTCCGAATCAATCAATTTAGTATAAAAAGGGAAATTTAGTGGATTCTTCCACAATAAATAGATGGCATTCCCTCTCTCTGTGTGATATATTAGATTTTATGTTTATATCATCATTTTCGATGATATAATACATTAATGACGATTTAGGGTTAGATGAGGCAGCCGGAAGTTTGTGAGTGGCTATCCAAATATGATGGGCAACTTATAGTTAAATTTAAACTGAGAGAGTAATGTTTGGAACAGATATAGTTGAGCAGGCCAATCGATATGTACCTCCGAATATGGTGGCATATGATGAGGTATACAAGGCATTCCGATGGAATAAATATATCAGTGAACTGTCCGGTTTGCCTAACCGGGAAGGGCTAAATATCGCTTATGAGGCGGTAGACCGGCACGCAGCAGGAAAGTTGCGAAATAAGATTGCAATGCGATGGCTGGGTGATGATGGGACAACTGAGGAATTTTCATACCAAAAGTTGAAGGAAGAGACGGGGCGTTTTGCCAATATTTTGCAGAGCCTTGGGGTTGAAGAAGGGGAAGTTGTCGCTACTTTGACCGGTCGTATCCCGGGACTGTTTATTGCAGCGTTGGGAGCAATGAAAACCAGGAGCCTTTTTTGCCCGATCCCTGCGGGAGATACCCGTGAGTCGATATGGAGCTGCCTGGAACAGGCGAATCCCAAAGTGTTGGTCACAACCGGAGCTTTATACCGGGAAAAAGTGGAGCCGGCTCTCGATCAGCTGGAGAATTTGCAACACGTCTTACTCGTGGATGAAATGGAACGCCGGGATCCAATGATAGAATCGATGCCACTCCTGATGCGTCAGGCGGACAAAATGTTTGATCTTCCTCCTACAGATCCCGACGATCCGGCAATGGTGCAATTTAGTAGTGGCAGTTCGGGCCCGCCAAAAGGAGTTATACATACCCATAAGTCAGCACTCATTCACTATATAACGGGCAAATTTGTGTTGGATTTTCATGCTGACGATATCTTTTGGTGCACCGCCGCCCCGGGCTGGGCCCCCTGTACCTTTTATGGAATGCTGTCTCCACTTCTGCACGGAGTCACCAGTTTAGTAGTTGAGGGTGATCTAGAACCTCACCTGTGCTATCAAATCCTGGAGGAGCAGATGGTATCGGTTTGGTACACCACTCCAGTTATTTTGCAAAAGTTGATGCACGAGGATATCGATGTAGGGAAACAGTACAATTTGAATGCCCTGCGCCTTATCCACAGTACGGGAGGGCCGGTGCGTCCGCAGATTCAGCGGTGGAGCCAGGAAACACTCGAACTCCCCATATTAGACACATGGGGACAGGCCGAAACCGGCGGTATTATGATCGCCAATTATCCGGGAATGCGGATTAAGCCGGGAGCCATGGGGAAACCTCTGCCGGGTATTAAGGCGGCGATCGTGAAAACGGACGAATCGGGAGAGCTCACTTTTATTGAAGAGCCGGGGGAGACGGGGCAGCTAGCCCTCAAAACGGGGTGGCCCTCCATGTTTGCAGGCTATGTGGAAGGGGAGTATAAACAGCGTTTTGCAGGAGGTTGGTATTTAACCGGCGACCTGGTCCACAGGGATGAGCAGGGATATTTTTGGTTTGGGGGTAGAATGGAACAGACGCTTCTGTTAGAAGCCGATGAAGTTACTTCATTTGAGATAGAGCAGGTGTTGATGACTCATCCTGCCATTCTGGAAGCGGCGGTTGTGGCTGAAAAAGAGGCCGATCCAAAAGCTATATTATACGCCTATATCGCAGTGAAAGCAGGCTGTCAACCGGATGAAGATCTGGCAATGGAGATCAAAAGTTTTGCAGGAGAACAACTGGACCTGATCCCGGCCGGATTGAAGATTGAATTCATGCGAAGATTGCCGAAAACTCCAAGTGGTACCATACGTAGATACAAACTGAGGGACCGGGAATATAAACTCCCTCTCAGTATGTGATAGTAATTTCCCACAACGGAGGCGTTGGAATGTTTTGAGTATTGCACCACCTGGTTATCGATTCTTTTTTTCCAAATGGTATTACCATTATCGCTTCATTCTGAGATCTGTTATGGGCATATAAGCAGAAATTAACAAGCTTGTTGGATTTTTCCGGCAATTTGTGAATATCTTCGGTAAAGATCTCAAAGAGATAATTTGTTCCATTTTTTTCTGCAGTGATAGCCGGGATAATAGATTGGCTTCCCGTAGTTTCCACTACTGATGGGGAAGGGAATTTATCGTTCCTGTTGACCCTTATTTCTGAGAATCGTAACCATTCAAGCAGGCTGATAAATTCTTTCTGCACCTTTTCGAAGTCACTGGCTGAATTCTCCCTATACATAACCTCTTGTTTGCCCTAAAATTGTTGGTAAAGGTTAGCAAATTTTAATCAATAATAAATCAGCCTAAAAAAGTAGGTAAAAACACTTATGCTTGCCTTTTCCAGTTATTTCAGGGTTTGGCATATTCTATTTTTGCCGCCTGTATTTTCCGACCAGTTCCACCTGGTCTAAAATATGCCCATTCATAGCTTTAAGCAGTTCTTCTTTGGTGGCACCCGGTCCAAAATCAAGTTCGGTATCCAAGGCGTATAGTTTTACGACATAGCGATGAATCCCGTCGGGAGGGCACGGACCCCGGTAGGCTCTCTTCTGGTAATCATTGGTCCCGTGTACGGCACCATTCGCCATAATTTCAACAGCAGGTATAAGTTCCCCAAGTTTGCGTTGATCGCCGGGAATGTTATATAAAATCCAGTGTACAAATGTTTTCGACGGAGCGTCCGGATCCTCGAATATTATGACAAATGATTCTGTGCCCACAGGAATGTGAGACCATTCCAGTGGAGGTGAAATATTTTCGCCGTCACACGTGTATTTTTCAGGTATCATCTCTCCATCGCCAAAAGCGGGACTTTCGAGTTTCAAAGCCATTACTTTCTTATCCATGTTTTTTTATCCCGATATAATTAAAAAGCCCTTAAGGTTTCAATTACCTGTCTCTAGTTGAATTTTTTTCAGTATTGCAAATAGTAGCCACCATAAGGCAAAAAAGTCAATCTGAAAATTATTTTTTCCAACACTTGATAACCTGACAGTATTCTTGTCTTATGTAACACATCACCCGGGTTACAAATTAATTGAAAGTTTTAAAATTATATAACCTTCTCTAGAATCTTTTGCCAACAGGGTAGATTATGAGTATGTGTAGTGAAAAATCCCACAATAGTTCCCCAAACAACAATAATTTCGGTGGAAAAAGGCTTAGATGGATCATTTTTAAAAAATGATTTCATACAACCCGGGAAAACACCTACAGGCTGTATAGAAATTGACCTACTATTTTGTAGCTCCATAATGAGTACTCTGTACTTAGAGACTTTGACAACTTGACTATAAGAATAACAAGCACAATTCTGGATCATACCACGGTGTGGTCAGGAATAAATCAGGAATATGCCGCTGATTAATTTTTGATTAGTCATCATATGGCTAACGAAAATTGTGCTTCGGCACTTGTTAATCATCGAAAGGTGGTTAACCCGAAGCCACCGGTGGAGGGTGCTTTTTCTGCCAGCAGGCGGAAGGGGCTGAGATAATACTTCAGAACTTGAACCGGATAATGCCGGCGATAAGAATACCGATGGCTTCGTCATTAAAGTAGCTCAAAGCAAATGGAGAGTCCGAATACATTAATAATGTTTCGGGCTCTTTTTTTTATCATATTGTCCTTTCCGCCCCATCATCTTTCCACTTTTTCCCGAACTCGTAATGTCGCTTTATTTTTTTGTGCTGGATTTTTCGCATCAAATTGTTCAAGCCCCTTCAAAAGTGACGGCAATACAAAAAGTGCAGCAAACAGGGCCAGGCCGACTCCCAAAATAGCGACTTCTCCTATTGAGCGCATCCCGGGGTGAATAGAGAAAAGGAGTCCGCCGAAACCGAGCATCGTCGTAAACGTGCTGACGGTGATATGTTCGCCCGTTGAATGCAAAACCCGCATAATAGAGCCTTTGCCTTCTTCAAGGTAGCGGTGCACAATGTGTATGCCGCTGTCATCGCCGATGCCGAGGATTGTGGGCAGAACCACCAGGTTATAAAAATTCAGTTTCCACCCTACAGTTTCCATAATGCCAAAGAGCCATATAAAACTGGCCGCAAGTGGTAGGAGGGCAAGGAACATCCATTTAAAACCACGCAGGATGATGACCTTGAAGAGCACGATAAAAAGTAGTGTCAATGCCACCATAAGCGGAGCCTCATCGATCATAAGTCGCAGCATGTCGGAAGCGACGATGGATGTGGAGCCGGCATAATAGGTGTTTCCATTTTGCATGGTGACTTCGCCTACGTCATCAGCGAAAGCCATGGAGTTTCGGCCGTCCGCTAATCCTACCGACGGATGAATGATAACCAGGTTTCCGATGGCGCCCGAGGTGGAGCTAAACGGCGATTTCAGGAACTCGGGGACCTCATTGAGTGGAATGGGACTGTGGGTACCGGCAGCAGTTTTGAGCCTCTCCAGATCATTAGCTGCCTTCTCAGAACTTTCAAGGAATGGGTCGTTGAGGAGCTTCCTGATCTCTGCAATTCGGGCCAGTTTGGCCTGTGCTTTCTCAGTAGAAAAGGGATAGCGATCCTGGAACGTTTCTACACTTCGAATGGTGGGCGTCAGCGTGTCGACTTTGGCGCGTTCCCGCAACAGGTTGGCAACCACTGGTGCGTCTTCAGGCCTGTCTACAATGATGTATGCTGAGTTTCGCGTACCGGTGTCACTGTAGGTCCGCCAAACCAGTGCATTTCGACGGTTAAACTCTTCATAGGTTGGTTCTAGTTCGGCAAAATCATACTCAAACGACAATTCATCCAGTTTTATAAAAGACAGGGTGGTTACGCCGATCGCTACAGCGAGTATCCCGATAGAGAGTACTCGCCATCGTAATCGAATGTCGGGACGAATGTTGGATTCGGAGTTCGAAGTGGCTTCAGACACTGTGATACTGGCAAGCGTGAGCAGTGGACTTTTTTCGAGCAAAACAATTAATGCGGGTAGAAAGACCAGGTACGAAAGAATCGCAAATAGCAACCCAATTCCCGCTATGAATCCGAATTCACTGAAGCCCTTGAAGGCCGCAATCATAAGGATAAAGAAGGCGGCCGCTGTCGTGAGTCCCACCACAAAGATTGCCTGTCCCGTCGTCATAAAGGTGGTAAGAATAGACTGCTCCACAGAATGACCGTTTCCCCGCTCCTCGGAATAGCGGGCATAAAAATGGATACCAAAGTCGATCCCCATTCCAAACAGCAACAGGCCGAGCGTGGAGGTCATAACATTTAAGGTGCCATACGCCATCCATGCGATGCCAAAGGTCCAGCAAAGGCTAAATATCAGCGGCAGTGCCATAATGAGAGCATGTGCGGGGGTGTGAGTGAGCTGTTTAACAGCCCATCGGAATCGGAACTCCTGTCCATAACGGGCACGGTAACCCTTGTAGTAAAAATAGAGTACGACCGCAATGAGCAGCATCAGCACCCCGGCCCCGAACGAGTCGAAAACATCTGCGGTTATCGTCTCAATTTCAATCAGCGTGCGTAGCAGTCGCCCGGCGGCCGCAACCTCCATCTGTGGATGGTAGGAGTCGGGATTCATGTCGGCAATCAGGTTTTCCAGGTCGGCATAAGCGTTGCGGATAAACCCAAGGTCAGTCTGGGAACCACTGGGAAACAGTTTTATCGCCAGCACTGTAGAGTCAGACGACATGGTATATGCTGATCCAACCAGCTCGTTGTACCGCTGATTCAGTTCTTCGCCAAGAGAGTCCGTTTCGGCCTCCTCTTCTTCCAGCTCAAAATAAAAGGGGTTAGCCTTCCGGCGCGACTCCTCAATTTGATTTTCCAGGTATTCCTGTAGTTGATCCAGTTCTTCCCCAGTGGCAAAATAAAGTGCATTTTGTTTTAAGAAATCGATATTTCTTCTGAATTCAGCCCGTGTGAAATAGGGTTCACCAGTTGCGGGGTTTGTCAGCGCCAGCGCACGTGGAATCAGTGCTTCAGCAAACCTTTTGTTGATTTCGAACGAGGGACTGTGGATGGCCACGACCGCTTCATGCTCTCCACCGACCTGTTCGCGCAGCTTGTTGAGCGCCTGCACACTTGGATAGTCTTGTGGAATAAGTTTCGAAAGGTCATTGTCGATGCGAAGATTGCGGGCCATCAAAAAGCCGCCTATCGCCAATGAAAAACAAATCACCAGAACCGTAAACGGGTGGAGAATTACATACTTTATGCCCGGTTGAAGGTGCTTAAAGAGCCAGTCAATCATATGGCGGGCTCCCCGGTTTCTTGGCCCGAGACGTTGGATGAACGACTCGTCCGGCTAATTTTCCACAGGTAATGTACCAGGCTACCCAGTCCGAAAAAGATCAGTAGAACATTTAAAATCCATCCAATAAACGGCAGGTTGGTAAGGATTGCGATGTAGATTATACCCAATATCAGTCCCCAGTAATGGGTGGAGGTTTTAGCCTCCCCGGTAAAAAAGATAATGCTGAGCACACCGAGGGATATAGCAACCACCAGGTAGCCGATGAACAGGGACAACAGGTATAACATGCCCAAAATCACAGAAAGAGGTATGGTGATGACCAGGACAGCGAACAATAAAATGGCGATGGGAACTGCGATAAAGGCCAGGAATCCCCAACCGGTATTCTTCCAGAAAGATTCTGCCGCAAATTTGGATATGTCGATTGCTGTTTGCTGGAAAATTCTGAGAATAATCAATCCAGTGACAACCAGGGAAAGGAAAAACCAGAGCTGGAAAAGTACAACGCTCCACACATCTGTTTCCTCCGTGTTGAGTGTCAAATTCTCCGGGATTGCTCCCAGGTTTTCACGGTGCAGCGTTTCGGTGCTTGTGATGGTCGTTCCGTAGGCTGCACTATAATTTTCGCCAAAGGTGACATCATCACTGTAAATATTGGAGGAGCCGTTGATGATGCCATCCAACGCTATTTCTCCCCCGGCCAGCCGTAGGGTTCCCTCTATAATGCCGCCGTTCAGTTTTACTGTACCCCCGGCAACAAACGCATTACCGCGGATTTCAGCCTGCTCACTGATCGTGATATCACGACCTGCTGCGAAAAGGTCTCCCTCTATGATACCATCTATTACTACCGTTTCTCCAGCACTAACCAGCATTCCTCCCACATGGCCAAAAACCGAAACAATTTGGCCTGCCACAAAGGCATCATCAGTGACATCCCCGTTAAACAAGAACATCCGGGAAGCAGAGTAGAGGTCGTTATCGAGATAGCCCAACACTTCAATCGACTGCCCGGCAAGAATAACATTGTTGTGAAGCGTATCGCCTGAAGAGATCCTGATAACCTCTTGGGCCCGGTAGGTGGAGGGTTGAGCCACGATCCCTTGTGATAATGATACTGTAATGATTATGATTGTGAATAGCCGGGTTCTCATAAATAATTCCTTTCAAATATGGTGTATATGTAGGTTGTCACCATTGTCTCTTGAATAATGACTAACTATCAGGAGGATAGGGGTAAAATGGGTGATTATAGGTCTGATATTTACGCCTCAAGATGTGGAGCAGATTGGTATTTGAGCGTAGGGAAACTCCTTACAGGAAGGGTGTGGGAGAAAAACTTAAATTCGACTTTGTGCCGATCAGAAATACAAGTACTACACTTACCACTGAGAAAGTATAGTCATTCCGTATGCCGATCCGGTCTCTCGTGGTGTTCAAAAGCATCGATCAATTCTAAGACTTATAAAAGAGTATGAACTTTGCGAGATCCTGAATCAAGTTCAGGCAAAAGGGATTTTAAACGCTGTTTTAATATATTTTATGACTAGCAGATACAGCATCCAGCCGGCCACACCGATCAGCAGCAAACCGTATATGTAGTTCTGGAGTTTCAAATTTTCAGGGCCCATCACTCTGGAAAACAGTTTACCGCCCAGTCCCCACAGAATATTGGCAATCAACCCATTGAGGAAAAACAGGAATGTGATCAGCAAAATGGTGGAGCCGGTACTTTGCTCATTCAGGGCCACGGGATACATTACCAGTATCGCGGCAATCAGTTTGCCATTAAACGTAGAGAGAATAAAACCATCTTTGAAGTTGAATTCCTGTTCTCGATTGTTAGCATCTTGTTTGGTTGAAGAAACGAAAAATCGATAGCCCAGGTAAAAAATGTACAGCGTGCCGATCAGGGTCAGCAGGTCGAAGAACAGCTCATATTCTTTATTTACCTGATTAAACCCGTATCCGATGAGTAGGGTGTAGACAATGGCCGGGAACCAGAGCCCGACAAACAGTGGAATACTATTCCGGAAGCCCATTTTTCCCACAGCGGTGGCCAAGAAAATGTTGGCCGGACCGGCACTGTACTGCATGCCCAGCATCAGCAAAAACCAGCTCCAGAAGTTGAAAGAATTAAATATGGTATTGGCAAATTCCATAAGCAATATGTCCGGGGATCGTTGAAATTCATGATTTGAAAATCACTGTTGTCCGATAAAGAACTTTTAACGTGTCTTGCTGCTTATTCCTTCTGTGCTATTCTTTTTTTTAGTGAAAAAAAACGACTCAAAAAAATCACCGCCTGAAGTAAATTGTCGCTGTGTTCAGTCCACCTCCGCTAAAACCATTTAAACTCGCTCCGCTGAAAAACGCGGCTCTCAGACACAAATGGTTTCTTCACGCTTCGGCTGCGCTCTCTGTTCCAGCGAAATTTACATTAGGGCGGGGGAGAGTTTTAATCTTATGACCTTGGACTTTCAGACCGTCGACCTTTTAATCAACAATTTAACGTCTCAACTACTCAACATTTCAATATTTTAAGACAGATTTTTTCTTTACGCTCCCCTCGGCTCCCTTCCGGGTGGTCAACTTTACAAGGCCGGAAGGTATGACGCAATTTTAAAAATTGGCATTCAGATAATAAAACAGAAGGACACTTCTTTCGGTCTGTGCCAGGAGGAGTCCCCCTTATGGCTATACCGTAAAAAAGACAACAAATGAAGTTCGAAGGGGGCTTGGGGGATGACCAGCATAGTTGTTTTTTCTCTGCTTAGACTTCAGGTTTCACAGGACAAGAAGAAAACAGGATCCATGTCTTCATGTGTATGTTCTTTTTTAACGATAAAGGAATGGCTGGAATGGGATAGGAGGTTTGATTATCGGTTTGGAGTCTAATTCCTGTTCTGGTATTCATTTTTCCAACGATGGAAAAACGAATCAAAAAAATCGCCGGCGAAAGATTCATTCACCTGGGCTGCATTTCGCTGCGGCTAAATGAAAACTAGATATTCCCGGACTTTGCCTTTCCGAACGGCACTACTTTAAAACGTTCAACGACTTCTCGAGACTATTCTGCCGGAGTTTTCTTTCTTAACGCCACCGCTTCTTTTGCCCCGGGCGGTTCATGAATCGCTAGGCCGGAAAGGAGAAAATTATCGCTTGATATTCGAAGCTAGGTCTTCAACATCTCAACATCAGAATGACCTTAGACCTTCAGACTTTTTGACTTTAAAGACCATCAGACCTTTGACCAAACTATCAACAACTCAACAGTTCAACGCTTCAACGTCTCAACAGAAAATGACCTTAGACCTTCTGACTTTCGACCTAATCATCAACAGTTCAACGGTCCTTGGTATATAACTAACTACTAACGGGATTCTCATTATAGAAATAAGTCTTGACAAAATGAACGCCGTTCAATAAATTATCTTCGTTCAATTCGAAATAGCCATTTAAAGATATGGGCATCCAGGAACGCAAAGAACGAGAAAAACAGGAGCTCAGGAATCTGATTCTGAGTACAGCTGCCGAACTCTTCCGAATGAAAGGGTACGAAAAAACCAGCATGCGTGCCATTGCCAAAGCGATTGAATACAGTCCCGGTACCATTTACCGCTATTTCAAGGACAAGGATGAGTTGCTCTATGAAGTGAGTGTTCGTGGCTTCCAGCTCTTTTTCGAATACCTGAGCAGCGTGCGTGAGATCAAGGATCCCATGGAGCAGTTGCGAAAGCTCGGTGAGGTTTACATCCAATTTGCCCTCGATTATCCCTCCTACTACGATCTAATGTTTATCATGAATGACCCGATGCGATCAATAAAGGAGAAGGAATCGTGGAAGGAAGGGGAGACCAGTCATGGAGTACTGACCAACATTATACGTGAGTGTCAGGAAGTCGGGTATTTCAGCGGATATGACATCAATGAACTTTCCTTGATGATCTGGGGGCAAGTTCACGGTATCGTTTCGCTCCACCTGAGGGATCGCATGCACATGTATCAAGAAAGTGATCCTCAAAAACTGATGAACAACGCCGTTAGCATTTTTAAAGATGCAATCAGCAAACTCTAGGAAAAAAATTTTTATTTATAAATGAACACTGTTCAATTAATAAAAGATGTTTATTATGAATCAGATTAAAATCACAATTCCGTTAGTTCTTGTCTGGCTTGGGATTGCAGGTGGTTTACAGTCCGTTGCTCAAGCGCAGTCTGTTTTGGAACAGTATATTGAGCAGGGGATAGAAAACAATCTTTCCCTGATTAATGAATCTCTGGATCTGGATCT
The DNA here is from genome assembly GCF_031569985.1 of Aliifodinibius sp. S!AR15-10. Classification (NCBI taxonomy): domain Bacteria; kingdom Pseudomonadati; phylum Balneolota; class Balneolia; order Balneolales; family Balneolaceae; genus Fodinibius; species Aliifodinibius sp. S!AR15-10. The sequence continues at coordinate 17,592 of NZ_JAMQKA010000056.1, read as the reverse complement.
CAGTCACTCAAAGCTTCAAGAGGTAAAAGGACGTTTTCTGCCCGACATTTCATTGCAGGCCAATTACTCCTACTCAGATGGCGGACGCACGATCGACATCCCGGTGGGCGATCTATTCAACCCAATTCACCGTGAGTTGAATGCTTTGACGGGAGAATCGCGCTACCCAACCGACTTGGCAAACGTCAGTGAGCAATTGTTACCTGATGATTACCACGAAACCAAACTGCGCCTCATTCAGCCACTTTTTAATACTGACATTTATTATGGCTATCGGGCGCAGAAGCACCTCGTATCACAACAGGAGGCCCGGCGGCAAGCGGTCCACGATGAGCTGGTCAAAGAGATTAAAGTGGGCTACTACAACTATCTGAAAACAGAAGAACTGGTAGCGATCCATGAGTCTACGATTGATTTGCTGAAGGAGATGCTCCGGGTAAACCGCCGGCTGGTGGAGAACGGAAAAGCCACAAAAGATGCCATCTTCACCGCGGAGTATGAGCTCCGGGAAGCAGAAAGTGAGCTCTCCGAGGCCCAGAAACAGCGAGCTTCGGCCAAGGCCTATTTCAATTTCCTGTTGAACCGGGAGCTTTCCGTGCCCATTGAACAGGATTCTACTGTTTCAATTGATTCTGGCAAATTTAATGAGCTGTCCCAACTGCAGAAACAAGCACTGGATTTGCGTCCCGAATTCACGCAGATAAACCAGGGGATTTCTGCACAGGAAAATATGCTGAAGCTCAACCAGGGCAATGCGTTGCCCGAATTATTCGTAGCGGCAGACGCTGGGTTCCAGGGCTACCAATACAAGTTCAACGACAACCAGGATTTCTGGTTCGTGCAGTTTGGACTGCGGTGGAACCTCTTCGAAGGATTCCAAAACAGGGAACGGATCCAGCAGTCCCGCATCGAAATCAGGCAGCTGGAAAATCGGTACCAAGAGCTTGAGCAGCAGATACAGCTACGAGTAATCGATTCTTGGCACGCATGGGATGCCGCCCGAAAAACACTGGAAGCCAAGCAGTCCGGGCGTCGCGCTGCCGAGTCCAGTTTTCGCATAGTAAAGCGAAAGTACCAGGAAAACCAGGTGCTGTGGGTCGAGTATATCGAAGCGCAAAACAACTTCACCAACGCCCGCCTGCAACAGGTAATCGCAAGGTATGATTTGCTGGCGCGGCAGGCTGAACTGGAACGTGCCGCATGCTGGACAAATAGCAGCAGCAATTAATCAGAAACCCATTCTCAGACCTTTTTCACTTTTGCTCACAAACAACACGTAAAGTCATGAAAACTTCAAAATATCAACTAAATATATTCTTGTACGGAATTGCGATCTTGGTCATTGCGATTGCAGGTTGCAGCAGTTCCGCAAAGCCTCCTGCTGATGAAAAGTCCCCGAAAGTTCACAATGTACAGGTCGAGGAAGTTTCAGCTACTACGGAACCGCTCCCGATTGCAGCAAGCGGTGTGTTGGCTTCTAAATCGGAAGTCAACCTTTCATTCAAAGTAGGCGGCTACATCGAGACGATTTTGGCGGAGGAAGGCGATAACGTTAAAAAGGGTGATCTTTTGGCGCGCCTCAACCGGGCGGAAATTGATGCCCAGGTTGCCAAAGCCCGCAACGCTTTTGAGAAAGCCAAACGTGATCTAAAGCGTATACGGGATCTGTACCGGGATACTGTGGCCACGCTTGAACAGGTGCAGGACCTGGAGACGGCGTATGAAGTGGCGCGGGCCGAACTGGAGATCGCCCGTTTCAACCAGGAGAATGCTACTATCCATGCCACGGCCGACGGTCGAATTTTAAAAAAGTATTCTGAAAGGGGAGAGCAAGTGTCGCCGGGCACACCTGTATTGCGGCTGGGCACAACTGGTGCTAAATCCCAGATCCTGAAATTTGGAGTGGCCGACCGAGATGTCGTCCGTATTCAGCCTGGTGATTCAGCCCAGGTACGGTTTGATGCTTTCCCGGATCGGATATTTCAAGGAGAAGTCACAAACGTAGCCGCAGAAGCTGACCCACGCACCGGCACCTTCGAGATAGAGGTGATGCTTACCAATAATTACCCGGAACTGCGAAACGGGTTCATCGGTAAAGTCACGCTGTTTCCCTCGGGACAGGCCCCATACATCCGAATCCCGATGGATGCGCTGGTCGAGGCCAACCGGGAGCACGCCTTCATTTATGTGCCGGATGAATCAACAAAATCAGCACAAAAAGTGAAGGTACAGCCTTTCTACATCGGGGAGTCATTCTTTGCCGTGGATACCGGGGAACTGAGTGCTTCAAAAGTAATTACCCGTGGAGCTTCCTACCTGCGTCCCGGCGCCAATATTAACATCACAAGAGAGGGACTTTAAGATGCGTTTACCAACACAAGCCATAAAAAATTACCAGTTTGTTTTGATTATGGTTCTGTTGGCCGTGATGGTGGGAACTCATTCCCTGCTCACCATGCCGCGAACCGAAGATCCAGATCTCGCATTTCCGAATTACACGGTGACAGTGATTTATCCCGGCACCAGCCCGGAGGATATGGAGGAACTCGTGGTAAATCCCCTGGAGGACGCCATAGACGAGCTGGACGATATAGTTGAAGTAGTAAGCACTATTGAGGAAGGTTTGGCCGTGATCCAGGTGGAGGCCGAATTTGGCATCGACTATGACCGAAAGAATGATGAGCTCAACCGGGAGATCAATGCGATCAGGGATGAGCTGCCGGATAATATTTTTAGTCTCAATGTCGAGCAGTTCAAGCCGGAGGATCGCACCAAAATCATACAGCTGGCGCTGGTTTCCGAGACCGCTTCTTACGCGAAAATGGACGAAACCGAAGAAGATCTACAGGATGTCATAGAAAGCGTTGCAGGGGTTAAAGAGGCCGAAATCGAGGCCAGCCCGGACGAGGAAATTCGCGTGGCCCTGGATATGGAGCGGATGGTCCATCAGAATATTTCGGTCGACCAGGTGGCGTATGCTCTTACAGATCAAAATATGAACATACCGGGCGGAGATCTGAGCAGCGGCTCTAGGCGATTCAACATCGAGACGAGCGGCAGCTTCAAGACCCTTGACCAGATTCGTCGCATTCCGGTGCGCGGTAACCAGGGCAAATTGGTGTACCTGGAGGACCTGGCGGAGGTGTTTTATGCAAATGAGGATTTGCGATGGCTGGCCCGCCATGAGGGGACACGTGCTATTTTTGTCACGGTTAAGCGAAAGTCGGGTGAAAACCTGGTTCAGATTACTGAAGATATTCATAAAAAACTGGACCAGTTTCGGTCAGAACTTCCCCCCGACATTTTGATGGAGGTCGCCTTCGAGCAGGCCCCGGCGGTATCAAATCGCATTAATGGTTTTTTCATCAACCTGCTGCAGGGTATTGTGCTGGTCGGCTTGGTTATCTTTGTATTCCTGGGATATCGCTCCTCCATGATTACGATGACGGTCATCCCGATAGCGATGATCATCGGTATTGGAGTTCTTGACCTGCTGGGATTTGGTTTGCAGCAGATCTCCATTGCTGCGCTCGTTATTGCGCTTGGACTGCTGGTGGATAACGGCATCGTGGTGATCGAAAATATTGTCCGTTTCCGCAAAAAAGGATACTCGTTTTTGGAGGCCGCTGCCAAGGGGACGTCCGAGGTAGGTTACGCGATTATCAGTTCTACGCTGACCACGGTGTTTGCTTTTGCACCGCTGGCGATGATGCAGAGTGGACCCGGGGAATTTCTACGTTCGCTGCCGGTGACGGTCATGATTGTACTGGCTATTTCATTGGTGCTGGCGCTTATTTTTACGCCGATCCTGGCGGGCAGATTCTTAAAAGATAATCCACCTAAAAAGCCAAGACGGGTGGAAAGCTGGATATCTTCGTCTATCGAACGTTTCTACCGTCCGGCATTAAAGAAAGTACTTCGACGAAAAGGATGGGTGGTTACCGCAGCGATTCTGTTGTTTGTCGGAAGCGGTATGCTGTTCCCATTCATTGGCGTAAGCTTTTTTCCCACCGCCGACAAGCCGATGTTGTTGATTGAAGTCGACACTCCCGACGGGGCCAACCTCTATGAGACCGACCGGGCCGTTCGTTTTGTGGAAAGTGTGCTCGATACGACGGCATTCGTCGAAGATTACACTGCGAATGTGGGGCATGGGAATCCCCAGGTTTATTACAACCGCATTCCTGAATCATACAAGAAAAATCACGGGCAGTTGTTGGTCAATTTCAGGGAGTGGGATCCCCCGACCTTTTATGCCACGCTTGACCAGTTCCGAGAATCTTTCGAGCGATATCCCGGGGCGCAAATTACTTTCCGTGAGTTGAAAAACGGGGCTCCGTTTAACGCCCCGATCGAAATTCGGGTGCTGGGTAAGCAGCTGGACATGCTCAAAGCCCTCTCATACAGAGTAGAAGAGATTATCCGAAAGACCAGTGGAACTGTCGACGTCGATAACCCGCTTTCGATAAACCGTACCAACCTGAAAGTGGATATCAACCGGGACAAGGCGAGCCTGGCCGGGCTCTCGGTGGCTTCTATCGATCGAACCGTGCGTGCGGCGATGTCTGGGCTGGAGGTTGAGGAGGTGACCATGGAAAATGGGGAGGAGTATCCCATTGTGCTGCGGCTGCCGGTAGAAGAGCAGACATCCGTCCGGGATTTCGACAAGATTTACCTGGCAAGCCGGGATGGAGCACAGGTGCCTCTTCGACAGGTGGCAGAGACCCGGTTTGAGTCGGCGACCAACCAGATTCTGCACTATAACATGCAGCGGAGCACGTCGGTTACAGCAAATGTCACCAATCCTGATAACACCACGACGATCACGGAAGAGATCATCATGGGATTGAATCAAGTTAACTGGCCGGATGGATATTCCTACTACGTGGCCGGTGAGTACGAGACGCAGCAAGAGGCATTTGGAGATCTGACCAATCTCCTGATCCTGGCGCTGGTCGCCATCTTTGCCATCCTGGTGCTGCAGTTCCGCTCGTTCAGTCAGCCACTGATTATTTTTTCAGCGATCCCACTGGCGATCACAGGCTCGTTTATCGCCCTGTTTATCACCGGCTGGTCGTTCTCTTTCTTCGCATTTGTCGGGTTCATCAGCCTGATGGGCATTGTGGTCAACAACTCGATCATTTTGGTGGATTATGCCAACCAGTTGCGTTCGGAGGGGCGAACGGTCTACGAGGCGATCATTGAATCCGCTGAAACGCGCTTTACCCCCATCGTGCTGACGACTACTACGACGATTCTCGGGCTGTTGCCGTTGACGCTCTCCAACACCAGCTTGTGGTCGCCGCTGGGATGGACCATCATCGGGGGCATGCTCAGTTCAACCGCACTGACGCTGCTGATCGTGCCGATTCTTTATCAATGGTTTACGAAAGTGGAGGAACCAGTGTTATGAATGGGTTAACGGAGAAATGCCTTTCAGTCATCCTGCACCCCGATGCAGGATCTCGCAGGGGTATAAACCTTGATTCTATTCGGGTTCTATATCAACGGTTGTCATTTTTACTAGATCCTGAATCAAGTTCAGGAAAACTTAGAGGTTCTATTGTGAATTATTGGTTAATAACCTAACCGCAAAAAACTATGTTATGATGATTAAAATCTTTAGCAGATTAATAAAACTGCTTTTCCGGATTGCGCCACCGGTGGGCGTTCGGGTGGCTTTCCAACTTTTTTGCTGGCCGATGGGTGGAAAGATTCGCAACCGTGAGGAGCGAATAAGATCCAAAGCCCGGAAAACGCATTCCTTTCTTAATGGGAAATTAATCCGGCAGCTGGAGTGGGGCGATGGGGATAAAACGGCCCTGCTGGTGCACGGGTGGGCCAGCAACGGCGGTGGACTGGGTGGATTCGTCGAGCCCCTCACCAATGCCGGGTACAAAGTCGTTGCTTTCGATGGACCCGCCCACGGCGAAAGCGAAGAACATACCGCCAATATTCTTGAGTTTTCGGGAGTAATCGCCGATCTGTTGCAAAAGCTGGATTCGGTTGATACGGTGATATCGCATTCATTTGGGTCGGCAGCTACCGTCATGGCACTGGGCGAGCATCCAAATACCTGCGTTCCCAATCTTGTCATGCTAACTACCCCGGATGGGTTGGAAGAATTGGCCCTGGAATTTTCCCGGTTCATGAAGCTGTCCAAAACGGATCACCGCAAGCTGGTTAATTATATCGCCAAACGACTGGACAGACCGGTGGAAGAGGTGGACGTTCATAAAATGGGTCACCGTGTAAATGCCAACTGTGTGATGTTGATGCACGGGAAAAAGGATTCGGTGTTGCCATTCGAAGGGGCAAAGCGCGTAGCTGAACAGTGGCAGGGATTAGAATTCGTCGCATTGGAAAAGACGGGACATTACCGGATGCTCTGGGACCCAGAGATCAGAGAACGAGTGATCTCCTTTGTTGAGATTGACACTATTCGGTATGCAGGTTCAGGCAGGTAGCTGGAGGTGTCATTTACTGGTCCTGGATGAAGTTCCGGCATCCATGTGATTTTCCTTACTATATGGATCATTCCCATATAGTAAGGAAAATTGAAATCATCCCATTTGAGGGATATAACCAAGGGCGCAGGCTGTTTTTAGTCTTATAATCAATAGAAAAGAAACCTTAGGTTATGAGGAGGCTAAAAGCCAAGAAATGTCTGGTTTTATAGCTTACTCAAAATGATAGATTAACGTCAGTTCGAGATAAAATCTGTCATTGTGAGGAATTCAGAGAAATCCAGCGGCAATCTCCTATGCGTAAACAAGAAACGATTGAGTAGATCGCCGCGTCGACCGCATCGTTGAGCCAACACGTACACCAAAGCCTCATCACGATATCCATATCTCGAACTCAGGTTAAGCCGGGCCTCCTCACGAGGGGTTTGAATAAGCCCTGGTGAAAATCTTCTCTTTATAGATTCACGTGCTTACCAAGACGACTATCTCATACATAGTGAGACCATCGTCTCATACTTACCGAGACCATCGTCTCGTATACCTTGAGACGACTATCTCAGTGCCTATGAGACGACCGTCTCAATTAATTGAGCACCTCCTCTGAAATGCAACAATATTTAGGGTCAGTTCGAGACAGAACCTGTCATTACGAAGAGGGATTAAGTAATCATCGGGATCCCGAAACCTTTCGGGAGGTAATCTCCCGGCGGGTGAACAGAAAATGGACGGGGAGATCGCCGCGTCGACCTCAAAATGGAGCCGGCTACTGCCACAGACGCCTCCTCGCGATGACAGCTATAATTTTTGTGATCCTTATATCGAACTCACGTTAGATTATTTAACTGTAACCCTCTTCAGTCCGGCCTTCGTAATTTTTGTTGATCGAGTGACCGTAGTCTGTGCGTGTAGAAACCGTTTTTGTTTGAGATCCGCGGTCCTCAGCGGATCGAGTTAAATGGTTTTAGCACAGACGTAGGGAACGCAACAAAAATTACATCAGCCGGCGACTTTTTTGTGTTCGTTTTTTGGCCGCCCAAAAAATGAACATTTGAAAAATTTTGTATTGAATATTAAAGAATTGGGCCCTTTTAAACCATGTTATCCGCTATTGAATTCAACCGTTTAACGGGTTATTTAATAGCCATCAAAAAAACAGGAAACTATAGTTGGAAAGGTATCACTTATGATAAGTCGGGGTTGGATCATTGTTTTAATACTCGCGTCAGTGGCTTGCAGCCAAGACGAACAGTCTCCTTATGAAACAGATAACAGTCCAGACCAAATAGAGGGTTATGAGCTGGTATGGCATGATGAATTCAACCAGGGACAGAAACCCGACCCGTCAAATTGGTCATATGAATATGGTTTTGTGAGAAACCAAGAATTGCAGTGGTACCAGCAGGATAATGCCCGTATTGAAGATGGCCGCCTGGTGATAGAAGGCCGAAGAGAACAGGTGAAAAATGAGTTTTACGATTCTACAAGTACAGAATGGCGGGAAGAGCGCCGGTTTGCAGAGTATACCTCATCCAGCATAAACACGCGTGGAAATCAAGCGTTTCAATACGGATTAGTGGAGGTTCGGGCGCGGATTGATACCGCCAGGGGGATGTGGCCGGCGATCTGGATGTTGGGTACACACCCAGAGCGCGGCTGGCCCGCCAACGGGGAGATCGATATTATGGAATATTACAGGATTGAAGGAGAACCGCATATCCTGGCCAATGCAGCATGGAGCGACGGGGATTACAGTCCCATTTGGGATGATGCCAAAATTCCATTTGAGAAGTTTCTGGAAAAGGACCCGGAGTGGCCGGAGAAATATCATATCTGGAAAATGGATTGGACCGAAGATTACATCAAACTTTACCTGGATGGGGAACTGCTGAACGAGATCGATCTCAGTGAAACGCTCAATCCCGATGGCTTTAATCCCTTTCACCAGCCGCATTACATTTTGTTAAACTTGGCGCTGGGATCAAACGGCGGAGATCCGTCCGACACCTCATTCCCCAAACAGTATGAAGTGGATTATGTGCGGGTTTATCAGAAGATGTAGCAGATAATTAGGGCTCCTCCCGTGAACTTTAACTGATTTAAAATTAATGACTTCTAAGATTAATGCTGGAAATTAACTGCAAAGGTATTCCCCAAGTGTCCATTTCTTTTGCATTTAATCCGGTGACTCGGCTGCTTTCTTCTCTTGAAGCTCTGTTCGCCAGAGGGATGGTTCATTTTTTCAGCGAAGAAAAAACGAACCAAAAAATTCACCAAAAAATCCCAGATATTGTCTTCTTCTGCCACTAAACAGAGCGTGCTTTTCCTCTTTAGTCGCTTTTATGAGGTCTAAGTGCAGGGATTTTCTGGACTTGGAAAGAGGAGGTAATTTCGTAATCCTGCTTTCTAAAAAGTAGGTTTAGCTTTTTGAGGAACCGCTAATTAGTTCTAACGTGTTATCGGTTGAAACATAGTGACCATATTTGAACATGCTCTATCACTTGCGCGGGATTTAATTCCCGCGCTATGGATAAGGCTGGGTCGCGTAGTATCCAGTGGTCATTCTGATTCCTGCTAATACGAAGTATGTTTTAAATCAGTAAGATTTTTTAGATATAAAGTGTTCATAGATTGAAAGAAGCCTCTGTGTCATCCTGAACTTGTTTCAGGATCTCGTGGAGTTCATGACGCTGATATAAAACGACAAAGTGATCAATGCTGTTGACCACCGCGAGATTTCAGACAGCTGTCGGAGGTCCGGGATGACACAGAGGGATTTATTTGTTTTTTGGTATTTAATTTAATCCCTAAACGCGTTAGATATAATTGTGAAAAATTACTACTCACTTTTTGAGCCTATGGATCGAATTCAAGTTAACTTACTTTGTTTCATCTTTTCAGTAGCTTTTATTGTCGTATTCTCAGGCTGTAGTGATGAGATTACGGGAGAAGAAGCCGAAACTCCACCCAACATCGTATTTATCCTGGCCGATGACATGGGGTATTCTGACATCGGCGCTTACGGATCGGAGATTCAGACGCCCAACCTGGACCGACTGGCAGAAAACGGCATCCGCTTTACCCAGATGCACAACACCAGCAAGTGTTTTCCATCACGGGCTGTACTTCTGACCGGTATTTATGCCCAGCAAAGTGACATGCATGAGCAACCCGGGGCATTCCAGAACGCGGTGATGTTTGGAGAAGTGTTAAAACGAGCAGGATACCGCACGCTGTTCGTCGGTAAACATCACAGTACGGATAATCCATACGATTGGGGATTCGATCACTACCGGGGACTGCGCGACGGGGCCGCCAATTATTTCAATCCGGGGGAGCAGCGCCCTACAGATCCGGGTCCCCCAGCCCAGAAAGAGTGGGCCTATCCCCGGACGTTTGTTTTTGATGACTCGCTGGCGGCTCCTTTCACTCCACCTGAAGATTACTACAGTACAGATACCTGGACTAACTGGGCTATAGAATTGCTTAATAAAAATGAAGGTGAGGATAAACCATTCCTGTTGTACTTGTCTTACCAAGCCCCGCACGATCCTTTGCAGGCCCCGGAAGAGTCTGTTGAAAAATATGAGGGCGTCTACGAAAAAGGGTACGAGGCGATAGCACAAGCTCGTTATGAAAGGCAGCGAAATATGGGGCTTCTGGACGAGCGTTATCCCCGATCTGAGCCCACCCACAGAAGTTGGGAAAGTCTCAGTGATTCTGCCAAGGCCGACCAGGTACGTCGCATGCAGGTGTACGCCGGCATGATCGATCGGATGGATCAAAACATTGGGCGGTTAATCAACTATATCAAGGAACAAGGTGAATGGGAGAATACGCTGTTTATGTTTGCCTCGGATAATGGTGCTTCGGCTGAGGTCGTTGAAATAGGGGCGGGACAAATTGGTTCTATAACGCGATGGGCTTCCCTTAAGGAAGATTGGGCGAACGTGGCAAATACGCCCTTCCGCAATTTCAAAAACTACTCACACGAGGGAGGCACTGCTACACCCTTCATTGTGCATTGGCCCAAAGTTGTTACAGAGGGAGGTAGAATTGATCATTCCCTTACGCACTTTATTGATCTTATGCCAACGTTTGTCGATGTCTCGGGTGGACAATATCCCAAAGAATATAAAAATATGCAGATTCACCCGATGGAAGGCGTTAGTTTGCTACCAATATTTTTGGGCGATTCAATAAGCCGGAATGAACCACTGTATTACAACTGGAATGAAGGCAGTGCCATACAAACCGAACGCTGGAAGCTGGTTCGTTGGGGTAATGACTGGGAGCTGTATGATATGACAAATGACCGCACGGAAACAACAAACTTGATTGAAGAACATCCCGACATTGCTAAAAAATTGAAACAACAGTGGCAGGATTGGGCTGTGGAAGTAGGGATAGGCGAAAAGATTGAAACAAAGTAGTCATAAAATATGAGCGACATCTCAATACGGGAAGAAGAGCCGGGTGACATCCAGGCAGTACGTGCTGTTAACAAGTCCGCTTTTCCAACAGCAGCAGAGGCGCAACTTGTCGACCGGCTCAGGGCAGAACTGTCAGATTATATCTCGTTGGTGGCGGTTTCTGAAGAGCAACTAGTGGGGCATATCTTTTTTACCCCGGTCACCATTTCCGAGAATCCTGATCACCTCAAGTGGGCTGGATTGGCTCCGATGGCTGTAGCCCCCGATTTACAGCGGCGCGGGATTGGTAGTAAACTTGTAAGGGCGGGGATGAAGAAAGCGAAAGATCAGGGATATGATGGTGTAGTGGTATTGGGACATACTGAGTATTATCCCAGGTTTGGGTTTCAGCCTGCCAGCACGTTTGGGCTCCACAGTACCTTTGATGTACCAGATGAAGCTTTTATGGTGAAAGAATTGGCGCCTGGTGCACTTCGCAGAATTTCGGGACTAGTAACTTATCACCCTTTTTTTGAAGAACTGTAGTTTTATCAGCCCAATAAGTAGGTCTGCCAAATAAATTACATTTCATCATACTTTTTTGTATTTATTTATCTTCAAGTCTTAATTAGAAAGTATACTTATGGCTCACTTTAATAAGATATGCCACTTTTCGGGGATATTTTTTCTTATCCTCATCGTCGGATGTGCAACGGGGGAAAGCGGACTCAAGGGAGATACTGAAGAAGACTCAACTACAAATGTAGTTAGTGTGGACAACCCTTCCGTAAGCCTGGCTGACTATCTACGCAGGATTCCCGGGGTGATTGTAAACGGCAATGGTCCCAGTGCTGCCATCAGCGTTCGGGGAACAGAATCGATGATGAATAATCAACCACCATTGTTTGTAATGGATGGGGTCAAAATCGGCAGGGATTTCTCGCGGGTAAGCAGCTTGGTCAATCTTTCGGAAGTAAAGAAAATACGTGTGGTAAAGGGAGTGGAAGCATCTGCAGCTTATGGAATGGATGGAGCAAGCGGAGTTGTCGAAATATATTCTGAAGAAACCTAATCTCTTTAGATCCCTTCCTGGCATCAGCTTTTTTATCCAAATAACCCACCTTTAAGTCAGGGATAAACAAGAGCCCAAAAAAGTTCCCAACGTCGGATTGAACCCCTCTTTTGTATAAAAAACATCTAAAAATTATTTGCTGATCGGGGGCAAGAACCGGTACACCTAAAAAAATTAAGCCCTAAAACAATATCGTATCATAATTTAGAAATATAGGATTAGTATGTGCTCCAAAATTTAGAATATTTACTTAAGTGTATAGGGAACACCTTTAAGTAGGAAGGAAGGGGATATACCAAAATGTGACCTCTCTTGGATACTAGTTCACTAGTCATATCAAATCTAAAATAACCGAAGGAATAGCAGCAAGTCACTCCCATAAAGAAAAGATAAGAATCGTAATATAAAATAGGATCAATATGAATAATTATATACGAACCACACTAAAACTGCTGGTCGTTTTGCCATTTCTGTTGTTATGGCATTTGAACAGCTTTGCACAGCACCAGGTTACCGGTACAGTGATTGATGCGACCGACAAAACACCACTTGCCGGTGTAAATATTGTCATCAGGGGTACCACGCTAGGTACGAGCACTGATGAGAATGGGGAATACAGCTTAAATGCAGGTTCAGAAACCGATACATTGATGGTCTCGTTTGTGGGATATGAAACGCAGGCAATTCCAATAAATGGCCGATCCCAGATTGATGTTGAACTCGTCTCGCAGACATTTGAGGGGGAAGAGCTGGTCGTAGTCGGTTATGGTACACAGCGTAGGGAAGATGTTACCAGCGCTGTTACCAGTGTCAGTTCGGATGAGTTTATCCAATCATCCCCGCGTGATGCCGCCTCACTAATCCAGTCAAAAGTGCCGGGACTCTCTATTACTGCTCCGTCTGGCGATCCTACAGAAGGCACCAACATCAGCCTGCGTGGTACCACAACATTGGCAGCCTCCACCGATCCGTTGGTAATTATTGATGGAATTCCCGGTGAACTGAATACGGTTCCGCCCGAGGATATTGAATCCATTGATGTACTCAAGGATGGGTCTGCTGCCGCAATTTATGGGTCGCGGGGTTCCAACGGGGTTATCCTGATCACCACCAAGAGCCGGCAGACTGATGCACCAACCAGAATTCAATACGATGGATATGTCAATGTACAGACGATCCATAAAGCACCTGACATGCTGGATGCAGAAGGGGTTCGCCAGTGGATCGATGAATATCAGCAGCTGCAGGACCTGGGCTATGACACGGATTGGCTCGATGTGATTACTCGCACTCCGGTCAGCCATACGCATAACATGAGTTTTTCCGGCGGTAGTGCTCAAACCAATTATACGGCTTCGCTCAACTACAGGAACCTGCAGGGGCTGTTCATCCGCTCTGATAACGAGCAGATTACCGGTCGTTTCAACGTTCGCCATTCCATGCTGGAAGATCAACTTACGGCAGACCTGAACGTGATTACCCGTTCTCAAAACTATTTCACGGGCGCCGACGGCGGTAGTTTTAACGCTTTTGCATATCGCAATGCGCTTACGCGGAATCCAACAGACCGACCGCGTGATGACGAGGGCAATTACGTATACCGCAGTGGTTTTGAGTATGAGAACCCGCTGGTGCTGATCAACGAAGTCAATGGTGAAAATGTGGAACGTGAGCTTCGTCTGAACGGTACGCTTACCTACGATCCCATTGAGCAGTTAAGTATTCAACTGCTTGGATCTTTCAACCAGTGGAATGAAACACGGGGGTACGCCGAAACCTTCAAGCATGTATCGGCCGTTGAGGGTGGTAATGAAGGCTTTGCTTCCCGGGGTACCGGTACGAACGAAGACAAGTTGTTGGAATTGACCGGTACATTTAATGAAACGCTCGGGGATCATGTGTTCACTCTGCTTGGTGGATATAGCTACCAGGAGGTCATTGAGGAGGATTACTGGATGCAGAATTATAACTTCCCGACCGACGCCTACGGGTTTAACCGTATGCAAAGTGGTAATGCACTGCCGGAGGGGGAGGCGTCAATGAACAGTTTTAAGGAATCCTTCAAACTGATCGGCTTCTTCAGTCGCCTGAATTATACTTTTGATAACAAGTATATCGTGATGGGTAGCCTGCGTTATGAGGGAAACTCAAAATTTGGGGCCGACCACAAATGGGGGCTTTTCCCGGCTGCTTCCGTGGGATGGAGAATAAGCGAGGAAGCGTTCATGAGCGAGGTTGATTTTGTCAGCAGTCTCAAAATTCGCGCGGGTTTTGGGGTAACGGGTATTGCACCAAGTGATGCGTACCTCTCACTTCCCAGCCTGCAGTTTGGCGACCGGATATATAATAATGGCGAATGGGTTCAGGGAGTCTCTCCCGCCCGTAATGCAAATCCCGACCTGAGATGGGAACGCAAGGAAGAGATTAATCTTGGAGTGGATTTCTCACTGTTCGATGATCGCCTGAGCGGTAACTTGGATATCTATCGACGAGACACCAAGGATATGCTGTGGGACTATGATGTGCCGGTTCCACCCAACGTTTTTGGTTCTATACGAGCCAACGTCGGCCAAATGCGTAATGAGGGAATCGAGCTTGGGCTTCAGTACGAAATTGTCCGTGGTAATGAATTTACGTGGATAACCAATGTGACGGGTTCCACGAATCAGAACGAGCTTGTTACCCTTTCCAATGAGCTGTATGAAACCTCGAATGACTTCTTTTATACCGGTTATACCCAACCGCCCATCCAGCTGCCGACACATCGCGTAGAAATTGGCGGGGCTATCGGTAACTTTTACGGGTTCAAATCAGTGGATGTCTCGGATGACGGCAAATGGATAGTAGAAGACAAGGACGGTAACCCGGTATCACAAACCAATGCCAGCCTGGATGATCGGCATGTCCTGGGCAATGGTATTCCGGATTATAACCTTGGGTGGAATCACAGCGTGCGGTACAAGAACTTTGATCTGAGCGTGACGATGCGGGGAGCATTCGGTCACCAGATTTTGAACTACCAGCGCATGTTCTATGAAAATCCCACACTGACTCCGGAAAACGTATTGGAATCAGCTTTTGAGCCAGTATTTGGCAAAACTCGTCTTAACACGGGATTGGCCTACGTAAGCTATTATGTTGAAGATGGTGACTACTGGAAGCTGGATAACGCCACACTGGGTTACACTTTTGATGTGACAACCCTGGGATTTGTTCAGAATGCCCGTGTCTATTTCTCAGGCAGCAACCTGCTGACTATTACCGGTTACAAAGGCATGGATCCCGAAGTGGATATTTCAGGCTTGGATCCGGGGAATGATCCGCGGGACAAGTATCCCACGACCCGGACATTCACCCTCGGTGTTAACCTGACATTTTAATTAAAGAACTTCTCCCATTATGAAATATTTAAAACGTTTATTAACAGTGAGTCTGTTTGCAGTAGGGTTACTGTTGTCTTCTTGTACAGACCTGAGTGAAACGCCCTACTCAGAAGTAACGGCTGAAAACTACAGCCCAACCGCCGAGGATATCGTATCATTGGTAGCCCCGGTATACACCCCTTTGCGCTTTGGGGTGATGGGATTTCATACCTGGCTTTCAGCACAGCATGAATCAGCTGATGTTATAGTAACCCCGGTCCGTCCCAACGGATGGTTTGACGGGGGGCGTTTCAACCGAATGCACCGCCACACCTGGACCGCCACCGATGGCACTCCTAACAGTGTTTATAACATGTGCTTTGATGGTATCAATGCTGCCAACAGGGTACTGTTGCAGATCGATACCGGTGAGATTCCAATCGAAGACGGACGGGAAGAGCTAATAGCAGAATTGAAAGTGGCGCGTGCCTTTTATTATGCCATTTTGTTGGATTCACATGGAAATGTTCCGATCGTGACCGACTTCAGCATTACGGAACCACCGCAACAATCATCACGCAGCGAGGTGTATGACTTCGTGGTGAGTGAACTCAATGCTAATATACCACAGCTCAGCGAGACTGCCGACCAAAGTACATATGGACGGTTCAACAAATGGGCCGGCAAGATGGTGCTTGCCGAGGTATACCTTAATGCGGAAGTTTATAAAGGTACGCCTGCGTATCAAGAGGCCATTCAGGAAACCCAGGATATTATCGATTCCGGGGCTTACCAATTAGAGGATAATTACAGGGACAATTTTGTCCGCGAAAACCAGAACTCCTCTGAAATAATACTTTCTGTACCTTATGATGAAGTGAATGGACAGGGCAATATGTTCCATCAGAGTACAATCAGACCGACCCAACAAGCAGTGCTTGGCTTGGAAACCCAGCCTTGGGGCGGAGCTTCCTCACAACCTCAGTTTGTTGATTCATATAACGAAGAGGACACGCGTTTGGAGGATACCTGGTTCACTGGTCCCCATTATATCGATGTAGGGTCAAATGAGCCTGAAAACTTCGTCAAGGATGTGCCTCGTATTGAACCACCAGGTACAGAGTTTTACCACGGGTATCCTATCTGGAAATATGAGGTATATGATGGAATACCGGTTCATTCGGATGTAGATTTTCCATTTTATCGATATGCTGAAACACTGATGATACAAGCCGAAGCACTCCTGAGAACGGGCTCTGCTGATGAAGCAGCTGATCTGGTTACGCAAGTTCGTATGCGTGCCTTCGAAGATCCCGCGGATGCCCAGGTAACCGGCAGTGAATTGCAGCAGGGCAGCAGTATAGTATTCGGTTGGTGGGAGGAAGACGGCACAATTACCAATCCCGATCCCGGCAATGATATCGAGTTTGGCCGCATGCTGGATGAACTTGGCTGGGAGTTCGCCGCTGAAGGCCACCGGAGAACTGACTTGATCCGGTTCGGGGTGTTTACTACCAAAACGTGGTTAAATCACCAGCCCAATGGGGATGGCAAGATCTTGTTCCCGATACCCGACGGTGCGTTGAATACCAACCCGAATCTGACCCAGAATCCGGGGTATTAACTCTATAAATAATATCCCAACCCTTAGTTATAAAGCCGGGAGTTAAACGCTTCCGGCTTTTTTATTGATATACTTAACCTGGGTTCGATAAACTAATTACTCAATTAGTATCTGCCATTGCGAGGCTTTGTTGACACCTGTTGGCTCAACGATAAGTTCAACGTGGCGATCTCCCAATCCGTTTTTTTGTTTCCCCGGAGGGAGGATTGCCTCCAGACAGCTATCTGGCTCCCGAGGAATCGCTGAATCCCTGTCCATGAGAAGTTTATATCACCTGTGCTGTATCCTACAGCAGTAGATGGAGTAACATTAAAGCAGCGGGCGTGAGGCGTAAGTATGAGGGTGAAATTAGAACCGGGATTTACAGGATTAGAGGATCTGCAGGATGGTTAATCTTTACCTGAGAAGAAATCCCAAAAATCCTTTAATCCTTTCCATCCTGATTCCAATGGGTAAAATGTGAAATTAGCTGATTTTACATACAAGATAATAGGCCATAACCAAAGCCTCTTGGTGATGACAGTTATTAGTTTTAGGGGCCTTTGCAGAACCCCTTGTTTTGGGGATTTTTCCCAAAACCGATAGGTTTAATCGAACATCGCCAATTTTTAACTCAAATGGAATCTTTTTATGTCGGATAAGCGCCATCAGCTCAGTA
>NZ_JAMQKA010000055.1:0-43516 GCF_031569985.1 Aliifodinibius sp. S!AR15-10 | reverse complement strand
ACAAAGTCGATGTCTTCAGCCTCACACAGGTCCGCCAGCCCCTACCAGCAGAAGATGCATTCGACCCCAACGACGAGATCTTCGCGGAAAGGAGTAATCGCTTTTAAAAAGCGCTCCGGAGTGCAGGGGATATTCTTGTGATAGACGATGTTCCCGAGCGCATCCAGGATACAGACGTACATACTTCTTGCATGCAAATCGATTCCACAGTAATATGAGTGTTGTTTATTATAGACTTTCATGGCTTTCCTTCCCGAAAGGGTTCGGGACAGGCTCTTGGGTTTATTAGGGTTGTACAGAACCGTAATCTACGATTCCGGGAGGAGGCCATGAATAATATCACGCGCATTAAGCGGAGGTGCCTCGTCAATTCTTTGCCGCTCTTGGTTTTAAAGTTCATCTTTCGTTAGTTGCTAGTTCAGCATTGATTTGCGTGCAGCTTATGCAAGGTCGTTAGGTGTACAACTTTAATCAGCGTAAATTTGCAATGGTAACTGGGTTGCTATCTGATCAAAGTCTTTATCGTTATGGAGCAACTCCATCTCATGCTCTATGCACCAACTTCCAATGAGCATATCTACTGTTTTTCGAATTGTAACACCTTCCGAGCGGAGAAAACGAAAATTAGATGCTGCTTTTATGGCCAGCGACTTCCCTCCAAGATGAACACAATCGAGCGGTTCAAGAGCTTGTCTGGCCAGTCTATACTCTTTATCACTATCAAAACCTTGCAGAATTTCAGTAAGAATAATATCTCCGATAAGTACTGTTTGCTCAGAAAGAATCTGGTCGAGGCTTTCGGTTTGTTTATTTTCTATGCCGTTGAAATAATCAATCCATACGCTGGTATCTACTAAAATCACTTCTCGTCAGTCCTCATATCTTCCAAATCGCCTTTCCAGTGCAATTTTCCTCGTAAGTCTTTGATATTTTCCTGCTTCTTACGCTGTACTAATAACTTCAAGCCTTCTTCGACGGCATCTTTTTTCGTTTTTAATCCACTTACCTTCAAGGCTTCATCCATCAAATCATCATCGATCACGACATTCGTTCGCATAATTGTATCGATTTAGTTAATGTGTATTTTTTACCAATCTATACACATAGCAGCTAATTTCCTAACTTTATTGTAAACGTAACAAGGCGCTTCAACGGGACGCACCTCGCCCTCATTTGCACACTTTTGGCTTTTTAGCTTTCCGTTCATTATTTACCAACTCGACATTCTTGGGTGCGCCCGTTATGCGCAATATCGTTAAATGGCTTACCATTTTAATATTAAATCTGAGTCCATCATGTTATCTTAATTATTATTAGTAACATTAACTTGAGCATGCAGTAAGGATAACATCAAGAGTTAATAGAATGCCATTGCAATAAACCTTTATTGGAATACCGCCCTGAAATAATATGAAACTATGAGGAAGGAGAAGACAAAACGAATACTCAGAATAGCATTGCCTATTGGTACCCTAATATCCATGTTTTTCGTCCCATGGATTTTGGTATGGGCCTGGATACTACCACTACCAGATACGGTTCAAGAACAAGTAGATGACGCCATTGGTAATGGGTTTGATGGAATCATTGTTTATGTGGACCAATCAGGCAACCCGCCGGAGTTTTATGCAGCTGGCTGGCATGACCGAAAAAATAAAATACCTGCCGACCCGAAAGCCTTGTTCAAGATTGCCAGCATCAGCAAGTTATATGATGCTGTTGCTATCACTAAATTGGTACTTGACCAGCGCTTGTCTTTGGATAAAACGCTCGCTGATTACTTTCCGGAACTCGTGGGAAGAATTGAACATGCTGGGAAAATTACCTTGAGAATAATGGTGCAGCATCGGAGTGGCATTCCCAATTTAACGGATACCCCAAATTTTTGGACAAACCCACCAAAAAGCAGCAAAGAAGCGCTTGAACGAGTACTTGATTTGCCGGCCAACTTTGAGCCGGATGAAGACTATGAATATTCAAACACCAATTATTTGTTGATCTCCGAACTTATTGAAAAGGTAGCTGGAATGAGTGAATCCCAATATATCAAGGAGGAAATTTTAGTACCCCTTGGGTTGAAGAATACTTTTAGTTCATTGAGTGATGTGGATATGGAAGATGTGATGAGTGGTTATTACGTTGGCATTGAGGACGATATCAAGACGGCTGATTATGGCTCAATGTTGGCTACAGCAGAAGACGTGGGCATATTCTTGCGGGCATTAAACGATGGGTCATTGTTTGAAGAAGGGGAACAGGAGATCTATTCCTCCATTTACGTGTATGAACATGCGGGTCTGGTTCCCGGCTATCAGAGTATTGCAAAATACCACAAAGATATCGACACGGTTGTCATTCAATTTGTGAATACAACTAATTTTGATGGATACACGTGGAATTTATCTGAAATTACCTATAACCGAATCGTAAAAATATTGAGGAATAAAAAAAGCTCGTAACAACATTAATCCGTGCGTACCTTATGCGCAAGATCGTTATACCCAAAAACAGCATCGAAGAAATCCAACCCCAAATACCCTCCTATAGTGAAAATCCTTGTTAATGGAGCAACTGGCAATACAGGACGAAAACTTGTAGCAGAGCTCATAAATCGCGGGCATCATGTCACAGCAATTGTACGATCACCTCACAAGCTACCCCTCGAAATAAGGGACTCCGACCAACTCTCTGTGATCCATGAGAGTGTCTTGGATCTCAGCAACAAAGAAATAGCTCATTGTGTGAAGGGATGTGGTGCAGTAGCTTCATGCCTGGGACATTCGATGAGTGCCAAGGGCATTTGGGGAGCCCCGCGCAGACTTGTAGCAGAGGCCACCCGACGTTTCTGCCGTGCAATAAAGAAAAACAACTCGAATACACCCACTAAGTTTGTGCTCATGAATACAGCAGGCTTTCACAACCCGGATCAGGATCAACAAATCTCTTTTGCCCAGAAATTTGTCCTGGCACTCCTTCGCCTAACGCTCCCACCTCATGCAGACAATGAAGAAGCTGCGAACTATCTCCGCAGAGAGATTGGCCAAAACGATCAATCTATTGAGTGGGCTGTGGTGCGTCCAGATAATCTGACTGACGACAATCGTATTTCAGAATACGAAGTGTATGACTCACCCAACAGAAGTGCATTGTTTGATGCCGGTGAGACCAGTAGAATCAATGTAGCTCACTTCATGGCTGACCTCATTGCTGATGATACCATATGGGACAAGTGGAGGGGACAAATGCCTGTGATATATAACAAGACGTCTAATCCAATATCTGGAGCATAACAGGACTTGCCTCGGCTCTCCTACGCCCTGAAAGTCGGGCTTCGCTGTGCCGGCTCATTTCTTTTCATTTTCATTTTTTAGCTCCTTGTTCATTTATTATCAGATTGGCTTAAACCGCCCACACATTACGTGCAAATGCCGCTAGCGGTCTTTATTCCGGTGCTTAAAATTAATATGTCCAATTTCTGCCATCTCAATCATTATAAGGGTGTAATACAAACATTCACGTAACCGATCACAAAAATAGTAAGCATAAAACAACGCCTTATGACAAAGAGAAATAAAATTATTTATTGGATTTCTACCATCTGGCTTGCATTGGGAATGCTTTCAAGTGGAATTGTGCAACTTTTTAAAATGAAAGAAGAGATAGATTTTATAATAGAATTGGGCTATCCTGTCTATTTCATGACAATATTAAGTGCCTGGAAAATATTGGGAGTTGTAGCCGTGCTTGTTCCTAAATTCCCTTTACTGAAGGAATGGACTTATGCAGGCTTTTTCTTTTCCATGTCGGGTGCGATATTTTCGCATATCGCAATGGGGGATCCCGTGAACGAAATATTTCCCTCGCTGCTATTGCTAACCCTGACGGTGGTATCCTGGTATTTCAGGCCTGCAGACAGAAAAATTGTTACCCTTAATCAATAAAGGAGCAGTATGAATCCAGAGATTGATAAATTTTTAAACAGCGCTAAACAATGGCAGGAAGAGATGGAGCAGTTGAGAATGATCAGTCTCGACTGCGGGTTGACGGAAGAATTGAAGTGGGGTAAACCCTGTTATTCGTTTCAGAATAGTAACATCGTTATCATACAGCCTTTTAAAGAATCTTGTGCACTCATGTTTTTCAAAGGGGTCTTGCTGGAAGATCCCAATGATGTACTGGAGAAACCCGGGGAGAATTCCAGGGTGGCACGTCGGATTCCTTTCACCAGCGTTCAGGAAATTGTTGAGATGGAGCCGATCCTGAAACGCTATATTTTTGAAGCCATAGAAGCGGAGAAAGCCGGTTTGGAAGTGGATTTAGAAGAGAAACCAGAACCTATCCCTGAAGAGCTTCAAAAGAAATTGGATGAAAATCCTGCCTTGAAAACTGCTTTTGAGGAATTAACACCGGGACGGCAAAGAGGTTACATTCTTTATATTTCTGATGCCAAACAATCCAAGACCCGAGAGCGAAGAGTTGAAAAATATATCCCAAAAATTCTTGATGGGAAGGGATTACACGACCAGTAAATTCGATAAAGAGTAAATTATTCCAAATTTAAGATATTACCTCGCTTTTGAGAATGAAACACATTAATAACAACAAGACGTTATCACCAGAACAACGGGAAGGAGTACTCAGGACATTACAAGTCCGTTTTGAAAACAATAGGAACCGCCATAAAGATCTTGAGTGGAAGAACGTAAAAGCAAAGCTGGATTCGCCGGCTGGTGGAGGAAAACTGTGGTCGCTCAATGAAATGGAAAGAACCGGCGGTAAACCGGATGTTGTTGGCTATGATAAAAAGACGGGGGAATACATTTTTTATGATTGTTCCCCGGAAAGCCCCAAAGGTCGCAGAAGTGTTTGTTATGATCGCAAAGGACTGGAGTCACGAACGAAACATAAACCGGAGAATAACGCTGTCGATATGGCTGCCTCCATGGGTATTGAGTTATTAACGGAAGAGCGATACCGGGAGCTGCAGCAACTTGGAGATTTCGATACGAAAACGTCGAGCTGGATAAAAACACCTGCTGATATCAGGGAGCTCGGCGGTGCTCTCTTTTGTGATTTTCGCTATGGCCATGTCTTTGTGTATCACAACGGAGCGGAATCATACTTTGGCGCCAGAGGGTTCCGGGGCTCGCTAAGAGTGTGAATATTAAGGTTCTATCACAAATACTCACTTCAAATAATTAAAGAATATGAAAGAATTCGTGTTATTATTCCGACAACCGAGCTATGACTATAGTGAGGTTTCTAAAGAAGAGATGGCCGAACTCTCAAAAAAATGGAAGGAGTGGTGGCAGGGCATCGAAGAACAGGGCAAACTGGCCAGTCGGGGACCGCTTTTGGAGATGAACGGTAAAGTTCTAAAGCCGGGTGGCGTGGTTACCGACGGCCCGTTCGTTGAGATCAAAGAAAAGCTGGGCAGTTTCATTATCGTAAAGGCAGAAAACCTGGAGGAGGCCACAACGCTGGCTCATGGCTGTCCGGCGCTGGATCAGGGCGGAAGTGTTGAAATCCGGCCGGTGGGAAAACCATGGTCAGGGACGAAGGGATAAATCTCATATAATCTCCATGAATAATTGGGATAAGGTACACATGTGGAACATCAGACCATAAAGCAGTTATTTCACCAGGAATTTTCAAAAATGGTTGCTGTCATCAGCAAGCTATATGGATTGTCTAATATTCAGATTGCTGAAGACGTTGTTAGTGAAACCTTTCTTCAGGCAGCAGAGACATGGGAGACGGAGGGTATTCCGGAAAACCCCACGGCTTGGCTATACGTGGTGGCCAAACGAAAAGCTTTGTACCATTTCAGGCGGAAAAAAATATTTGGCAATAAAATAACCCCTGAACTGACGTTAAGACAGCAACAAGATGATGGGATACCGGAGCCGGATTTTTCGCTGCAAAATATCAAAGACAGCCAGCTGCAAATGCTTTTTGCCATATGTCATCCCGCCATTGCCAGTGAAGCCCAGATTGGACTGGCCCTGCGTTCGCTCTGTGGCTTTGGCATTGATGAAATTGCTGAGGCATTTTTGTCTAATAAAGGTACCATTAATAAAAGATTGTACCGGGCCAGGAAAAAGCTGCGGACGGAAAACATCAAGATGGAACTTCCACCGGAAGATGAAATTAGCGAACGCCTCGACAGTGTGCTGCATATTATTTACCTGCTATTCAATGAAGGATATTACTCTAAAACACAAAACCAGGTTTTGAGGAAGGACCTGTGCCTAGAGGCCATGCGGCTGGGGCTGCTGCTAACCGAGCATGAAGAAACGGATCAACCCAACACGAACGCCCTGGTAGCTCTCATGTGCTTTCATGCTTCCCGGTTTGATGCCCGCCAAACCGCGGGGGATTCTATGGTCCTGTATGATCAGCAAGACTCAGCATTGTGGGACAGGGCATTGATCAAGCAGGGCATACGCTTTCTGAAGCGTTCGGCTGAAGGAAATGAAATCAGCTCATATCATTTGGAAGCACGCATCGCCTACTGGCATTGCATAAAAGAAGATAGTCCGGAAAAATGGGAGGAGATTCTCGACCTCTATGATCAGCTTTTGAAGGTCAATTACTCTCCGAATGTTGTTTTAAACAGGGTATATGCTCTTTACAAGGTGAAAGGAGCAGATGCTGCACTGGCCGAGGCCGAAAAACTGAGTCTGGAAGACAACCACTTTTATTTTGTCCTCTTGGGTGAACTTTACAGGAATAAAAATGCTAAAAAGGCAAAGAATCATTTTCAAAAAGCCCGGTCTTTAGCCAAAACACAGCCGCAAAAGCAAGTTATCCAGGCAAAAATTGACGATCTTCCCGATTTTTCCTGAAGATTTATCTATTTTTACCCAGTAATCATGCTTTCTGTTTTCTGATTATCCTTCCACTTAACATAAATCCCTCCTTCATGTTCAGCCCCATCAAAAAGATGTTGGCTGCCCCGGCTACTAGTTCTACTGCCTGCACGCTATAGAACAACATGCCAAATGCATTGAATTGAGCCAGATAGTTCAACAGGAAGGCAGCGGGGATCAATACCGCTACGCCCAGCATCATAATCCTTTTCATCCGGTTCTTCTTTTGTTGAATTAAACGCGCTCTGCTTTTCCCGGACAACTTGGTCCCGGTAAAACCGGTTACGGCCATCGCCGGCGCTAATAGTCCTATTCCATATACTATATATCGCTTTACCATTTGGATTTGTGTTATATCACCCTGCAGTTCCACTACTACTGTAGATGTAAAGAAACTTAGTATCAGCAATAACGCCAGGGTGCCAAACCCGGCATGCATTCTAACGAGTACTTTTCTATCCATTACCGTGCTCCACTTAGTTGTTTAGACAACTATTTTTGTTTTAAAAAATTAGTCATCCTGTTTGGGTTGATCTTCCAGTCGTCTCCTGAATTTCTTCATCGTTTCCAACAGCTGGTCCAATTCCTCTTGACTTACCACATCAAAGATCTCAGAAAAGTGATCTAACAGCTTTGTTCTTACTTCTTCTCTTCTGTTCTTTGCCCACTGTGTCGATTCTATGATATAGGCACGTCCATCTGTGGGGTCCTGACGACGCTTTATCCAGTTGTTTTTCTCCATACGGGCAATCATCCTGGAGATGTTATGCTTGTCCTTCAGGGTGAGATAGGCAATATCATTTTGATTTACCATATCATCAGTTGACCAAAGGGTCTGCATGACCTGCCATTGTTCGGGCGTTAAGTTATACTCCGAAAGGGCAGTCTGCAGCTCTTTGCGAAACAGTAATGCCACCCGGTACACATTAAAACCGACTGCGTCATCTAATATCTTTGGTATTTGGTTTGCCATGAGCTCAGATTATTTGATAGAGTATATAGTTGTCTATGCAACTAAACAAATAATTATTGAAAATTTATCTTCTGGAATTAGGCAAAGACCTTAAACTATGAGCGAGCACACTGTGAAAGGAGGCATACCGTTAAAAGTAAAGTACCATCCCAGTAAGGATACTCTCTTTCGGGGGTTGGGTAAGGTATCCAATAGAAGATGGAATGTTCCAGGCAAAAGTGGGGATTAGAAGTAAATACCCCTACATTTCCATTTGCTATAAATTTTGCTATATCATTGATTGATAAAAAGTTAATCCAGTACAAGAAAGTCTGAACTAAAAAAATCAGTCATGCATTCTGCCATATTAGTGCTTCATTCACTCTTCCGTTGGTTTGTTTTGATCAGCCTGCTCTATGCCATATACCGTGCCTACAGCGGCTGGTTTTCAAATAGAACTTTTTCACCATTTGACAATTCGGTTCGTCATTGGACGGCGACAATTGCACATATTCAATTGCTCCTGGGACTTTGGCTTTATTTTATAAGTCCCACAATTACCTATTTTCTGAATAATTTCCAAGAGGCTGTCAAACAGAGTGACGTTCGCTTTTTGGGGATGGAGCACAGCGTAATGATGCTTATTGCGATCATTATTATTACAATCGGCTCCGCTAAAGCGAAACGCAAAGAGACCGACCTTGAGAAATTTAAGACCATGGCCGTTTGGTTCAGTATCGGGCTGCTGATCATCCTGGTTACCATACCGTGGCCCTTCTCACCGCTTGCCAGCCGTCCTTATTTCAGGCTCTTTTAGCAACAGATACAAAGAATATTCGCGCTGCCAAACTAACTTTTTCGCTCGTACTCAAATGTCCCAGGCATCTCTTTATCTCCTTCACTCCAGGTCCAAACCTGGTTGAAGTGGTTGTCATCCACAAAAATTACTTTGAGTCCGGTCATATGTCCTTGAGAACTGCTGCTCAGATTAGTGGCATCTACAAAACGGAAATCTAAATTCCCGTCCTCAGCGGCAGATACTTCCATACGTGGCTGATTGCCGGCTGAGCAGTAATGCGTCATCATCAGTTTATCTCCATTCATATGATAAACCGACACCATACTGGGCTCACCTTCTGGAATCATTGTCTCAATAATAGCCGAGCCCCTGGACATAACTTTATACGAAACTTCTACCTTTTTACCATCCGGTTTTACACCTATCCATTCTCCCTCCAACTTTTTGAGCTGCTCAAAGTTGTCAGAAGACATTTCCTGTGCCCATCCATCGGTCACCATCAGGCAACCTAAAAGGATCCCAAAAACAATGTATACAACTCGCTTTTTCATAGTTTATCTCCGTTTATTAATGATCCATCCTGATATATTACGAACCAAGTTGATGATTCATCCCCTCAACTATTCTCTTTGTCTTTTTGCTCCTCCAGAAATTGCTCCAGCTCATCAAATCGTGCTTCCCAGAACTTACGATAGGTTTTAATAAGCTCTGAAACCTCAACCAGTGGCTCATAATTCATCCGACATAAATATTTACGCCCCTCTTTTCGCCGAACCACAAGGTTTGCTCTCTCCAGTACCTTCAGATGCTTTGATACAGCAGCCAGGGAGATATCGTAAGGTTCGGCAATTTCATTCACTGAGCGTTCCTCGTCAGCCAAACGCATAAGGATATCACGTCGCGTGCTGTCGGCTAAAGCATGTAATGTTGAATCAAGCATTCTTTGTAATCTTGGATATTAAACCTATTAGTTAAATATAAGAATAAATCCTGTTTATTCAACTGGAAGGTTAAATAAAATGGATCTCTTTATACCTCACTTTTACCTCAACCGGCGATTTTATTGAAAAAGTTTTTAGTCGGACTTTTAACGAATTTTTATAGGCAAAAAAATGTCTCTCTCCCAAGCCATGGGAAAGAGACATTAAAATCAATAGAAATGCCACTTGGGTGTTAAATCACTCCTGCTCTCCCAGCGAATATGTAGTACCCGCTTTGGCATAAAATTCGATAGTATTTTCTCCCACCGAGTACGTTTTGACCTGCTCTCCATTGTTATAAACCGCAAGCTTGCGGTCGGCTCGTATGCGGCACGGACCAGATTGGGTAACCTCTACTTTTCCAGAGGTGATCTTACCGTCTTGCCACGAAAAATCGACCTCGTAGCCACCACGGGCACGAAATCCTTTCACCGATCCATCCGGCCACGCCTCGGGCAGGGCGGGGAGGAGTTCGATCTCATCGTTTTGGCTCTGAAGCAGCATTTCAGCGATACCGGCTGTACCGCCAAAGTTCCCGTCAATCTGGAATGGGGGATGCGTATCAAACAGGTTCGTCAACGTTGACTTTCGGAGCAGGGCATACAAATGATCGTATGCCTGATCGGCATTAAGCAGTCGAGCGTAGAAGTTGATCATCCAGGCACGGCTCCAGCCGGTGTGTCCACCACCGTGCTCCAACCGACGTTCAATAACTTTAAGTGCAGCCTCCGCCAGCAACGGAGTCTCCCGCGCTGAAATCTGGTCGGCGGGATGCAACGCATACAAGTGCGACATATGGCGGTGTCCCGGCTCCACTTCCTCAAAATCTTCAGCCCACTCCAGGATACGGCCGTCGTCGCCAATCTCTATCGGTCGCAGCCTGCGCCGGATATCCAGCAACTGGTTGCGAAACTCGGCATCGGTGTTGAGGATGCGACTCGCTTCAATGGTGTTGGTTAGCAGATCCCAGATAATTTCGATATCCATGGTAGGTCCCATGCTGAGGTTGGCTACCTGCCCATCGGGGGTTCTGAACTGGTTTTCCGGGGAATTGGACGGGCCGGACACCAGGTAGCCGGTCTCGGGATCCTCCACCAAGTAGTCCACGAAAAAGAGGGCCGCTTCCCGCATCACCGGGTAAGCTTTCTCCCGCAGGAAGGTCGTGTCCTGCCCAAACTGGTAATGCTCCCAAAAGTGACGGGTGCACCAAGCCACGCTCATCGCCCACATGCCCCACTGCGGCTCCCCGATGGCAGAGGTCCAGTGCCATACGTCGGTGGTGTGATGGGCTACAAAGCCGCGGCTATTGTAAGTATTTTGGGCCGTAACACGTCCACGTGGTCGCAGGCTGTCGATCAGAGTAAAAAACGGGTGATGCGTCTCCGCCAGGTTGGTCACCTCGGCCGGCCAGTAGTTCATCTGGATATTGATATTGATATGGTAGTCGGAGTGCCATGGCGGAGTAAGTCCCTCAGCCCATATGCCCTGGAGGTTTGCGGGCAGGTCATCTTTGCGGGAACTGCTGATCAGCAGGTAGCGGCCATAGTTAAAATAAAGCTCTACCAAATCGGTATCGGTGCCGCCATTTTTGACAGCCTCCAGCCGCTGATCGGTGGGTGCATCGGCATTGGAAGAGGCGCCCAGGTCAATGGACGCCCGGTTATACAGGCGCTGGTGCTCCGTAATATGATCTTTCTTAATCTGCTCATAGGACTTGGCGGTTGCCTTTTTAAGTCGCTCGTTGCAGACGGCATGGGGGTCTTTTCCCCAGTAGTCGCTGGTGGCTACCAGGCGCATGGTCACGCTGTTGGCCCCGCGTACTATCACGCTGTCTCCCGCCGCTTCAAGGGAACCACCCTCGTTATCGATCTTGAGCTGCGTTTCATAATGTACACCGGGATGCTGTCCCTGCGTATCAGCATCGCCGCCGGTTACCTGTCCCTTCATGGTAATAATCCCATCTTCCTCAGCACTGACCTCGGCGTCTTTGGGGCGCGTCAATTTTGAAGAGAGCGTTATCATGTTGGACTGGTCAGACGTAATGTGTACGATTAAGCTTTGGTCCACTGGACTCGAAAATATTTCGCGGGTATAATTCACCCCGCCAACGGTATACGTGACCCGCGCGATAGCATCTTCGAGGTTCAATTCACGCCGATAATTGGTTGCTTCTCCACCGGAATGAGAAAAAGTAAGACGCAGATTGCCCAGCGTCTGGTAGGAGTGTCCCTCAATCCGTTCACTCATCATCTTCTCGTCGACCAGGGCTTCCGCCTTTTTGTATTCACCGTTGAACAGCAGTTCACGCACTTTCGGCAGGTAATCGCCGGCGTTGGGCAGCTCGCGTTCCACCGGGTGACCGGTCCAGATGCTCTCCTCGTTAAGCTGGATGCGCTCGCTGTGTACTCGTCCGAATACCATGCCACCCAAGCGGCCGTTGCCAACAGGCAGGGCTTCCACCCATTCTTCGGCGGGTTGTTCGTACCAGAGGGTGTGCTGGGCCGTCATGGTTGGAGTAATTCCAAAGCTCAACAGAATTGTCAACAAAAATGATAAGCGGAATGCGGGTGTCTTAGGTTTCATCTGGTGTAATTTTAGTTTTTTTGGGGGTCACTAAATTTTGACTGCTCCATGGGGACAACTTGTTTGTTCTAAAAGCAGGAAGCGATAGTATAATAATTTAGAGGCTCTGATAAAGCGACGAGTTTAATTGATATCGAAATAATATTGACAATAACTTCACAGTAAATAAGACGTAAGGGATGGATAAGAGCTTGAACGGTATTTGGTAGTTACAGTTATAAGGGGAAAACCAGGTGCATCTCTTAAATCTACACTTTTATTCACCCAACCATCACCTCTCATCTTTTTTAGAATTTTTCTTTTAACTTCCCCAAGGTTCTTGAAAAAACGTTGTCAATAATCCTAAAAAGTGATTAATGAAATTTCAAACTTTGATAACACCGCTATCTTCCTAGATCCAACTCAACGCATCTGCATGTGAATACAGTTGTAATTAAGTCAGCGTAAAACCCAGAAAACAAGACTAGACTGTGTCGCACACCATACCTTTCAAAGCTGGCTCAAGGCATACGCATAGGCCCCCAGTGCCGTGGCTTTGCTGGTCCCCAAGCGGGTGATGCCGACCGCCAGTCGTTTTTGCGGAACGTGGGACACCTCCTTCTCAGAAAACGGAACTGACACTTTCTCTGTCTCAAACTGATAAAAAGCTTTGGAGGATCGCTCATTTTCCAAATTGTACACAGCGGAAACCAGGCGGGGCACTTTCCCACCGCCTTTTTTCTCAATCTTTCCGTTCATATGCTTTACTGCTTTCGAGAGAAAAAACTCATATGCCCCACAGATTCCGCCGCCAATTACGATTAGACCGTCAACCAGCGTCACAGCATTGGCCAGGGCTTCCCCGAGCACGACCGCCATATCCTCAAAAGCCTTTACAGCGGCATCCCGGTTTCCTTTTTTCTCCCCGCGGGCGATCTGGAAAATTTCTCGAACCGTCATAACCTCGCTGTTTTCAGGTGCATATTCATTATATGACCGCTGTATGGCACGAATGCTGACACCTTCTTCAGAAAATAGTTTATCGTTACTGTAATTTCGTGACAGCCAAATCTCTCCAGCTGCAGAGTTATCACCCAGGCAGAGGTTGTTGTTCATGACAATGCCGCCACCAAAGCCGGTTCCGATCGTGATTCCCAGCAAATTCTGGTATTGTTTGGGGATCTTATTTTCTCTCAACTTACGATTCACCTCTGGCAATAGTCCCCCCATCGCCTCACCGTAGGTAAACAGATTTCCATCGTTATTGATAAAGACCGGCAGGCCAAACTGCTCCTCCAGCATGGGACCAAGTGCCACACCGCCGCGATAGCTCGACAGATTGGGTAAATTCCCAATCACCCCAGAAGCATAATCAGATGGGCCCGGGAAGGCAAAACTGATGGCATCGGGCCGCCCGTCAATTTGTGACTCCACTTCCTGAAATCCACGAATCATATTCTTGAGTGAACGATCCAGATCATCCGCCTGGGCAGGTAACGTTACCGGCTCCATAATCTCTTTTCCACTCTGCAGTGCAGAAAACACAAAGTTCGTCCCTCCCGCATCCAGCGTCATGACTGTTCGGCTATCACTGAAAACATCCATAATACAACATGTTGAATTAGATTTTAAAAACAGTATTTCCTCTGCCGGTAAAGATCAAATGGCAGAAACTCGTACCCTAAAAAATTGGTTAACAGACTGATTCCCAAATAAACCCGGTGATTAACATCAAAAGAATATTCCCACAAGAAGTATTTAACCTTGTTCTGATCCCCTGCCATAACCCTGATTGTGAAAAATGACTACTACTTATCGAATTATTTTCTGAATAATACGTTTAAAATATACGTCTTTCCATTTAGATGTATAATCCAGTTGACCGTCAATGATAAAGGTTGCAAATGTATGACCTGTTACCCTTGAAGAAATCCATTAAATTTTGAACCTTCTCATCATTCACAAAAAAATATGGTCCGCCAAGAGGCCATTCGTCAGCTATAACACAATTAACAGAAAACATACCTGTCATGAATTTCAAAGAATCATGTCTGATCTTCCTCTCGATACTATTATTCACTACCACCGCAACCGCCCAGGAGAGTAACCCGAACGTACAGGAGGCATTTCTTCCTTATGAAACGGGGAAAAGTACAATCTACCGAAGTGCCAGCGGAGCACCCGGAGAAGCCTACTGGCAAAATAGTGCTGATTACAACTTTGATGTGGCTCTTCATCCAAATCAACACAGCGTAGAGGCAACTGTTGAAATCCAGTACACCAATAATAGTCCTGAGGCACTTGAAGCGCTCTGGCTACAACTGGATCAAAACCTGTTTGACAAGGATTCCTGGGGATCAAAACTCACCCCACATACAGGCTCGCGATTCGGCAATCGGGGTTTTGAAGGCGGAATCAGTATAAACGAGATTGAGATTACCCACAACGGTAATATTTACGAACCCAAGCGCCACATGGTGGATACCAACATGAAGTTGCACCTGCAGGAGGCCCTGGATGCAAAAGGTGGAAAAATCGAAATCACGATCGACTACCAGTTCCAGATCCCGGAATATGGCTCGGACCGGATGGGGCGCCTTGAAACGAAAAACGGCTGGATCTACCAACTGGCGCAATGGTACCCCCGAATGGCAGTGTATGACGATATGGAGGGCTGGAACGTTCGCCCTTACCTGGGAGCCGGTGAGTTTTATATGGACTACGGCACTTTTGATTATGAGATTACCGCTCCTTCCGAGTTTGTGGTCGTGGGCTCCGGTGAACTCCTGAACAAGGAGGAAGTACTGACCGAAGAGCAGCAAAAACGGTGGGAAAAAGCGCAAAACAGTGATGAGCGCGTCTACCTGATTACCGAAGAAGAATTGGGCACCGAGGAATCACGTCCCAATCCCGGTGGCCGCCTCACGTGGCATTACCGCATGGAAAACTCGCGCGATATCGCGTGGGCTGCTTCCAAGGCATTTATCTGGGATGTTGCTCGCATTAACCTGCCGGAGGGAGACCAGGCGCTGGCGATGTCGGTTTACCCGGTGGAAAGCGCGGGCGACCCAGCCTGGGGACGTTCCACGGAATATGTGAAAGGGTCGGTTGAGCACTACTCCGAGAAGTGGCACAAGTATCCATACCCGATGGCGATCAACGTGGCCGGTACCGTGGGCGGCATGGAGTATCCCGGCATTATGTTCTGCAGCTGGAAGGCGACCGGCGGCAGCCTATGGGGCGTAACGGATCACGAATTTGGCCACATCTGGTTCCCGATGATCGTCGGTTCAAATGAGCGAGAGTATGCCTGGATGGATGAAGGCCTGAACACATTCATGAATGGCTACAGCACCATGGCGTTTAACAACGGAGAGTACGGCGGACACCGTATCAGCATCCGCGGCATCACCAACTGGATGAACAGTCCGGCGCATGAACCAATTATGACACATCCCGACCAGATCCAGACGGACAACTTGGGCTATGTGGCCTATTTTAAACCGGCGGTGGGGCTCCGCATTCTGCGTGAAACGGTTATAGGGCCCGAACTTTTCGATGAGGCGTTCCGCGAGTATATCGATCGCTGGGCCTACAAGCATCCCACCCACGAGGATTTCTTCAACACCATTGAGGATGTGACGGGACATGAACTCGACTGGTTCTGGAGAGGCTGGTTTGAAAAGACCTGGAATATGGACCAGGCGGTGGATTCCGTCAGTTACGTGGATGGTGATACCACCAAGGGGGCGCTGATCAGCATCAGCAACAAAAATAAGCTGGTGATGCCAGTGATTATGAAGGTTACGCTCGCTGATGGATCCACGCAAACCGTCAACCTGCCAGTGCACGTATGGCATCGCGGCAACACTTGGACGGAAAAACTGAACACCGACCAGCCCATTAAAAGCGTACAGCTGGACCCCAACAGGGAACTCCCGGATATTGATGCTTCAAACGACTACTGGACGGATAGCCAAAGCTCTGGTAAGAGTTCCGGTTCAGAGTAAAACATTCGACACAAACTCAAACTTTAAGAGCCTTATCATTTAGCATTGAAGTTCAATTCTGTGCTGGTGATAAGGCTTTTTCATTAAGTCCAGTTGTGAAAGAATAAATCACACCTTCAAGAGTCCCTTGGATAGTCGACCGCTATTTTAACGTAGTTGCATTATAGTTGGGAAGTAGTACTTAGTGCTTTACTGCCCAGGCTGCCTGTCCTTAAAAGCACCATGTCTGTGATATTATAATCTCATGCACTTTGATATTACTATATCACTGTGAATGATATACTCATATCATTCTGTCTGATATTACCATATCATGGTATGTGATATTACAATATCAGGCAGCGCGATATGCTAATATCATGGAGCACGATACAGTAATATCGGAGTGCGGAAGGTAGTAATATCGAATAGAATGTGCAGTAAGGATATCCCGGCTGTAGTTAGAAGGGCAGACAGGTTGTGGTTACAAAGAGGAAAGAATTGACAAGCGCTTACCAGTGTATGAGTGGTTCCCCAAGGTGCCCCATCTGTCTTTTCATGAAGCCTCAAAATCAAAACGGTTAGCAGATCGTTTGACACAAGTTGCAAACTTGCGCCAGAATGGGGATGATTCCGATACAGCCACAGTGTTAGACTACATTGATTCCCCTGTAAATACTCAATCCTTTATCATAATAATCATGACCTCATCCCAGCCCATGTTCACTCAGCCAGCCACGCAGGGTTTCAAGATCACGCTTTAATGCTTTTAACACTTCCTCTTCCGGAATAGTCAGTGTGGAGTCCCCGTGATTGGCGCCGCCCAGTGGATACTCGTAGTGCACCGACATCGGGGCCGTGACGCCATATTTCTTTAGGAGCTCGAAATACCGGTCAAAGTCGACCTGTCCCTCTCCCAATGGTACATTTTGTACCTGCCAGGACCCATCCTGTTTTGTCCAGTGAAAATCCTTTATGTCCAGCGTGCCAATGTGAGGATATATTGCCTTAAAGCCCACGGGCCACGATTCTGCTCCCTCGACTGTAGCGTGACGGATATCATATTGGGCGCCCAGCCAGTCGCTGCCGATCTCCTCCAGTACCATCCACAGGTCCAGGATAGAGGCCCCAAAACCGGAACCGGAGTGATTCTGGTAGTCGCCCTGGATCCCAAGCTGTTCGTTAAGATCGGCCAGGCTACTCAATCGCTCCTTAAACTGCTCCAGGTTCTGCTCAAACGAAATCCCGTCATCATATTCATACCAGTCGGTCCGGTAGTTGGTGATACCCAAGTCGCTCGCCGTTTTTAGGATGGGCTCGGTATGCTGCTGGTCTACACCCCCGATGGCAGTGCTGATCATCAAGACCTCCAGGCCAGCATTCCTGACCGCTTGCACCGCCTTCGGAAGATCCCTCGTTACATTTTCAGGCAACACATGACCGCCCGGGCGTACCGTCAGGTCGACCCCATCAAAGCCGAGCTCGGCAGCTGTTTCAGCCATCGGTTTGTAATCCAGCCACTCAAGGTGCTTGGAGAAGACGGCTACCTTTATAGATTCTGCTGACTTATTGATCTTCGATTTTGGGGGTGAAAAATTTTCAGCCAATGGACTAAGTCCTGTAGAAAATCCCGCCGCAGCGGCCAGAGATTTCATGATAAATCCTTTTCTAGTAGTTCCCATATTCCGAACACCTGTTTTGGAATTAAAATAAATATATGCTTCACTTACTGGAATATTTGCTCCCGCTGATTTCGCTGATACCGTAGATTACAGAAGTAAGAAAGAATTATTTTTCAATAAACGGAGGCGGCACCGATTCCACAAGCCATATATTGGGCTCGCTGTCTGATTGGTAGAATGGGTGTCCGGCATTATACATCTTCAGCGAAGCAATAGTAAGCAGGTAGGGCCTGCCGTGCCGCGATCCGACTTCCATTGCGTCACTTATATTTGCCGAAAGGTGCACCAGGTTCCGACTGCCGGGGTGGAGACCTTTGGCTAATATCGAATCCAGATTTTTCTTTGCCGTACCGTGGTAGAGTACGTCCGGCGGCCGGATCGGGTCAAGGTCCAAATCAACGTCAATGGAGTGCCCATAGCCCGCTCGAATATAATTGCCATCATCACTCAACCTGAACCGCTGCTTATCGCTCTGTGCAATTATTTTCTGAATTATATCTTCTGATACAGATCGACCGCTATTATTTGCTTTTTCCACCAGGCTCGGAAGATGGGCCCACCCTTGCCGGTCAACCTCAAGCCCGATGCTTTCCGGGTGATGTCGCAAAATGTAGCTTAGAAATTTGCTGGTTTTTTTGAATTTTGGAGAATTCATGCAGAACATGCCATTAACTTAGTTGTGAAACCAACATAGTAACGTAGTATTCTTTTTTTCAATGAAAAATAATGAAATCCCAAACAGTGAAAAGAAATGAGGTTTTTAGCGGAGATCATTTAACTTAGGCGGACAACAGTAAACATTCTCAACTCTTTAATTCTATTTGTGAGACCGAAGCTACTATCTCAAATACTACTCCTCCTTTGGGGAACTTTATTCTTGCCACTCCAGGCAGCAAAGGCCCAGGTATTTGAAACCTGGCTGGGCGTGGAAGGCGGGTACTTGCACCAAAAAATAGTGCCCATGCGTTTTACTCCCCCGGTATACCAAACCGCCGGTGGATTTAACTCCGGGCTATCTCTCTATTATGCTGATCAGGGCTCGTATCACCTGGCTACTTTTTCATACTCCCTGCAAAATGATCCCACGCTTAAACCCTCCAATATCCGATCATTCACCGATCGATACCTGTCGCTGAATATCGACTATGAATACAGCTATTTCTTTCTTACAGATATATTGGATCTGCACCTCGATTTTGGTGGCGGACCCTATCTTTTTGTGCAGAATCAGATCTCTGCCCTGATGGCCAGCAGGGAGATTCCCGTGGAGTATAACGACCTGTTCTATGGCGGAGCCCTGAACCTGGTATTGCGATATAATCATTCCGAACAACCGCTTTCCGGTCGCATTAATGTGGTGAATGGAGGCTTCTGGGGACGCCAGGAAATAAACCAGCAAAACAGCAGCTATGCTGATATTACCGCCAATGGATGGCTGTCGTCTGTTCAAGGACGGATAGGATACAGGTTCAATCCCAATTGGAGAGGACACCTGCAATACCAATGGACCGAGCGCGTGGAATACTCTTCTTCTCAAATAAACAGGAGAACGCTGCAGGGCGTTGGTTTCGGCGTAAGTTACAGGCTGGAGGACGACTAATGCGGATTAAGATAACATACTGGATTTTAGTTCTATTCTTTGGCATAAGCTGTACCAGGATTGTAGATTCGGTCGAGCAAAAAAGTAGTTCCTGGAATGAATATGAATCTGAACACTACATCTTTTACGTGCGGGAGGGCAGCCAAGCCGAAGAATCCATTGAAGCCATTAAAGTTGAGCAGGAGCGCGCATATCGGGAGCTTAATGAACGGCTTGGCCTTACTTTCGACCGAAAACTGCTGGTATATGTTTATGAATCTCGGCAGGATTTTGGAGAAACGGTAAGAACAGGGCGGGCACACCCAGAGCTTGGAATGATTGAAACAATATACGGCTCAGACGCCAAGACAATCGGGATGCGTGGCATTTCGCTGCATGAACTGAGTCATATTGTAGCGTTTTATGAATGGTGCCCTGTAACCGAACGATTGTTTTCTGAAGGACTGGCCGTATGGCTGGACGACTACTGGCGGGCTCCATCCATTACCTCAACCGATTTATTCCAGATAAGTAAAGTCCTCTTGCGCCGGGGTCAACTACCCAGCGTAGAAGATATGATAACCCAATGGGATGAGCTAGAGTCCCAGCATTCATATCCTGCGGCCGGGGCCTTCACAAAATTTTTAATCAGGGAATATGGCCTGGATTCTTTCAAGAGGCTCTATTGTGAGGCACGGACCCGCAACTTTGACTCCGTTTTCTTTGATATTTATGGGAAACGATTTTGGGAGATCGAGGAGGTGTACCATTCCTTTTTGCGGAATTATTAGGGTAATAAAATTTTCCTAGCATAACGTCAGTTCGAAATAAGGATCACAATAATCATAGCTGTCATCGCGAGGAGGCGTCTTTGATAGTAGTGGGCTCCATCGTGAGGTCGACGTGGCGATCTCACTGCCCAATTTTTTGTTCATCCTATTATGTAGATTGCCTCCCAGGCTACTGTCAGGATCCCGATGGTCGCTGAATCCCCCTTTGCAATGACAGTTTTTGTATCGAATTTAGGTTAGCATATGCTTTTGAACAGATTAAAGAGAACTCTTTTTATGTAAAAGACCTCTACAAAACCAAGGCCTTCTACAAGGACAAGCATCAACTGGTGGTTATGGGCAATGAGGAAGGTCGCCATATTTCTTTAGAACGGGATCCTCATACTGCTGTGTTTCATTGCAGGTAAGACGAAACTAGGTGAGAATTTGCCTGCCCCTTTTGAAGAGGGAAAAATGGATATCGCTTTTAGGCGCCAAAAGAAAAATACGAGGCTGCTAAAGCCTGGTTACAATCGAGAGGTATTGAACTAGAGCATGAGCAATCAGGGGGCGCGATTTCAAATCATGCTATTATCGCGATCCGGATGGCCATTCCCTCGAGATTGTGCCTTCCGGCATGTAGGGCTAGTTCTGCCTCAACAGCAATAATTAATCATCATCCAGCAATCGTTGCAAAGTAACTGTAGTAGATCTTGAGTTATTGTCCGCGTCGACATCTTCAAAGTCATGCGATGCAACGAGTGTGTGTTCACCGAGCCGGCTGTCAAAGGTCTGCCAAGTGAAATTCAATGTTATACTATCATCCTCATCAAGCCCATCATTCAGTACTTGTCCCCCAATAAAATCTCCACCGGTTTCATCAATTAAGCTTACCGAAATGGGCTCGTTTACATCCTGGTTGCCTATATTACGTATGGTGACCTGCACTTCTACCGGAAATCCCCTGTATGCAGTAGAGGGGGCACTGACGGCCGTGATAGCAATATCCGAAGTTATAGGCTCATCTATCGTTATTGTGGCCGACCTCATGTTGTTGCCCGGGGTTTCGTCGGAAAAATTATGTGAGGCCACCAAGTTGTGGCTCCCAACGCTTGCCCCTTCGGTATTCCACGAATATGTCAGCGTTACTGATTCCCCCTGGTTCAGTTCGTTTACATCTTGGCTGCCTATGGCCACACCGCCTGTCTGATCGGTGAGAGTTACCGTAAAGGGATTGGTAAGATCCAGGTTGCCAACATTCTGCACCGTTACCGCCGCCTCTACCGTCTCTCCCTGCACAGCAGTGGAAGGCACCGATATCCCAGCAATAGCAATATCTGCTTTCCTGGGTTCATCCACTCTGATGGTGGTCGTCTCAGAATCATTGCCGGAATTGTTGTCGTCAAAATTATGATGTGCCCGGATGGTATGAATTCCGGTTCTGGATTTTTCGGTGCTCCAAATGAATGTCAAGACTTCGTTTGCGCCACTGTTCAACCCATTGATGGTCTGTTTATCGATAGTTTCCGAATCGGTTTGATCGACCAGCGTCACATCGATTTTTTTGTCAGTATCGCTATTCCCGAGGTTACGCACTGTTACAGAAATAGTGGCATTGTCTCCCTGGAAAATGGATGACGGGCCATTAACTGCTGAAATGGCAATATCCACCACTTTTGGTTCATTAATTGTGACTGTTGTTGAGTTCACATTGTTATCAGCATTGTCATCATCATAGTTGTGGGTAGCAGAAATCGTGTGCTGGCCCAGCGAAATGTTGTCGGTATCCCAGGTAAAATCTAGTTTCTGGAATTTGCCCACTTCAATTCCGCCCTCAATGGAATTTGAACCGATACTTGTTCCATTGTCATTCACAGTCAAGGTTACATCTTCCGTAACATCCCGGTTGCCCGTATTTTTCACTACCACAGAAATCGTCACTTGCTCTCCTTGTGTGGCAGAAGATGGAGCAGTCACTTCTGAAATAGCTAAGTCCCAAGCTGCGGCCTCATTAATAATAACAGCCTTAGATACGGAATTGTTCTCAGCATTATCGTCGCCAAAGTTGTGAGAAACAAGAAGGACGTGATCGCCCGTGCGCTCTTCATTCGTGTTCCAATCGAAACTAAGTACCCTGGAATCTCCGTGAGCTAAACCCTCGTAGATAGTATGGCTACCGATCGATCTCTCCTTGGTTTGATTCACAAGATTCACAGTTATCGCTTCACTGACATCCTGGTTCCCCATGTTCTCAATAGTGGCTTCTACTGTCAGGACTTCTCCTCGTACCACAGATTCAGGAACATTCACTGTTGATATGGCGATGTCGATCGATTCGGGCTCATTAACCATCACCTTGGCGGAACGCTTATTATTTTCGACATCATCATCATCGAGGTTATGAATGGCTGAAAGGGTGTGCTCTCCAATGGAGGATTCCCCGGTATACCAAACATAGTTCAGGGTTGTTACCGTATCGGCCCGTAGCCCTCCATCGACAGACAATGTGGCGATGGTATCACTTTCGGTCTCATCTACGAATATGACAACCAAGTTGTCGGTAAAGTCATGTTTTCCAACGTTTTGAACAACTATTGACACCTCCACATTTTCACCTTTGGTGGCTGTGGAGGGCAGATTTACTTCAGCAATCGTGATATCATGCGAAGTGTAATAGTCGGACTCGTTGTTAAATAGGAGATCACACGACGCAGTTAAAAGTATTATAAAAATCAGCAGGACAATTTTATCCGTCATGACAGCCTCTGCTTTCCTGAATAGCTAAAAGTACTCTCGAATCATTTTATTTTTTGATTCAATGTATTAATATCATTTATGTGTATATTACATAAAAAGAAGATAAGCTTATAATAAATAATAGTTTACTTGAAAATATTTTTCCAAGAGCGGTAACATAATTGGGGCTGCGAGTATGATTACCCAGTAAAAATACGTTAGGGGTTATCCTGAAACAGAGAGACTTCTTTTAATCCCTAAATATGTTAACGTAACCCATTTCTTAAAGAAGAATGGCTATTCCAACATTATGTAAAGAGTGAAGTAAATATGAGAGCTTTGTTGGTAAGTTTGATATTGGTGCTGAATTGTTGGTTCGTAACTTTCTTCGATGCCCGGGCGCAGACAAGGATTGAACCTACGTGGATTTCCTTTAATTTTGGCCAGCAAGAATATTATGGAGATGTGGGCAATGAAACTGCACAGTTCCGATGGGGATATGACTGGGCATTGGGCATAGCTGTCAACCAATACTTAGGTCCCAGTTGGAATCTTGAGTTTTCTACAAACTACGGGGAGTTGGATTATGAGAATTTTTTTAATAGGTCATTTCTCAATACCCATGCGCTTCTTCAATTAAAGCCTCTTGGGGGCGCGGTTCAGCCATATCTGGGCACTGGGGCAGGCTTTATCACGTACTGGGAAAACAGTAGTAGGGTTGAGGAAAAGGGTTCCGCTTTCCATCTGCCCATCCAGGGAGGTGTCGATTTTCGCATTGCTGAGCGAACAATTTTGACAACAAGCGTTACCTACAACCGTACGTTCTCAGATGGAATTGACGGGTTTAACTTGGATGACAGGGACCATGACGACTTTATCGTTTACTCGGTGGGTTTTAAAATTGCTCTTAAAAAGGGAAATGACCCCGATAGAGATGGGGTTGACAGCAAACGTGATTTGTGCCCGGATGAATATGGAGAATCGTTCTGGGGTTGTCCTGATGGAGATAGCGATGGTATCCTCGATGCTGATGATGAATGTCCAACGCTTGCAGGATTTAGTGCCAAGGGAGGATGCCCTGATAGTGACCTCGATGGCATTATTGATTTAAAGGATTTGTGTCCGCAAACTCCTTCGGGTAGCACCGGAATAAATGGCTGTCCTTCCGAAACAATAGATGATATGACGGAAAGTATAACCATGACCCCAGATGATTCCACCAGTGTTGCAGGCATTCCAGAAGATTCCGTGGCTAATATTGCTGTTGCTCCAGATGATTCCGCAGAGAGTGTTGCTGTGACCCCTGCTGAAAATGAAGTCCCGAAAGGATTAGCAGAGTTGGAGCAGGAATTGGGAGGTATTTCATCAAACATTTTATTTGAAAACAACACGGCCGCGCTGGATACGTCTTCTTATGATGATCTTATCTTTTTGTCTGAACTTATGAGAGCAGATATAAATCTAAGGCTGATCATAAGAGCCTATACTAACAGTGCCGGAAAATCTAACGAGAATCTTCAATTATCAATTGCACAGGCAGAAACAATAAAACAATATTTGGTAAATCTTGGAATAGAAAATGAACGAATCTATCCATTTGGGTATGGGGATACAAAATCCTTTATGAGAAGTAGGGTTGAATTGGTGCCCTATTATCCCCGGTAATACCTGACGTGTCGGGGACAAGATTGAATAAACTAAGAGAGCATGAAGAAGCCATTATATTTAATAATCATTTTTTTGTTGATGGCATGCGAGGGACCAACAGGACCACGTGGGCCCTCGGGTACCGCCGGGGTGGCAAACATCCAAAGTTTTGAGTTTGAGTGGACCGAGGATGATGTAGTGTACGATGAGGATGACATTAACCTCGCCTATGTGACGTTCAGCCTCGAGGAATTAACAGAATCGATTGTTACCAATGGCGCAGTGCAGGCCTACTATTACAACGATTTTGTCACCAGCTCCCTCTGGCAGGCACTCCCCTACACACGGGGTATAGACGATAATGGGGATCAAGTGATTGATGTCCTAATCGAATTTACATATGGTTTTGCAGCCGGTGAAGTATCCGTAATATTTTATAATTCAACCGGGAGTGGTTTAATTTCCGGGGATGTCCTTGCAGGAAAAGTCCGGTTTGTGCTCATTCCTCCCGGATAACCACTACCAGAATAGCAGTGCTATTTTTTACCATCTGCGCAATCAGCAGCAGGGTAAAATTCCCACAGATGGCGCAGAAGTCATGGATGTCCTAAGCCCAGTATTACGCCGCACCTAGTCGCTAGTGTTTAGCCCTCTTCGCTCCAGCAGGTGTTTCACTTCAGGCTCTTGGCCGCGGTATTCTCTATAGAGCTCCATCGCTTCATCGCTGCCACCGC
The DNA here is from genome assembly GCF_031569985.1 of Aliifodinibius sp. S!AR15-10. NCBI lineage: Bacteria > Pseudomonadati > Balneolota > Balneolia > Balneolales > Balneolaceae > Fodinibius > Aliifodinibius sp. S!AR15-10. The sequence goes on along the minus strand of NZ_JAMQKA010000055.1, from coordinate 18,214 downwards.
GGGAGAGAATATGCTGCCGGAACCGGTTGCCGTTTTCTCGTTCCAGCCCGCCCTCCTGCTGCATGTAGGCGAATGCGTCGGCAGCCAGCACTTCACTCCAGATATAAGCGTAATAGTTTGCCGAATATCCACCAGAAAAGATATGGGCAAAGTATGGCGATTTGTACCGCGGGGGCACGGCCTCCATATCCAGGTTGTACTTGGCAAGGGCCTGGTCCTCAAATGACTGCACATCCCCAGGAATATCCTCGGTCCCCAGCAGGTGCCATTCCATGTCCAGCATAGTCGCCGCCAGGTATTCCTGGGTGTCAAAGCCCTGGTTGAAGTCGCGGGCAGCAATCACCTTGTCGAGCAACTCTTGGGGAATTCGTTCCCCTGTTTCATGGTGAACGGCGTAGTTTTCAAGCACATCCGGCTGGATCGCCCAATCTTCCTCAAACGTAGAGGGGAACTCCACAAAGTCTCGGGGTACCGACGTACCACTCTGGGATGGGTATTTTACATCCGACAACAGCCCGTGTACCGCGTGCCCCATCTCGTGGAACATGGTGGTGACATTGTCAAAACTGATTAGGGCAGGCTCCCCTTCAGCCGGCTTGGGAATGTTCATGACGTTAACAATCACCGGTTTTTTGTCCAGCAAATGCGACTGCGAGACGAACGAATTCATCCAGGCCCCGCCCCTCTTGGAGTCGCGTTCAAAATAATCGGCATAAAACAGCCCGATCTGCGAGCCATCCTTGTCAAAGACATTATAGACGCGAACGTCCGGGTGGTATACCGGCAGGTCCTCCCGCTCCTCAAACGTGATGCCGAACAGCTTGTTCATGGTATAGAAGACGCCGTCTTGTAGCACGCGGTTTAGTTCAAAATAGAGGCGTACCTCCGATTGGTCGATGTCATACTCGGCCTGCCGAACCTTTTCGGCGTAGTAGTTCCAGTCCCACGGCCTGACTTCACCCTCAATACCATCCTTGCGCATCATTTTCTGTATGGCTTCTGCCTCTTGCCCGGTGTTTCTAATGACCGGTGGAATAAGGTCTTTTAGCATGTCGAGTGCCGCCTCAGGGGTCTTGGCCGTTTGGGGATCCAGCTTGTAAGCGGCGTGATTGGGGTAGGCCAGCAGCTTGGCTTTTTCAGCCCGTAATTTCACCAGCTCCAGGATAAGTGGCCGGTTGTCAATGCCGCCATCCTGACCGATACCCCGGTATGCGGAGGCTTCCCAGACCCGTTTCCTGAGTTCGCGATTATTCAGTTCCTTCAGTATGGGCACCCGGGTGGTATTGGTAATTGAAATCAGGTATTGACCCTCATCTCCGCGTTCGGCTGCGGCTTCCCGGGTCGCGGCAATGCGGTCGTCGCTGAGCCCGTCGAGCTGTTCTACATCATCCACCAGCACAGCACGCTCTTTGGTGATAGCCAGCAGATTTTCCTGGAATTCGGTCGTCAGTGAGGAGAGCTGCTCATTTATTTCACGCATGCGTTGTTTCTGCTCCTCGCTGAGCTGGGCTCCGGCGCGGACGAAATCACGGTGTGTATCCTCCAATAGTTTCAGGGAAGCCTCATCCAGGTCCAGCTCCTCCCGTTTATCATAGAGCGTTTTCACCCGATCGTACAGGTCGGCATTCAGCAGGATGTTGTCGGAATGGGCGGCCAGCTTGGGCGCCATCTCCTTTTGGATCTCTTGAATTTGGTCGTTGGTGTGGGCGGACGTCAGGTTGTAAAATACAGCGCTGGTCCGCCGCAGCAGGGCTCCACTTTTCTCCATCGCCACGATGGTATTTTCAAAGGTTGGGGCCTCGGGATTGGAAGCAATTTCTTTAATCTCCTCCAGTTCCTGCTCCATCCCCGCCTCAAAAGCCGGGCGAAAATGATGCACTTTGATAGCATCAAAGTCAGGGGTTTCAAACGGTAAAGAACTGGGGGTAAACAGGGGATTCGCGTTCATTTGGTCTGTATTGTTACTATTGGTTTTACTGCAGGATGATAACAATAGGCTACCTGCCAGGATGATAATTAGTGGAGTAAAAAGTCTCATAACGGGTAGATTGAAAATGAATGATATCATTGATCTAGAGCCATAAACGTAAATTGGGTAAAAGCTGGAAAATAAATGTAGGTATTACTCTTTTGAAAAGGTAACTCAATAGGAAATTTCGACTTGGCGTTCCATATGCAACTGCCAACCTAATCAACCAAAGATGAAAGCACAACCAGCGTACTTTGCCTGTGAGAAAAAACAACCCCGGCCGCGATCAAACAGCCGGGGTTCCATTCATTCATCAATAACACTATGTCTATTTCATATCACTAGGTCCCAAAGACCACATGACATTTATAGATCGGTTTCAAAGCAAATCCTTACAAAAAAATTTAATTTTTTTTCTCGGACAGAGAATGAGGCTATTTGTTGATTCAGGTATTACGACTAAACATCGGTTTTGGACACAAGAACAACCCCTATAATTCTAATAAATAACAGTATAAATCATAGGTTAAATTAATTATTTAGGAATTTGTTTTATTTGCATTAATAAATTAAGTTTTCAAAAAATTTGAATCAAAAAGGATCAGCGCATTGAAGACCTGGAAAAAGTTCAAGAATCATGATGGAATCTATGAGTATAGTGGGTTAATTATAACCCATGAGCTCATTTTGGATCCCGAATCTTCTCTAAAACACAGAATGATGTGCGAGAGAGATTACATTCGCAGGCAGGAAAAGAAAAGCATCAAGCTAGAAGTCATTGGTGAGACATATATCCAGGCGAAAGAAAAAATGATCAGTGATATTAATGGATTAAAGAAGTTAGCTAAAGAGTGGCGCCCGATATTGGGTTGAGCTAGTGAAGGTATTAGAGATATTTCTAAATCCCAGGGCGTAATACAGATTTATTCCTGAACATGAGAAAGAACTGTTGAGGATAGGTATTTTCAAGTGAGACCAAAATAAAGAACCCCGGCCGCGTTCAAGCGACCAGGGCTAACTTTCAAAGAGAAAGTTAATGCCGAATCTGACACTTCACTGAACAAACAGCCTATCAAAGTAAACCGAGCCTCTGCTAAAGGCCCATAACCCATATTCTCCAGATAAATGTAAGCTCTGATATTAACACGCTTTAAGCTTTATTAGTCAATACAAGAATTTGTAGCGTATGGTTGCCTAGGCAAAGGTAATTTTTTGCTTTTAGGTGCGGAAAGCCAATGGGATAAATTTCATGGGAAGAAATGCGGGCTAATTCTTAAAATAGTAGGAGCCTTTCAAGCGCAGTCCTTTAAAAAATCTTGATCTCGCATAGTAGGGAAGTGGCGTATAGTATTACTTAGCACCAGCGATTATATCATTTGCCCGGCCCAGCTTGTCAAACCATTCCTGGCGTTTTTCGTTGGGTTTTGGAAGTTGATCGTATGCAGCTTCAATTGCCTGGTAATATTCAGCTTTAAGAAGATTTTGACCACTGGATTCATCTTTTTCTTTTAGGTCAAACTGCATTTTCTTTTTAATCTCATTGAGTTCCCGGATGATATTGGCCTGGACGGCGTCCTCTTCAAAGGGTTCCTTGCCAACCAGGAAGTTAAACATGGAATCCAGCTCGTTGTTATACCAGTTAATGCGTTCATCAAGCGACGTGTTTAGCCATTCTTTTTCCATAGGTAATCCCCCCGAGTTTCAATGAATACACTGCAATATAACAAAGAGTTACTCGCGGACAACTATTAATCAAGTGGGTGAATTTATTGAGTGGGGAGATCTTACATCAAAATAACCCCTGCAGCGATTAAGCAGCCCGGGTTTCTATATTCATCAACAATTATCATCTAACCAGGTCCCAAGACTAAACCGGGCGGTAATCAGTATGATTTCACCCTTCAAATTATCTTGGAGGCAATCCTAACTATCATCTGGGATGAAGTTTATTAGCTTCTATTTCCTTGATAAAAGACTCCACCATCCATCCAAAAGGATTGAACTCTCCTTCATAATAATTTAAATCAGAATCCCAATAACCAGTATGAAATTCTGTTTGGCCGAATCCATAACTCATTTCAACGATGACAGGGCTATCATTATCAAGGATAAAATCAAATGCAACTGTTTGTAATTTTAGTTTTTTTGCGATTTCAAAAGCGATTTTTAAAGCCTCCTCCGGGACCTTGCTGGTGTCAAAGTCAAATAAACCACTGCCAGATGCTCTGAAATCATTTTTTCTGACTTTGCGTCTCGCTCCGGATGCTTTTCCATCAATGATGTTAATTCGTATATCATGTTTATTCCCCGGGATAAAATCCTGGAAATAGATATAGCCTTTTTCCCGGCCTGCTATGCGATCAAATTTCGGCCGGTATCCGAGGCGTGCGAACGCTTTTGCCATATCGGTCCAGTCTGTCTTGCCGAGTCTGCGTTTACGCCATCTTTCTTTAAAATTAGACACCGGATTATACTGCCTGAATCCAGATCTGAACGCTTTCTTGACACATTTTTTTGCAGTGGCCACATCTTTAATTAGTCGTACACTGGTAGCACCTGCTCCTGTTCGCAGTTTTAACACCTTGGGGAAATTTGTGTTTTTTACCCACTCCAATGCTTTGTCTCTGCTGTAGAAAACATATGAGGGAATGAGTGGGGCATTAATAGCTTCAAAAAGATATTTTTGGCCTACTTTGTCATTAAAATGCCAAGAGGTATAAAAATCGGGAAAATACATTAAAACCTGCAGAATGCAGCGAAAAAATCAATTGTTTGGCAAACAATATATCTTTAGGGTTGGACTGGTGAAAGTGCCACATTAATCCGTCACAATCTGAGATATTTTTAATGATGTCATTCTCATAACAATTCACCAATTTGAAAGGAATTCCATTCTCTGAGCAGTATTCGACCCACCTCTTACTAAATCCACTATTCTTTTGATGTATAGCAATTGTCATAATTAAAATATTATCTCTGGCATGTCTATTTATGCCGGAAAGGCCATTCGCATTATGAATATTTTACGAAAAATTTGACAGATTTCAATTTGCTTTGTAAAAGCAGCCAACATTTAAAACATAGTAATAGCTTTGAAAACCGACGTTCAAGTTTCCATCAACAAAATAACCCCGGCCGCGTTCAAACAGCCAGGGTCATCATTTAACCGATTACCATTGTGATCTTAATGATCACATGACATCTATAGATCGGTTTCAAAGCAAATCCTTACAAAATAATTTAGATTTTTTTGAGGTTATCGCTAGTATGAAGTAATTACTTGGGTTACGGGCTTCCCAGCACGGCTCGAAAACCCTGGTTACCCGTCAATCCTTTTTATCCTTTTTTCTTCCACTGGTCATAAACAATCGGGATGATAAAGAATGAAAATGCAACAATACTGATAATTATAGAGGATAGATCGACATCCATCTTGGTTAATTTTTGATTTAAGGTATTAGCCATACCAGCTAAGCCTGGGTAAAGCAGACTCAGTGGGCCTGGCGTGTTTATCTGGACGGAATGATTGCCTTTTGGGACAACCCGGTACTACCAAGAGGTGTTACAAGAAAAAGTGGAAGGGAAAAATGAGATTCTTAACTGTAAAACCGTGTTCTATGGTCCTTGAGACAGATAGGTAAGTTGAAGCATGTCGTTGGGAGAGCGCTTCAATAGCATCGATTGCGTGCTTGTCGTCATCAGCGTCATGCAGAACATTCGGAATAGAAAGCGTGTTTGATGTATTGATGCCGCTTTCTGCCTGGTGATGAAGCGTAAATAGAGCTGCTCCGCCTAACGGATGGGTCGACGTAGTGCTTTCAGCTTTGACAGGAAGGATTTCTGCTGTGTCATAAACAGGTTGATTGTCACCCTGCCCCGACATCCCTAATGGGGTGAAAAGGACAAGAAATAAAGCTAGTATTTTCAACCTAGTATTATTCATCACTGGGTGATGATACGAAATAAGCGAGACAATATTAGAAATGTTTGCCTGCAAACCGACCTTTCTAATTCGATTTTGTTAGTTAACGTATAACCCTCTTCAAATACATATATCATGAATCAAGAAAATTCTGTAAACGACAGCAATCATTCCTGGCCCGAACTGCCGATCCCAGCCGAGTGGGAGAAGACGCTGGACGCCGTACATCTCTGGTCACAAATTATCGGGAAAATCCGTCTCGAACATATGCCCTGGATTAACCACTGCTGGCACGTCACACTGTATGTTTCCGCCCGCGGCTTAACCACCTCGTTAATTCCGCATCCGTCGGGCGGTTTCGAAATTGAGTTTAACTTTTTGGATCACAGGCTGGATATTCGAAAAGTAACGGGCAAAAGGATTTTCTTTGACCTGAAACCGATGTCGGTCGCCGATTTTTACGTTAAAACACTGGACGGCCTCAGGCAGCTGGATATTGCAACGGATATCTATCCCAAACCGGTTGAGCTTCCCGATCCCATAGTACCGTTCCCAGAAAATACCGACCAGGCTCCCTACCATGCAGAAGCGGTACATCATTTCTGGCGGGCTCTTACGGATGTCCACCGGGTGTTTACCCGTTTCCGGGCCGACTTTACGGGCAAGGTAAGCCCGGTTCACTTCTTTTGGGGTGCGTTTGACCTGGCCGTGACCCGCTTCTCTGGACGATCAGCCCCGAAACATCCCGGAGGGGTTCCCAACTGCCCCGATTGGGTCATGGAGGAGAGCTATTCCCATGAACTGTCGAGTGCAGGGTTTTGGCCCGGCACCGGTTTGGGAGAAGCGGCATTCTATTCTTACGCCTACCCCGAGCCCGAAGGATACCGCACTGCCGATATCGAGCCCGGTGAAGCCTGGTATCATGAGGATCTGGGAGAATTTATCCTGTCCTATGAAAGCGTCAGAACCGCAGAAAACCCAGATAAAACACTGCTTAAGTTCCTGCAGAGTACCTACACCGCAGCGGCGGCCAACGGGAACTGGGACAGGAATGCGCTGGAACCAAAAGGGCATCCGAACCATTAAAATGGCCTCGAACAGGGCAAGCCTGATCTGCATTTCCGGGTCCGTTTAGGCACGCTTGTTATGAGGGTCGATTTTCCTGCAGCGGAAACGACACCCGGGTATTGGATGTTAATAAGACCCCATTACGAGACGTTTTTAATCAACCCACACAGAATTTCTATGAGTTCACAAATGAAGGCATCGTATTTTGATGAATTTGGAGAGCTGGACAATATTAAAACAGGTACTCTTGAACGCCCCGAAGCCGGTGAAGGCGAGGTGCTGGTACGCGTGAAAGCGGCGGGTGTCAATCCCGTGGATGCCGCTATCGCACGTGGTATGTTGAATGAGGCCGTACCCGCAGAATTTCCGGCGGTACCGGGCTGGGATATGGCTGGAGTGGTTGAGGAGTGCGGATTTTCGGCTCGTCGTTTCGAAGAGGGGGATGAAGTGTATGCGTATGCACGTCGGCCAACCGTACAACACGGCACGTTTGCCGAATATGTGGCTATTCCCGAGAGCTACCTGGCCCATCGCCCGCAGCAGGTTAGCATGGAGGAGTCCGGCGGTATTCCGTTGGTGGGACTGACGGCCTATCAGGCGCTCTTCCAGTTTGGCAACCTGCAAGAAGGGCACACACTGTTGATTCTCGGTGCGTCGGGAGGCGTGGGTACGCTGGCTATTCAGCTTGCAAAGGCAAAAGGAGCGACCGTGATCGGCGTGGCCAGCGGGCGCAACCAGGAGTATATGGCAGGGCTCGGTGCCGATGAGACCATCGATTACAGTGCCGGCGATGTGGGAGAGCAGGTAGAAGAAGTAGCGCCTGAGGGCATTGACTTTATTTTCCACTGCTCCCGCGGCAATTCACTGAAACAAAGCATTAGCACGCTAAACAGCGGGGGACAACTTGTTTCTATCACCAACCGTAATCCGGATGTTCCGGATGATATCAGTTTCCAGTATGTGTTTGTAGAGCCCAATGCGAAACAGCTTCAAAAGATAAAGGAGCTGGCCGATGAGGGGCATATTGAGGTACCGATCTCGCAAACGTATTCACTGGAGGAGACTGGGAAAGCGCTCCGGGAAATTGAATCCCTTCATTCGCGGGGAAAAACGATTATCACTCCGTAATCCAGCTGTTGTTTTTAATGGATTCTATTTAAAGCAGTTCGATATATCAAGCTGCCTTGCGAGGGATTTCAACGTTAGCATGTACTTCAATAAAATAACCCCGGCCGTTTTCACGCGACCGGGGCCTATCCATCAAGAGAGTCATCATGCCAATTAGATCCAATGACCACATAACATTTATAGATCGGTTTCAAGGCAAATCCTTACAAAATAATTTGGATTTTTTTATCTAGTGAGAAATAAGTGTGCGATTGGTAAAAAATGGCCTTAATAGAGCCTATTCGTTGTTTTTCAGTTTCCCAGGCGTTACATTAATTCAAGGTAAAGCATTCACTCCATCCAACATGACTGGTTGAAGGTCAGATTCTGTTCGAAGAAAGCGTTTGATATCTCACAACAAGTCCCACCTTTTGAAGAAAAATATTGCACAAATAGAGCATATTATTTGGAGCTTTATTAGCCAGAAACAAAAAGCAGCCTTTGCTATATAGTATTAATGAAGCGCCATTAAACAGAAGTGTAATTGATTCTTTTAGTTGTAATCCTACTTAAAAAAATACATAGTATTATGGAGACACTATTTAAACGTTTCTTTGCAGGTTCTTTAATGTTAGCTTTTGCAGTACTATTCATTTCCAATACTGTACATGGACAGAATGATTCCGAGTTGGACACCCAGCAAAAGACCGTGTATGAGGTGGTAAATGCCAATGATAATACCTCAGAATTTGCCACTCTATTGGATAAATCTGGTTACGGCCGGATTTTGAAGCAACCGGAAAGTACCTTCACAGTGTTAGCCCCAAGTAATGAGGCAGTACAAAACGCAGATACCAAACTGAAAGCAAGTCCCAAAAAATTGATGCAAGGACAAATCTTCCAAGGAGAGGTAACGAAGGACCAGGTTGAAACCCAAACAGGAGTGACAGTACAAGAAACAGATAAATCTGCGGCCAACGGTGTAGTGTATATTGTAGATACGGTGGTTACACAGTAGTCTTAACAAACAGTTTTCCCAGATAGAAAGCCTTTCCATCAGTGGAGAGGCTTTTTTATTGCATTTTCAGATGCAATAATTTCATGTATAAAATGCTCTGATTCCCAGCTGACAAATGAATAGGTTTAAACTTTACGTGTCTGCTCTCTTTGCTCACGGTAAGCATACACCACTAATACAAAATAACCCCGGTCGCTGTCAACGACCAGGGCTAACTATTCAAACATGAGTATCTCCTATTCGCCACTCTATAGATCGATTTTAGAGCAGATCCTTACAAAATAATTTAGATTTTTTTATTTGGAGGGGTAAAAAGGGTAAAAGTGCCTTAATAGACGTTATTCGGGGGTTTTGCCATTACTCGGGCTTTGCATTTTGCCGAGGATAATTACTCATTCCACTTTAAACGACGGGGGGAGGCAAGAATTCTGTGCGTAAAGAGCGGCTGCATCCAACAAACAGGCCTCAAATTCCACATCATTTTAGAGCACTACGGAGAGATCTTCCCGCACCATACATTTAACACCGTTCCCTCGCACATTTTGGCTCTACAACGGTGCAATCCATTCACTTAATGGCACCGACACCTCTAATATTCACGCTCTGCACCTAATAACACACGATTTATTTTTTTGTAACCAGCTGGAATTCAAAAAGATATTTAGGGGCTAGTTTGATTACTACACGTAATGTACGTAGTGAGTTGAACAAAAAATCAGAACTAGGATTTACGGGATTAGACGATGAGCAGGATGGAATGTTATGCTAATGAATGATTCTGGAAATCCAGTTAATCCTGCCCATCCTGATTCTAAGTATGAGATGATGAACTAGGATAATATCATGGATAGGACGATCGGTTGCACTGAGAAAATGAATTGATCAATTGAACACAGCTTGGAACCGGGATTTACAGGATTAGAGGATGAACAGGATGATGTAAGAAGAAATCCAGTTAATCCTCTCATCTTTCCCATCCTGACTCCAATGGATGAAATGTGAACTTTGATGACCTTGCATACAATATAATCGGCTATCAACAAAGCCAAAGTAAATAGATAGTAAAGGTATTTTGTTACCCCACTGTTACCCCGAAATGATTCTTCCTCTTTCTTCGAGTCGATGTTATAAAACAATAAACCTTAACTCTGTATGGGCTAGGCTTACCACTAATTTCCAAACGGCAACGTAACGCCCAGCCAGGGGATACCAATAAAATCCCCTGCTTCTGTGGGACGTGCCAAAGCGAAGTCGACTGCAAAATTTTCTGGTGCCCACCGCACACCAGCCGAGAGAAGCCCCTGGTATGTGCCATCTACAGGTATGAGATAGTTTTCTGTTATCAAATAAAAGGTCCGGCCGGTTCTGTGCATAATACTGGCGTTTATTACGGGCGAATTGGACCAGTCATCACCGGTATAGCCGAACCCGAGTCCCAACGAGAAGTTGGTGTCGTCAGACCCGATGGTACCTACGCTATACAACAAACCCAGCCCGGAATTTTCTTCACCAATTATCCCTCCCAGCATCGCTCCAGCCGACAGGTAAACGTTGTCATTTTGAATCGGTATTGAGACCTTGGGCAGAAACCAAACGGGAGTCCCTACGCTGCCGAATAAAAAAGTAGGCACGATTCCTCCTCCAAGCGATATGTTTTCGGAAATACCCACATTGATGTTGTTGAAAAGAACCCACGTATTTTGATAGTATCCGTTGCCGGTGCCAAGGGGACGAGCATTAGTGGAGAAAAAGTAGCGTGTGGAATGTGGGTTTTTAAACCAATAGCGTCCGTCTATAACCTGTTCTGGACTGATGATCTCAGCCTTTTTTATGTCGGATCGTTGGATCGTTATCTCACCAATATCGGTTGTTTTCAACACCATTTGCTGATCGTTTTCTGTCACCAGCCTCCCGATGAATACATTTCCATTGTGAGTCTCAATTCGGTATAGTGTAGAATCGGTGGGTGTATCCTGTCCAAAAGCACCGGGAATACTACACATTAGTAAAAATGACCAGAAACAAACTGATGATATCAGTGCTGTTTTCATTGTGGTTCCCCCTTTTTCTCTCAAGTTGGCAATAGGATTTAAAATAAAAAATCAGAGTTGATAACCAGCCTGCTGTAATATTACGATTTTTTCGGATCTCATTAAGGATTCCTTTTGAACACGTGTTATTATCATTTCTGTTACGATCGGATCTCAAACAGAAATGGTTTCTTAACGCTCCGGCTCTGGTCACTCTGGTCAACAAAAATTTCGAAGGCCAGAGAATACTGCGGTTTTACTATATCTTTGAGCTTCTTATTCCGAGTTGACGTTATTTTATGCTCAACTTGCCGACTTGTACTGCTCCCGGTTAACGCTTCTCCCTACATTCAGGTCAGGAATATCATTACAAGAGAAAGGCCGGAAATATCCTATCTACAATTAAGTCAGAGTTAAATAAAAGGGGTATCTCGAATTTAGACCTTGTCACGGGATGCGCTGAGTGGCCATACAGATACATTATGAAGCACAAGCAATCAATTACGATTCTTTCTTCTATAATAATCCTGCTGGCTGTTGTAGCCTCCACAAGCGGAATCTTTTCGGGCGGCGGCCCGGGGCCATATCAAATAGAAACAGTTCGTGGAGAAACTGTGACTGTTTATGGCAAAGGGCTTTACATGCATATGTCGCAGAATGTAGCACCACAGGGGGTAGCGCAGGACTATATTACACTCGGCATAGCCGTTCCACTTCTCCTGGTTTCACTTCTGTGGGCACGGAGGGGATCCCTGAAAGGACAATTATTGCTTGCCGGGACGCTGGGCTACTTCCTGGTAACCTATCTTTTTTACCTGGTGATGGGTATGTACAACGTGATGTTCCTGGCATACGTTATCCTGCTGGGTGCTTCCTTTTTTGCCTTTTCGCAGACGCTGCTCTCCATAGATATTAACAATCTCCGGACCCATTTCGCTGAATCGACGCCCGTAACATGGGCGGGCGGTTTCCTGATTTTTAACAGCATAGCGATCGCACTAATGTGGCTGGGTATTGTGATCCCACCGCTGCTGGATGGCTCAATAATACCTGTGCAAGTTGAGCACTACACTACGCTGATTGTCCAGGGCCTGGATCTCGGGCTTCTGCTGCCGCTATCCTTTGTATCCGGCCTGTTATTAATACGGAGAAAGCCCCTGGGATATCTACTTGCTCCGGTGTACCTCGTGTTCCTCTCCATACTGATGACGGCGCTTACGGCCAAAGTGATCGCCATGGGGATTCTCGGGCAAAACATAATGCCGGCCGTTGTCATTATCCCGCTTTTCACCCTGAGCGCGATAGCCTTCTCAGTCATCATCATAAAATATGTCAAGGAGCCTGTTTATGAATACGCCTGACACCCAATCCCGACTCCCCAGTTTTTATCTACTTGCTTTTTTGATCTTTTTCCAGGCCATCAGTGGTTTGTTGGGAGGCGCAATGCTGGTGCTTGATCCAACGGGCAGTATGCTTCACATGCCGCTTACTCTGCTTGAGGATTCTCCATTCAACAGCTACCTGGTGCCCGGCCTTATCCTTTTTTTCGTATTGGGAGTAGCTCCACTCGTGGTTTTCTACGGATTGTTTCGAAGTGCAACATGGGCCTGGCCAGGAGCGGTTTTGGTGAGCATGGCACTGATTGCATGGATCGGGGTGGAGATAGCCATGATCGGCTATCAATCCGACCCGCCTCTTCAACTTATCTATGGATTGGTGGGGATAGTGTTGCTGATACTAACGCAATGGCCGGCCGTTCGAGAGAAATTCAAATCCAACTCTTTATTATCTGATGATCTCGGCTGATACCGAAAAAATGTTCATTCTGAGGAACGACAAAAGAGAATTGAGAATGTATAAACTATTGGTCTTCAGCAGTTTCTGCCTGTTGCTATCCGTTGTCGCTACTACTCAAAATTTTGGTGTAAGACAGGGGACTGTAACCAACTTCACTTCAAAAATTGAGGATCATGTTACCGGGTTAATGGAGCGCTATAATATTCCTGGAGTTGGAATAGCACTGATTGAGGACGGGAAATTAACCTGGTCAAGCGCTTACGGATACGCAGATATCAAGCAGAAACGCAAGATGACTGTCGATGCGATCTGTCGTGCGGAGTCCATATCCAAGTCGGTAACGGCCTTGGGCGTGATGAAATTGGTTGAGCGGGGCCTGGTCCAGCTTGACGCTCCCGTACAAAAATACCTTGCTGACTGGGAACTACCCGCATCAGAATACCGCTGGGAAGAGGTAACTATACGAGGTCTATTGAGCAACAGTGCCGGGATGCCGCTGGGAACGCTGGGAGAGGAGTACGGTCCACAAGCCAACATGCCGACGTTACGGGAGTACCTCACGAAAGAGGCTCTGTTGGCCTACGAGCCCGGTTCCGGTTTCCTTTACTCTAACGCTGGGTTTAACTTGCTCGAACTGGTTATTGAAGAAGTAACCGGCCGTGATTTTTCGGAGTACATGGAGAACGAGGTGCTCATTCCGCTGGGTATGCACCAGTCGAGTTACTCATGGAATGATAAATGGACTGCCAATATACCGATGGGATACGATCTCAACGGTCAGCCGGTTCCAGCATATATTTACCCGGCGAAGGCGTCCGGGGGACTATTTTCCAGTCTTGAGGATATTGCCCGATTTGTATCTGCGGGGATGACCGCTGACACTGCGGACTCCCCCATACTTAATAAAAAAAGTATCCGGAATATATATGCTCCCCAGGTAACCACTTCGGGTATCTTTGGATTTGTTGCGGACGCTTACGGCCTGGGCCATTTTATTGAAGCACTGCCGGACGGTACATCAGCGATCTGGCACGGGGGGCAGGGCCATGGCTGGATGACACATTTCCACGCTATCCCTGAAACTGGAGATGGCATCGTAATTTTTACCAACAGTCAACGCAGCTGGCCCCTGATCGCACAAATTCTTAGTGACTGGGCAGTGTGGAACGGGATGGGTCCGGTAAAATTCAGCCGAATTAATACTGTTGTTGATAGTCTGTGGTTTATAACTGATGTCATTTTTTTGTTTGCGTTATGGCATGCAGGAAAAATAGTCTATGGAATAACAACGGGTAGAAGGAGGGGGACACTTTCCCTGCGAGTATATTCAAAGCAACGGGTGGCAGAATTCCTGTTGTCAGTAATAATTATTGGCTTCTTGTTATGGGCATATAATCAAAATTACTTATTTATCACTTCAATATTCCCGGATGGTACTTCATGGCTGGGAAGAGGACTTTTGCTTCTATCTGCCGTGTTGTTGCTGTCCGTTCTATTTCCCACTTATCAAAAGGAAAATCTTCTATAATGCCATGCATTGGATGCTAGTCGATTACTTATTGATCGATTCTGTCAAGAATTGATTGATCCTGTTCAAGCTCCTGAGCTTACCATACTCTTCTTCCGGGATATCAACCTTTAGCTCTTCGCTGATTGCTACCATCATGTTGTAAAAATCCATCGAGTCGATATCCAGGGCCCGACCCAGATCTTCATTGGGCTCCAGCGTCTCAAGGTCCGCTTCCGGGGCTACCCGGTGAAGGTGCTTTTTGATGATAGTATCGATATCTGTGGTGTTCATAATTCATCCGGATGCTGAAGGTTCTCATTTAGTATTTCCAGGAATCGCGAGCCGGTATGTCCATCGGTGGCACGGTGGTCGCCCGCCAACACGGTGGAAAGCACGGGCCGTATCCCGATCAATCCGTCGACAGCACAGGGACGTTCCGTGATCTTCCCAAACCCGACAAGGGCTACCTGTGGCGGATAAATAACACCATACACTTTTTCGGCGCCCCGTTCGCCCAGGCTGGTAATGGTGATGGTGGCACTGCTCAGCTCCCGGCTGCGTAGATGCCCCTCACGGGCACGCATCACCATATCGACAAATTCGGTTCGGATTTCTTCCAGGGATTTCAAATCGGCATTCAGGATGGCCGGAATGACCAGTCCGCCCTGTCGCAGCGAGATGGCAAAGCCCACGTGTATACCCTCCTCGATATGCATCGCCTCGTCCGTCCAGAAGCCGTTGAGCTCCGGAATTTCTGTGAGGCTATTGGCCACAGCTTTTATCAGCAGCACCGGGGGTAGCAGGCGTTCATTGACCGGGCGCTTCTTGTTCTGCTCCTCAAGCCACTCAAGCGAAGCCTTCATATCGATTTCCGTCTCCAGGTAGTAGTGGGGGATCTCCCGGTTGGACTGGCTCATGGCTGCGGCAATCGACTGCCGCATGCTCTTCTGTGCTTTAATAGTGGAAACCTTCTCCGCCATCTCCACCTCTTTTTCGAAGGTCTCATCGGCTACTTTTTGTTGAGCAAAGGCTTCTACATCTTTACGATGGATCGTCCCGCCAATGCCCGACCCTTCAACTTTGCTGATATCCACATTCAGATCTTCGGCTACGCGCCGCGCCAATGGTGAGACCTTGACACGATGCAGCGGCACCTCTGCTTCCTTTTCTTTCAATTCAGGCTGCTCGGCAGAGGTTTTTAGTTCTCCATTTTCTTTCACTTTCTCCTTCTTTGGGCGGGGGGACTCAGCCACATCCTTTTTCTTTACCTCTTCCATTATTTCTTTCTTTTCTTCAGCTACCTCTTTCAATTCCACTTCCTCTTTCGCCGCTCCTTTCTTGCCATCAATAACTGCCATTACCGATCCCACCCGTACTACATCGCCTTCTTTGGCCCACCAGTTCTGTGATGATACCATCCTCAAAGACCTCTACGTCGATTAGTCCCTTTTCCGTATCGATCTCCCCGATGATATCACCTTTTTTAACGGTATCACCGGGTTCTACCAGCCATTTGACCAGCTTGGCCTCAATCATTTGGGATCCAAGGCTCGGCATGATGAATTTACCCATGGAGACCTCCCATTTTATTGACGGTATCTACAATGTTTTGGGGTTGGGGGAGGGTAGCCTGTTCCAGGTGCTTGGCATACGGTGCGGGCACCTCCTCGCCACAAACCCGCTCTACCGGGCAGTCGAGGTCGTAGAAGCAATGCTCCATAATACGAGCACTCAGTTCCGCAGAAATACCGCCGCTCTTCCATCCCTCATCTACAATAACCGCCCGACTTGTTTTCACTACGGAAGAAAGTATCGTCTCATCATCAAGGGGTCGCAGTACACGCAGGTCCACCACTTCGGCCTCAATACCTTCTTCAGCCAGCGATTCTGCAGCTTCCAGGGATTTGTGCAATCCAATGCCATAGGTGAGGATCGATACGTCACGGCCTTCGCGACGCACTTTGGCTGACCTGATGTCAACGGTCACCCCATTGCTCGACCATGCTTCTTCATAATTATAAAGCGTAGAGTTTTCGAAAATCAGCACCGGGTCGGGATCTTCGAGGGCGGGCCACAGCATGCCACGCGCATCTTCGACCGTAGCCGGAGTCAAAATTTTCAGGCCTGGGATATGAGCGTACCATCCCTCCATGCTTCGCGAGTGCTGGGCTGCCAGCTGCTTGCCCCTGCCCGTGGCCATTCGGATGACAATGGGTACATTAAATTGTCCGCCGGACATATACTGCAGGATGGCTGCCGTGTTAATAATTTGATCGGCAGCAAGGAGGCTGAAATTGACGGTCATAATTTCCACAATCGGGCGCATGCCTTCCACGGCGGCCCCGATGCCGCACCCGGTAAACCCTGATTCGGACAACGGAGTGTCGATGATGCGATCTTCTCCAAACTCCTCCAGCATCCCCTCACTAACGTTGAAGCAGCCGCCGTAGCGACCCACATCTTCGCCCATCAGGAATACGCGGTCGTCTTTTTGCATCGCCTCGCGCATCGCGTCTCGTACTGCCTGGCGGTAGGTCATTGTTTGTTGTGCCGTAGTTTTCATAGTTTTTCCCTTTTAATCACTGTAAACATATCGGGCCAGGTCTTCGACCGGTTCTTCCGTGCCATTTTCTGCAAATTGAACCGAGGTCTCCACTTCATCCGCAACCTTGTCCTGCAATTCTTTTAGCTCTTCTTCGGAGAGAATACCTTCTGTTTTCAATGTTTCCGTGAATGTGGTTATGGGATCCTTCTTCTTCCATTCCCGGACCTCTTCTTTCTTTCGATATCGCTCGGGATCAAACATGGAATGGGCCCGGTAGCGGTAGGTCTGGCACTCCAGGAAAAACGGCTTTTGTTCCTTGCGAACATACCCGATCGCTTTTTCACTGGCCTTAACTACTGCCATCACATCCATCCCGTTTGCGATTTCACCTTTAATATCATAAGACTCCGCTTTTTTGATGAGGTTGGTCTCCGCCTCGGCGAGTTCGAACGGCATCCCCATGGAATAGAGATTATTCTCACAGACAAAAAGGACCGGGAGCTCCCAAAGAGAAGCCAGGTTCAGCGATTCATGGAATTCGCCTTCATCAACGGCGCCCTCCCCAAAGAAACAGCAGGCAATGGCGTTGTTTTTCTGTCTCTTGTAGGCAAAAGCCACCCCCACCGCCATCGGCAGGCCGTTGGCCACGATCGCCGATCCTCCCAAAAAATTAGTTGCCTTGTCATACAGGTGCATCGATCCGCCCCGGCCGCCGCTGCATCCCTCGGCTTTGCCATACATCTCTGCCATAATGCTGTTCATGGAGACGCCGCGGATAAGGGCATGTCCATGCTCGCGATAGGTACCTACTATGCTATCATCTTTTTGAAGGTTCTCAATGACGCCTACAGCCACCGCCTCTTCCCCGTCGTACAGGTGCAGAATTCCCCGGATCTTTTCCTGAGTATAGAGCTCATAGGCTTTCTCTTCCATCGCCCGGATTCGCATCATCTGGTGAAGGAGATGAATCTTCTTTTTATTTCCGGCAGTGGGGGACTTGGCTTTTTTCGGGGCTGTCTTTTTTGTTGGCATCTGTTTCTCCTGTTATCGTGATTGAGATGAAATCGGTCTAAGAACTCACCTAAATCCACATTTATTTGTCAATCAAAGGGGTTTGTTACTGTTCATTTTTTGTACGGCCAAAAAACGAACCTTTAGATTCCCGTTAGTAAAACGTTCTATATTGAAGGGACAAGTAACAGACTGGAGCTGTCGGGGTGACCTAGAAAACGAACCAGCTTAAAGAGC
>NZ_JAMQKA010000054.1:0-44035 GCF_031569985.1 Aliifodinibius sp. S!AR15-10 | reverse complement strand
GTAAGGAGTTGATCTTTGACTTGTTGAGAGAGGTCGGGAAAGGTGAGTTTATCCATGATGTTTTATTCGAAAAATACAAAAACCCAATCACATTTACCCCTTTTATTTAGTGGTAATGACACTAGCACTACGGCCCCGCCCTCCCGGTGAAATCCTGTGATTAAACACTCCGACATGATCGGCCCGATCTGCTTCGGTGGAAAGTTTACTACACCCACAACTTGTTTGCCTTCCAACTCCTCAGGTGTATAAAGGTCCGTTACCTGGGCACTCGACTTCTTTATCCCGATCTCTTCTCCAAAATCTACTTCCAGGATATACGCTGGCTCCCGGGCCTCGGGGAACTCCTCAGCCTTTACAATGGTGCCTACTCTCAGCTCAACTTTCTCAAAATCCTTCCACTCAATTTGCTCCATATTTACTTTATTTAAAGCAGTTGTTCTTCCAATTCAAGAGAAAAAAAGTGTTTTTCCCAATGAATTTCATGAGCAATTTCTGAAAGATATCTCAACCGCTAAAAACCGGCAAAGTCCCCCCCCGAGGCAGAAGTATTTCTGCGTTAGTAGTCAGGGGAATAACCACTCAATTTCACCAAGTAACGTTACCGGGCCTGCTGGCTCCAGGGTGGCGCTACGCCATTCATGCGGGCATAGGCAATAAGCTGTCCCAAATGTTCGGCGGCATGGTCTCCCAAAAGGAACATGACCTGTCGTTTCCTTACTTCATTACCAAACATGTCGATCTTGATATCGAACTCTTTTTCAGGCATATTGGTGACGGCTTCCTGAACAAAAGCGACCGATTTTTTTAGTGTTGAGATAACCTCTTCCTTGCTCATTTCCGTTTTCTCGAATGAGCGGGGATCAATCCCTTCTGGTATAGTCGCTCCCATCATGGAACTGAAAAAGTAATTGGCCCCGGCCATATGTAATACCGATTCCTGCACCGAACGGATACCTTCTGCAGGTCTCCAGCTGAACTTGTCTGCGGGAATGGCGTCCGCCAGCTGGGAAGCCTTGTCTGAGGTCATATTATAGATATTTAGAAAATCTTCAACTACGTTACTTTGCTGCTGGTTTTGGGCATTGACCGTTGAAACGGCAAAAAACAGTATCATCAAAAGTAATGCAGTTCCTCGCTCTGCTCTGAATATTCTTTTTAAATTTAAGATTTGCATGGCACCCTCCAGGTATATGTTTGAAAAGATTAGTTTTACCTTGCATACAATACAGATTAATAGGACAAAAAGACATAGGTAACTTTTCTGCTCCACCGCGAAACTATAGCATAACCCAGTGCTTTGCCCATACCTCAGCAATCTATTCGGGAACCCCAGGGCTGAAAACAAAATATTCCAGCCTGTTTGATATTCATTCGAAATGTCTTAAACTTTTAAAAATCAAAGAGTTACGGGCCAAAATATCATCTACGTGGTCGGTTTGTACCCCACACACATCAAACCGATAACTAAAATGAGAGGGATTTATGAAATATATAATTCATTATGATGATTGTGTTTCGGGAAATGGTTGGGTAATGGTCCCGGTTATATTAACCTGTCTTGCACTAGTGCTAACCTCCTGTACTGAAACCAGCACGGATGTCAAACAGGAGGACCAAATTGCTGTTGCAAACAGTTACACTCCCCTGACTACTTTCCAGGGAAACGCTGTTAAAAACAAGAATGATACCTTCCTTGATGGGGATGGATTTACCAGTCCGCTTTTTGGATTAGCCACGGCTCCAAATGGTGATATCTTAGTGGCGGATGCGGGGGCCGGTATTAGAACGTTGAGTGGATCAGGTATCGCCCTTCCCGGAGTTACAGATGTAGGCCCTGTCGGGCGAAATGCGATTTGGGCAAGCACCGGTGGTGCGCCGGAACCAACGATGGACTCTGGACAGGCGCTGTACCGTACTCACCAAGGCAAAACCCAGATGGTTGCAAACTTGTTTGCATTCGAAGAGGCCAATGACCCGGATGGTGCGGGCGTAGACTCTAACCCATTCGACGTGCAGTCGCTGGGCGGACAGTCTGCTCTTGTTGCTGATGCCGGGGGGAATGATCTGCTCCGTATCAACAACCAGGGGCATGTTGAGGTCGTTGCACTCTTCCCTGACGAGCTGGTTTCCACGGCCAATGTCAAAGAGCTTGTGGGCTGCCCCAATCCCAACCAGGCACAAATATGCGGACTTCCCGACCAGATACCCGCCCAGGCAGTGCCGACCAGCATAGCCGTCGGACCGGATGGTTACTACTATGTGGGAGAACTGAAAGGCTTTCCTGCACCGACCGGTGCATCTAATATTTGGAAGATATCACCGGATGCTACCGGGGCCGTATGTAGTTCTAGTCCTGACTGCGTGAAGGTGTTTGAAGGCGGATTCACCTCCATTATAGACCTGGCATTTGACGACGAAGGGAACCTGCTTGTTGCCGAGCTGGATGAACAGAGCTGGTTTGCCGTTGAGGTGCTCATGGGCGGTGCTGGTGGCACCATCAATGAATGTGATGTCGAAGCGGTATCATGCAGTGAAGTGGCTACCGGCATCCCGATACTGACGGCCATAACCGTTGGTAAAGATGGAAGCCTATGGGCTACTCAAAATGCACTTATCCCGGGTTCTGCAGACGTAATCCAGGTTCAGTAGTAAACTTGACAAATACACATTCACCGGGCCGATGCCAACTTATGGTGCCGGCCCGGTTTTTTATTTTAATACTTTAAACTCGTTGGAGTAACGATAACGGGCGGGCAGCTTTTCTCCCGGATCTCCATTTTCATTAATCAAGCGGAGGTCGAAAAGATAACGGTAGGTCCCCTCCTCCTGGGGCGCATTCGTCACTCCCACTCTGAACTTCACGGAATAACTCGTGCCAGCTTCAATATTTATTGGCGGTTGATAGACTGCCGTACAGCCATAGTCAGTAGCATTTTCCCAAACATGTCCTCGCTGTTTTTCAATTACCATATTGGGCAAAGGTCCGTCGAAAGCCGAGCAACCGGAGCTCAATAGGAATAAATCCTCCGGAGTATCATTCACAAAAGTAACTTTGACGGTGTCTTTTGGGGTATATTCTATTTGATCAGTGGTTATCTCAAGGTTCGCATCTCCTCCTACCCCTGAAAAGATGGTATCGGAACAGGAAGCCAATAGCAGTAAACTCAACACAGAAAATAGCAGGCGTTGCTTATCCATAGTAATTTGAACTCTTATCTTTTCGGTATCAGCATGTTTAGTGCCCTACAGTTAACGCAGAGCTTATAGATTATGCTCAGCAATAATTTTGAGTTTTTCTTCCGGTATTCATTACACACATTAAAACCAATGTAACTAGTTTGCTGGAACTACAGGATTACCAACTATGAAATTTCAATAATGTAGTGTTATAATTGTTCAGATCTATTCCGTATATAGCTGGGCAGCCTAAAAATCTTTCTGGATAAACAAATTGATTGGTTTAATGAGTAAAGAAGCAACACACGGGACGCATAACGCACTGGAAGATCCCCGTAATGAAGATGTACTTATTTATATAAACGGAGAACTAAAACCACGCGATGAGGCCAAGATATCAGTGTTCGACAGTGGTTACCTGGTGGGTGACGGCGTCTGGGAGGCCCTGCGCCTGCACGAGGGCGTGCTGGTATTCCTCGACGAGCATCTGGATCGGCTTTGGACCGGCGCGGCAACTATTGGACTTGATATCGGCATGAGCCGCAATGAGTTAACGGGGAATATATGGCAAACGATTGAAGCCAATGATATGCATGATCACGTTCACGTTCGGGTCATGGTTACCCGTGGCATAAAAAAGACACCGAGCCAGGATCCAAGGCTGACGATATCCGGGCCCAACATCGTCATCATTGCGGAGCATAAAAAAGCGGACCCCGAAAGCCGGGATCGCGGCGTTACCCTGTTTACCAGCACGATCCGCCGCGGCTCCCCCGATTACCTGGATCCCCGCCTCAACTGCCACAGCAAACTGCACGAAGTACAGGCCCTGATACAGGCCCACGAAGCGGGTGCCGATGAGGCGCTCATGCTTGATGTCAACGGCTTCGTTTCGACCTGTAATGCCACCAACTTCTTTATTGTCAAGGATGGAGAGGTCTGGACCTCCACCGGGCAATATTGCATGAACGGCATTACGCGGGGCAAAATCATTGAGGTAGGCAAAGAAGCGGGTATCCCCTGTTTCCAGAAGAACTTCTCCCTGTTCGATGTTTATGGTGCCGATGAAGCCTTTGTTACCGGTAGCTTTGGGGGCTTGACGCCCGTAACAAAAGTAGACGGCCGTACGATTACCGAGTCTGTACCGGGTCCGATGGTGAAAAAACTGCAAGGGCTTTACCGAGACGCAATCCACAAAGCGGTAGCAGAGGGGAAGGCGGATGGATAAGACGAAACGAATCTGCTTGTGGAGTGGGCCGCGCAATATCTCCACAGCCCTGATGTACTCTTTTGCCCAACGTAAGGACACTACGGTAGTTGATGAACCTTTGTATGCCCACTACCTCACCTCCACAGATGCGGATGAGTATCATCCCGGAGCCGAAGATGTCATTGCCGATCAGCACAACGATGGGGAACGTGTGGTAAGGGAGGTGATTCTCGGGGATTATGAGACGCCGGTGGTCTTTTTCAAGCATATGACTCATCACTTGGTGGACCTGGACTGGAGCTTCATGAAAGATACGATTAATCTAATTCTGACCAGGGATCCCCGCGACATGTTGCCCTCCTATGCAAAACAGGTCAATCAACCTGCCATGCGGGATGTGGGCTATGCAAAGCACTTGGAACTTTTGGAGTATTTGCAAAGTATCGGGCAACAGCCGATGGTTATAGACTCCAAACAGGTGTTGATGGATCCAAAGGGCAAACTAACAGAGATCTGCCACGGCCTCGGCATACCCTTTGATGAGGCGATGCTTTCGTGGGAAGCCGGCGCCCGTCCCGAAGACGGCGTATGGGCCGATCACTGGTATCACAACGTCCACCGCTCAACAGGGTTTAAGCCCTATACTCCCAAAACCGAACCGTTCCCGGAGCATCTGAAAGAATTGCTAAAAGAGTGTCAGCCTATTTATCATAGGCTCATTGGTAAGAGCTAAAGCTTTCAACGCTCTATTAACGCACTGCCCAGGTTCCTATGTCGAACTGACGTTAAATACGTTATTCTCAAAGGGTTGATATTATGCGATCTCAACATATATCATGTGAAAGGAAATTATCAGATCAGGCAAAGTCAACCGATCCTACCCCTCCAGTATCGCTATTCTCACATCCGAAATTAGCTGCAAATTGTAGGTATGGTTGGGTCCCTGTACTTCTTCGGTAAAGCGTTCAAAATGATCCAGTGTCTCCTGCCAGTGGGCAACCCGCTCCTCAGCCTCCTCTGATCCTGAGGGGATGCCTTTATTGGCTATATAGTCCTGCACAAACAGCGCCATCATGCGGTAACTGTTCAGCGTCATCAGCCTGTAGATCTCCCTGGCGTTTTCATTACCCGGTTGGTGGCGGTGTGCCCGGTTACTGAAATTCTCGTAGTTGGCATTTATCGGCTTCTCTTCCTGATGTATCTCGGTATCAAAATTTTCCACGATCAGCTTGCGTGTGATAGCAAACGCGTTGTGGATGGGATAGCCGTCATCGATATGCATATGCAGGGTAAAATAGCGGGCTTGCGTGGTGGCAGAACTGCCGCCCGAGTGTTGCAGCCCCTGGTCGAACAGCCAGCCCGCGTAGAACCACGGCACCCGGATGTCGTCCATCTGCTCTTTAATGCTGCCCGAGGGTTTGGAGCGCAGCAACACGTCGGGCGGCATCTCAAAGTCTTCCTCGTCATCGGGCCCGTTTCGAAGTCCGTGGGCGGTCAGGCCGATATCCCAGATAGGATTATCAATGTCGTCGCTGCGGGTGGGAAACCACGCCAGGCTCGGGCGATCCGGGAACTCTTCCTGCCCCATCAGTTCTTTTCGAAATATATGCTGGGCCATAAGAACAGAGCGGTACTTCCGGTGAAAGAAATGCTCACTTCGTCCGTCAAAAATAGACTGGGTGTACCGGTGCACATTGCTGTACATCTCCCAAAAGTTCTCATCGGTGGGGTTATCAAGATAGGCGTCCTGCAAGGCATACCACTCCCCGGCCCGTCCCTCCCTGGGGATACGCGGCAGATCAGGCAGCCAGTCGGCCATGGTTGCGTGTTCGGTTCCGTGGTGCGGATCTTCCGACCAGCGGTTAAAAGGGATCCCGATCTTAAGCCTCCGTGGATTTACCTGGAGCCAGGCGTCACGGTGCTGCTTTGCATCTTCAAGTGAAAGTACCGTATCGGTGGTGGCAGCAAACTCCATATCTCTTAGCTGACGGCCAAAGGCATGGTCCCGTTCAGCAGCGGTGTTTCCCGGGAGGACCTCTCCACCGGGCTGCAGTGGACGGAACTCCATTGGATCCTTGGGTTGTATGCCGTATTTGATCCGCTGGGCTTCCACCAGCTTCTTTATTTTTTTAAAATCATTTGCTGAAAGTTGCGAAGAAAACTGGCTGACATGTGGCTCTGCTCTTCGCTTAAGGGTGTTGCTGCTGAAATCAAAATAGGCCAGGTCGAGTGCATCGGGGGCGTGGCAGTTGGCACAGGCGGCCCCTTCCTGGATGGCTCCCGGTTTCCGCCAGGCTTCCAGTCCCTCATCAATAATTCGATCCAGCTCTTGATCGGATGCATCGGGTGAAATGGGGGAATCGGAGCATGCGGAAAGAAACGTCAACAAACAAAAAAATATAATGGTGAGCACAGAGATCCTCATGGTAAGCCTCGAAAAATTTGCAAGTGATTTTATTTCATATATCCCGAAATGGTGGTTTTTCTTCTATTTATCCACCAAAGAATCCTTCTAAACTAATATTGTGATTAAATGTTCCTTTATTATCAGAAGGGTCCTATATTCGACTCCTTATTTTAATATTGGTCAACTTGACCCATTATTGAGATAAAATCCGCATAACAAAGTAGATGCTATAATTCATCAACCTATAAACTTTAAAATCGAATACAGATCAAATGAAACTTATTTCAAGAGCTATACTTTTATCTTTTTTAGTTTTTTCGGCGTCAACAGCTTACGCCCAATCTGATGATATTAAAATCGGAGGCGGTATCATCTTGGGGACCGGGGTTTCTGGAATTGACCAGGTAGACAACAACTTTGGCCTTAAAGTGGACGGTATTTACACTATTAACGAAGAGTTCAGGGCTGGGGCTGATTTCGGATTCTACTTTCCGCATGAAGAGAGTGGTTTTAAGCAAACCGTGTGGGAACTGAATTTTAATGGTAATTATATCTTTCACAACCAGGATGCGCTCTTGCTGTATGGCCTGGGAGGAATCAATATTACCAATATCTCCTTTGATCAATCGAACAACCAGGGATTTAACGTATCTGGAAGTGATTCCGAGTTTGGATTAAATATTGGCGGTGGACTTGAGTACGGGCTCGACTTTGGCGACCTGTTTGCCGAGTTGAAGTATGTACTTAGTGACGCGGATCAGCTTGTGCTCGGGACAGGTGTCCGGTTTGATATCTGATGCTTCCTTTGATTAACAATATTGAAAAGGGTGTCTTTTAGGCACCCTTTTTTTATTTGGTCTGCGCTTGGATGGGCCACTCAATAAAGTGTTTAAGTGTTTAGATGTTGAAAGGTTTAAAATGTTGATCCAAGGTTAAAGGTCCTTCCCAATGGCCTCCATAATGGGATACTTCATTTCTTCTTTTTGCCAGATCCAAATTCAAAATTCATAACTACGTTAATTCGTGTACCGCTTATGGACAAGGTTGTTATATGGCTTTGCAGTTATACTCCCTGGTCATTGTTATTGTCAGAATTGCCCTGTGATAATGTCGTATTTCCACCGTGCGAGTGACATATCCAGTCAATATACTACAGATGTCAGGTTTTGTTATGAAGCAAGGATAACGTCAATTGCATTGGCGTTATGCCAATATTGGCAACAAGCTGAAACAAATATTCAGATCAAAAAAGAAGAAAATGGATACCAAAAAAATTTGGGCTAATTTAGCTGTTAACGATGTGGAAAAGACGTGGGAATTTTACCTCAGATTAGGTTTTAAGCCAAATTGTCCACCTTCTACAAAAGAACTAGCAAGTTTTGTGATAGGTGATGACAATTTTGTAATCCATTTTTTTGAAAAAGATCGATTTGAGTCCAGTGTCGAAGGGGAAATAGCAGACTTGAGTGAAGGAAATGAAGTGATGTTTACACTTTCAGCTGAAAGCAAGGATGAAGTCGACAAGTGGGTAGAAGAAGTGAAAAAAGCGGGTGGAGCAATTTTATTCAACCCACAAAAGGACAATAAGGATTTATATGATGAAAACGGGTATTATGTATGTGTATTTTCCGACCCAGATGGACATAAATTTAATGTGTTCTTTAATTCAAATAAGAAGTAGGAATCTTGTAATAGCGGAAACCGTGTATTAAGTGGACAGCCCTAGCCTATTCTTGCCCACCTCCCATTTATTAGTTACCCTTTCATTTTATAATTAATTTTAAATATTCCAGCGCCTGATCCTTAAGCGTAAGATCGTCATGCAAACTAATCCTTAAAAAATCATGTCTGATTTTTCAACTCCCTGGATAGATAAAAAAAGAGGCTATCTGTCAGATTGGCTAACTCAACTTTGGGTGAAATCTTCGCGGTACAACATCGATCCTCAAAAAGAAACTTGGCTTGACGGTCCAATTGGCGAACCCAAGATAATTGGGGAATCATATTTTGAAGAATTTGCTAATAAGAACAACCTGATCATTGAAACAGGTTCAGAAGAAGGCTTAGTAGATGACTTTTCACACCTAAATAGTACTCAGTTTAGTTCCGAAAAAGTTCACCCAAGGATCATTGAATTCTATGAAAGTACAAGCAGATTTGAACTTGATATTTGGTCAGAATGGTCAACTCCTGCCAAACCCTTCGGCTGGTTGCTTTCGACATTGTTCAGTAGGCGCATACAGCAACTGAATCTGCCTGTTTCTGCACTTGACTCATCGCGGGGAATTACATCTGAGATAATTGCTCTAAAAAAAGAATCAAATAAGGCTATCCAATATGTTGGATGGCTACGGAAAGTTGTTAAAACAGGAAACGTAATTTATGCAGGTGCTTATACTTCTTGCACTCCACCAAATTTAGGATATGAGTGCGTCAAAGTAGTTTTCCCTCTTCCAAATGGAAACGCAACAGTGGTTCTCTGGCCAGAAAATATGGAGGATGGATCGCTTAAATTGCATTCTTCAGGAAACGAGTTTGGAGATGGTGGATTCTACCTTCTTGTTTATTCTTCAAGTGAAAAAGCTTACGTAAAGTATGTGAAAGCTATCAAGGAAACCATTCATGTTTATCTCGACGAGAATAATGAATTACGGACAGATCATATATTTAAATTTTTGGGTGCCACTTTTCTTCAACTTCACTATCGAATAAGAGAAAAGAGATTTGCGTAACAACGGCTGAAGCTAATACTCTCATCAAACAAACCACTTCTCCGGAGAAACCCCTTTTCAAAAAGTTATCTATCATTTAACTTGGGTTGTCATCGTTAATTTAATGGGATGAGAGATGAGGTTACCAAGAGATGTGTTTGGGAAAACGCTGGTCGCAATAATGGTAATGGTTACACTGAACAGTTGCGCAGGTGACCAAGAGTTTAACCCGGAAGAGGCCGAAATTGTCGGTGAGGAGGAAGCCGTGCTGACACTTCCGCCGGAGGTCCCCCCGCCTATTGAACGGGATCATGCCACAAAGCTTACGGTAAACCTGGAGGTCGTGGAGCAGGAGATGCGCCTTTCGGATGGCGTACAATACACCATGTGGACGTTCGGGGGCTCGGTGCCCGGCAAGTTTATACGGGTTCGCGAGGGTGACATGGTGGAGTTCCACCTGCAAAATCATCCCGACAACAAGCTGCCCCACAATATCGACCTCCATGCGGTCAACGGTCCGGGTGGAGGAGCTGAATCAACCTTTACAGCCCCCGGACGTGAAACAGTCTTTACCTTCCGGGCGCTGAATCCAGGCCTGTATGTGTATCACTGTGCCACGGCCCCGGTGGGAATGCATATCGCCAACGGCATGTATGGACTTATCCTGGTGGAACCCCACGATGGCCTCCCCGAAGTGGATAAAGAGTATTACGTGATGCAGAGCGAGTTTTATACCGAGGGCGATTACGGGGAGCGCGGCGTTCAGCCGTTCGATATGGAAAAGGCGATTGATGAAAACCCGGAGTATGTGGTGTTCAACGGTTCGGTCGGATCAATGATGAGTGACAATGCCATCACCGCTGAGCGGGGCGACAAGGTACGCCTGTTTGTTGGCAACGGTGGTCCCAACCTCACCTCCTCTTTCCATGTGATCGGGGAGATATTTGACAAGGTACATTACGAAGGCGGCGACCGCGTGCAGGAAAATGTACAGACTACTTCGGTGCCGGCCGGCGGGGCCGCAATGGTTGAATTCACGACCGAAGCCCCGGGCAACTACATCCTGGTGGATCACGCGATATTCCGTGCGTTCAATAAAGGTGCATTGGCCACCCTTGCCGTTTCCGGGGAAGAAAACGGCAACGTCTATACCGGCCAGCAGCTCGACCGCGTGTATCAACCGGAGGGTGGTGCCATCCAGGAGCTTCCCGAAGAACAGCGTACGATACCTACTGCGAGTACGCTTGAGGAACGCATAGAATTTGGCCGGGAGACCTACATGTCGGTATGCCAGGCGTGTCACATGGCCGACGGCTCGGGTATCGAGGGCGCTTTCCCTCCTGTTGCTGAATCCGATTACCTGCAGGGAAATCCTGAACGAGGCATCAGTGCCGTGGTTCATGGCCTCTCTGGACAAATTACGGTGAATGGGGAAACCTATAACGGCGTTATGCCCCGGCAAAACCTGACCAATGAAGAGGTGGCCAACGTCATAACGTTTGTGATGAATGAATTTGATAATGGCGGCGGTGAAGTTACGCCTCAACAAGTGCAGCAAGTCAGGGAGCAAGGCTCAGAGACTCGTTGAAAATAACCACTACCTCCTTATGAAGTATGTAACTCATCTGGCACCGGCACTACTGTTGTTCCTGTTTTGTGGTCCCGTCCTGGCCCAAACGGACGGTATGGTTCGTATTGAACAAGGCACCTATATGCCGTTCTATAGCTCTTCCAAAGACAGCGTAACGGTTGAAACGTTCTACCTTGACAAGCATCCCGTGACCAATGGCGAATTCCTGGGGTTTGTGGAAGCCAATCCCAAATGGCGGCGCTCCAATATTAAATCGGTATTTGCGGATAAAGGATACCTCAAACACTGGGCCGACGACCTTGATCTTGGTCCAAACAGCGATAAGATCAGGGACAGTCCGGTGACGAATATCTCTTGGTTCGCCGCCAGGGCCTACGCCAAATGGAGGGGCAAGCGCCTCCCCACACTGGATGAATGGGAGTATGTGGCCTCGGCAAGCAAACGAAAGCCGCTGGCCAGCCGCGACAAGGAGTTTGTCCAGCAGATTCTCGACTGGTATAGTCGCCCCAACCCCGACACTCTGCCCGCCGTTGGACAAAATACTCCCAACTATCACGGTATTTATGATATGCACGGGTTAATATGGGAGTGGGTGCAGGATTTCAATACGGTGTTTATAAGCGGGGAATCACGCAGCGACCAGGGAGAGCTCAAACAGTTCTATTGTGCGGCTGGCAGCTCCGCTGCTTCGGACGTGGATAAAGAGAACTACGCGGCCTTTTTGCGCTATGCATTCCGAGGTAGCCTGGAGGCCGATTTCTCTGTAAGCAACCTGGGCTTCAGGTGTGCCCATGATATTGAATA
Organism: Aliifodinibius sp. S!AR15-10; assembly: GCF_031569985.1. NCBI lineage: Bacteria > Pseudomonadati > Balneolota > Balneolia > Balneolales > Balneolaceae > Fodinibius > Aliifodinibius sp. S!AR15-10. The sequence goes on along the minus strand of NZ_JAMQKA010000054.1, from coordinate 32,132 downwards.
AGGCTTGAAGGGTCTAAGGTCAGAAAGTCTAAGGTCGGAAAGTGTAAGGTTGAAAGTTGTTGAGTCGTTGAATTGTTGATTGGATTCTTCCTTACATTGCTTTGTACCGTTCGCTCTGCGGCGGTATCTCAGATTGACGCTCTGCGTCCAATACCTCCATATCAATGGGTTTAGCGATTGGAGAGAGGAGTTGAGTCTGACAACTTGCAGTTTGTTGGAGCACGATGGTAGTTCTTTAGTCCGCCTGCCGGCGGATTTGTTCACACAAAAAGGAACACTTCTATCAGGAAGAAAAGCTGTGATTTTTTGAACTCACATGTATTATGTCATTAAACATGATAACAGTCCTACATTATGAAGAAAGCACCACGCTCAATATTTCTTCTTGCCATCAGTATCACCCTCATCGCATGTTCAAGTGAGGGGCAAAAGCAAGCAAAGACGAATGAAACAGAGAGCCACGATCATTCGGCCCACGCCAATATGGATATGGGGTCTAGTGAACCCACGGATGAATCAATCTATAACGTCAGCAGTGTCTGGAAAAACAGACATGGAAAAGAGCTTGAGCTTAGCAGCCTGCGTGGGAAAGTGCAGATAGTTGCGATGGTCTATACACATTGTGAGTATGCCTGCCCCCGTATCCTGGCCGATATGAAGCGGATCCGGGATCAACTTTCTGGAGATGCCTTGGCGAATGCCAACTTTGTTATCATTTCCATAGACCCCGAGCGGGATACTCCCGAACGTCTTAATACGTTTGCAACGGAAAATGATCTTAACGAGGAGACCTGGACACTTTTAAATGGCGATCAGGGTGATGTCTTGGAGATTGCTGCCCTACTTGGCGTGAAATACAAACGGATTAGTCCTACTGATTTTACCCATTCAAACATGATTACTGTCCTGAATAAAGAAGGGGAAGTCATACACCAAAGAGAGAAGCTTGCTGACCAACAAACGGAGACGGTGGAAGTTATTGAGTCTTTGATTTAACGGAGATTGTTCGTTTTTGTATGAACAAAAACGAACCCCAAAAATAACCGGTACTACTCCGCACAAGGTTTACATACCGAAGCTTTATACGAAGGCATGCTTCGTAGCACAGGCAACAGATCATTCTCCCGGCTATCCGAAGCTCCGTATCTAATTACATAGAAATCTTGGACACGGAGCGTCAGCTAGGGTATCACTGCAGAGCGACGATACCAAACAATAAACATCTTGGGAAAACCCTTGATCTCGAACCTGTTCTACAAATCAGAGTGGGTCAGCCAAAGGTCGATAATCTTTACGTCTTCATTTCCATTAAATTTACGTTAGAGCGGAGAGGAGAATTAAAAATCAAATCTTCGACTTTTTGACCTTAGACCCTTTATTAACAATTCAACACTTCAACAACTCAATGTTTCAACATCAGCCCCCACGGGAAAAATCAGGGAACAATTTTTAGCTTTCATATCTACACACTATAACTAAGAATAAAGAATAGATTGAAGAAGGTTGAGGTAAAAAATCGAAAAAAAATGATGAGAATTTACTATGCATCGCCTAGCCTAGAATCAAAATGAAAGAAAGAATACTTTCCTGGGTACCGCCTCCGATTCTCTATCAATTATCTCATTGGAAAAATAAAGTTTATTTTGATCAACTTCGAAACTCAAAAGATAAACATAGCCTCTCAGGCTACGATGAATTGAAGTGCATATTTGTGCACGTTCCTAAAACTGCTGGTTTGGCAGTTAGTAGAGCACTTTTTGGCAATCTTGGAGGTAGTCATAAAACGGTTATTGAGTATAAAAGGATTTTTGGCTTATATGATTTTTATTCGTACTACTCTTTTAGCTTTGTAAGGAACCCATTTACACGGCTTGTTTCGGCCTACACTTTTTTAAAAAATGGTGGAATCAATAAAAAGGATCGAAAATGGGCACGAGAAAATATAGCTTCTTATAAATCATTTGAAAGTTTTGTATTGAATTGGCTGAATGCTGAAAATATATGGAGTTATATTCATCTCTTACCTCAACATCATTTCTTATGTGAAAATGACGAACCGCAAGTTAATTTTATTGGTCGGTTTGAAAATCTGCAACAGGACTTTCAAAAAATTTGTAAAGAGCTTAACGTAGATCCAATTCTAACTCAATATAACAAGACTAAAAGAAGTCAAAAATGTGAAGAATATTATACGCCTGAGATTTGGGAAAAAGTAGTAAAATTATATAAAAAGGATTTCGACATTTTTGGTTACGACTCAAATAAAATAGAAGGTTAGGTCATATCTTGATTAATAGTCAACACTTCAACCTTCGACTTTAGAACCTTTGACCTTTATGCCACCGTTATCACCACATTACCTTTTTTGTGCCCGTTATCGACATACCTGTGGGCCTCCACCATCTTTTCAAACGGATAGCTGCGGTCTATCACCGGTTTGAACTCACCAGCCTCCGCCAGCTCTGCAAGGTAGTGCAAATCTTCCGGTCGCTCCTCCGCCGGACCAGCAATGATCTTCCTGCCGCTTGTCATTGATACCCAGGGAACTCGAAGCATGTCTCCGAACCCACCCAATACCAAGAGGAGTCGGCCTCCCTCCTTCAACGACGTTTTACTCTTGGAGTATGGAGCCGTACCAGCGGTATCCATAATGACGTCGTAAGTCTTATCGTTTTGGATGAAATCTTCTTTGTTATAGTCGATTACATGCTTGGCTCCCAACGATTTAACCAGCTCTGTATTTGCCGAACTACATACACCTGTTACTTCAGCTCCAAAATGCTTGGCAAGCTGAACAGCCGCTGTGCCTACGCCCCCAGAGGCGCCATTAATCAGCACTGTCTCTCCACTCTTGAGTTCTGCTTTACGAAAGAAATGCAGTGCCGTTGTACCTCCAAATGAGAGCGCCGCCGCTTCTTCATAGCTGGGGTTTTGGGGTTTATGTTCCACGGCCCCATCTTCCGCAATACATTTGTATTGGGCATAACTACCCATAGAGGCACCACTATATGCGAACACTTTGTCACCGGGATTGAATTTGGCAACCTTTTCACCCACAGCTTCGACCTCCCCGGCAAGCTCGGTCCCAAGGATCGGCTGCCGTGGTCCCCGTATCCCAAACATTACCCTGCCGAGTGGTCCAAATCCTGGGGGCAGGTCCAGGCTCCGCGCCCGCCAGTCGCCGGATGTTACGGTAGTGGCATGTACTTTTACCAGGATCTCAAGGTCACCGGGAACAGGCTTCTCCAGCTCCTTGACCTTCAGAACATCCGGCGGACCGTACTGTGTATATACAATTGCTTTCATGACAACCTCATTTTGCATTTAGATTAACATTCTGATTTTATCCATTTGGCCAACTAAAAAGCAACCAGATAAATACCTGTCAGCTGGCTTTATAGCCCCCGGTGGGTGGAGGTATTCCTATAGCAACGCAAGGTGAATGACTTAAAGGATTACTCGATATCAATGATATCAGCGGTGACAGTTCAAAAGACTGGATTGTTATTTCAAGAGCAGGGTTTGCCTTAGTCGCCATTCCGATTCAGAAACCTTCTGAATATAACTCTTTCTCCAAATAATAACTCTATTTAGAAACAGCACTACCATGCCATTCTTAACAAAAATAAATCCTGTAACACATTGTTTTAATTGAATTATGTTGTAGATTCATTTATTGATTCTCTCCGGCTGTTGCTGCTGTTTCCTATCCAACCTTAAAATATTGGGATTACCATGTTACAAGTAGAAAAAAGTCAGATCGATACACTAAAGCGTAATATCAAGGGCCGGATCATATTGCCAGAGGATCCGGAATATGACAAGGCACGTGCTATATGGAACGGTATGATAGACCGGAAACCTGCCATCATCGTACAGTGCGAATCAGCGGAGGACGTACCTCATGTTATCCATTTTGCGAAGGAAAAAGGGCTTGAGCTGTCAGCACGGGGTGGTGGGCACCACATTGCGGGAAACTCGATCGCTGAAAACGGGCTTACCATCGACTTCTCCCGGATGCGCAACATACAGGTAGATGCAGCCAGGAAAAGAGCAGTTGTCGAGCCCGGTGCTACACTGGGCGCCTTTGACAAGGCGACCCAGGCCCATGGTCTTGCTACTCCCACCGGCATTAACTCCACTACCGGTATTGCGGGCCTTACCCTGGGAGGCGGTTTTGGGTGGCTAACCCGCCAGTATGGGCTAACTATCGACAACCTGGTTTCAGCCGATATTGTGACTGCCAATGGGGACCAGCTCACGGTTAGCAAGAGCAAAAACCCTGATCTTTTCTGGGCTATACGTGGTGGAGGAGGCAATTTTGGCGTGGTGACCCGGTTTGAATACAAGCTTTACGATGTCGGTCCTGAAATCTTTGCAGGGCTGATTGTATTTCCTTTTGAACAGGCCCGGAAAGTGCTCAACCAGTACCGCGAGTTTACGAAGTCTGCTCCGCTGGAGCTCAATGCCTGGGTTGTCATTCGTTATGCCCCACCCCTGCCCTTCCTGCCTGAGGAGGTTCACCATAAAATGGTTGTGGTACTCCCTGTTTTCTACAACGGCGATGTAAGCAAGGGAGAAAATTTGGTCAAGTATCTCCGTAAATTTGGCAACCCGGTGGGTGAGCATGTGGGGCCGCAGCCCTATGTGCAGTGGCAGCAGGCATTTGATCCCCTTCTGACACCCGGATCGCGCAATTACTGGAAATCACACAACTTTACTGAAATCAACGATGGACTTATCGATTCCATAATCAGGTACTCCGGTACAATGCCAACACTGCAAACTGAAATATTCCTGGGCATGCTGTCGGGGGTAGCCAACCAGGTCCCTGTTGAGGCCACCGCCTACGCTGCCCGCGACGCCAGGTTTGTGGTCAACGTGCACGGGCGCTGGGAAGAACCGATTGAAGATCAGAAATGTGTGGGCTGGGCGCGGGACTTCTTCGTGGCCACCCGCGATTACGCATCCGGGGGCGCCTACATTAATTTCATGACCGCTGATGAGAGTGACCGGGTGTCGGAGGCGTATGGTTCCAATTATCGCCGGCTGGTGGACCTGAAAACCCAGTATGACCCCGACAATATCTTCCACATGAATCAAAACATAAAACCGAGGTCATTAACACAGAAATAATCTCACATTATAACCACTTGGTGGCCCTAAGATCTGCACAAACAGGAAGTATAAATACTTTACGATTTCAAGTAGGGCCACCGGGTGGTATGATAATGTGTGGGGATACCTTTCGTAAACCCGTCCTAACTATCATACCCTGCCTAAAGGTACGCGAAAATACCCAATAAACTAGTTCCAAGTGAATGGTGGAACCTTAATCTAAGTTCATGATATACATGAGTTCAGGAGGATAAAAAAATCATTTATTGTGAGACAACTTGATAAGACATCATTACGTCAAGCTTGCGAAACCGATCAATTTGATTTTAAAACTACTGAAGAGGTTTCCAACCTGACCACCGTATTGGGCCAGGAGCGGCTTACCTCGTCGATGGAATTTGGTATGGAGATCGACAAGGAGGGCTACAACATCTTCGCCCTTGGTCCCAACCAGACCGACAAGCGCAGCCATATCCAGCAACTGCTTAACGAAAAGTCGAAAAACGGTGCTACGCCGGATGACATCTGCTATATCAACAACTTTGATGATCGGTACAAGCCGAAGCTGCTGACATTGCCAGCCGGTCGAGGGACCGAGCTAAAGAAGCAGATGGTAAAATTAATAGATGAGCTGCCCCCTACCCTTAAGTCGGCTTTTGAAACAGAAGAATATCAAAACAGGCAACAGGCCCTGCAGGATGAGGTTCAGCAACAACAGGATCAGACATTTGAGGAACTACAGAATAAAGCCCGGGAAAAAGGACTTTCACTGATGCGTACGCCGGCGGGCTTTTCATTTGCCCCTATTGATGACGACGGGGAACTGATGAATGAAGAAGATATAAGGAGTCTTCCCGAAGAAAAAAGAGAAGAACTGCAGGAGACAACCAGGGAGCTGCAACAAGAACTGCAGGATATCATCAGAAAAATGCCCGCCAATAAACGGAAAATGCGGGAAAAGAAGAAAGAGTTGGACAAGGAGATTGCCACTTTTGCAGTTAAAGACCTGTTTAATGAGGTCCGTGAACAATTTGAGGACCTGGAGAAAGTGCAGTCGTTCCTGGATGATGTTGAAATCGATGTCATTGAAAACGTACATGGTATCTTGGGCAGCCAGGGGCAACAGGGACAAAACAAGCTTGCCCAGATGATGGGCGGCGGTGGTCAACAGCAGATGCAGCAAAGCCCCCTCTCTTCATCGACCAGCCCGGTGCTTGACCGCTATCGTGTGAACCTCTTGGTTGACAACAGCGAGACTGAAGGCGCGCCCGTCATCTATGAAGACAATCCCAGCTATAAAAACCTGGTGGGCCGCGTTGAGTACCAGTCGAAGATGGGGGCGTTGACGACAAATTTTAACATGATAAAGCCCGGGGCTCTGCACAAAGCCAACGGTGGATATCTTATACTTAATGTGCGCGAGGTTCTGCTTGAACCTTTTGCATGGGAAGGGCTTAAACGAGCATTGAAGTCCGGGGAGCTGAAGATTGAATCTCTGGGTGAATCCTACAGCATGATCAGCACTGTTTCCCTGGAGCCCGCCCCCATCGACATCGATGTAAAAGTAATCCTTTTCGGACAGCGGATGCTGTACTATCTTCTCTGCCAGTTTGATCCGGAGTTTCAAAAACTGTTTAAAGTCGAAGCTGATTTTGAGGATGAAATAGAGCGCAACGAAGAAGGGCATAAACAATACGTTCGCTTTCTGGCCGGTCTTATCAAGGAAAACGATCTTCGCCATTTTGATAAACAAGCTGTAGCCAAAATAATTGAACAAAGCTCCCGGATGGTCGGCGACAACGAAAAACTTTCCACCAAGACGGAAGAGGTCAAGGACCTGCTTATAGAATCAGATTACTGGGCGGGTAAAAACGGGCATGAGGTAGTGAAATTTGAGGATGTCGAAAAAGCCATTGAGCAGAAGATTTATCGATCTGCCCGGCTGCGTGACAAGGTTCAAGAATCCATCAATCGCGACTACATCTATATCGATACCGAGGGGGAAAGTGTGGGACAGGTCAACGGCCTTTCGGTTGTGACCATCGGCAACCTGATGTTTGGACGTCCCAACCGGATTACAGCGCGGGTGGAACTGGGCAAAGGCGAAATCATCAATATTGAGCGGGAAGTTGATATGAGTGGTCCCATCCACTCCAAGGGTGTGCTCATTCTGAAAGGCTACCTGGGCGAACGCTACGCCACTGAACAACCGTTATCGATGTCTGCAAGTTTGGTTTTCGAACAATCCTACTCAAATATTGACGGTGATAGTGCCTCAGCGGCCGAACTCTGCGCCCTGCTCTCAGCTATCGGTAAGATCCCGATCAAACAAAGCTTTGGCATCACAGGTTCGGTCAACCAACATGGCAAAATTCAGCCTATAGGTGGAGTAAATGAAAAGATTGAAGGCTTTTTCGATATCTGTCAACAGCGTGGTCTTACGGGCGACCAGGGTGTACTTATTCCTGAAACCAACGAGAAAAACCTGATGCTCCGGAATGATATTCTAGGGGCCGTTGAAGAGAATAATTTCCATATCTATTCGATTTCAACCATTGAAGAAGCTATGGAGCTGCTGACAGGCCTCGAGATGGGTAAAGCTGATGAACAGGATAACTATCCCGAGGGAACTATCAACCACCAGATCAGGCAACAGCTGGATCAGCTTGCCGATAACAGGAAAGCATTTGTATCTACAGGAAATGATCGTACATAATTATGGTACACAATCCAAACGATGCGATAAAACTCAGGCGAATCCTGGTAGCTATTGATCCCTCCTCCCACAGCCGTGCCGCCCTGAGAGCGGCTGCAGGTCTTGCCAAAAAGATGGAGGCCCAAATTCATGGTCTTTTTGTACAGGAGGAGAACTGGCACAAGGTCAGCCGCCTGCCTTTTGTCTCTACCGTGAATGAACTTACCGGCGACACCCACACCCTTGAGGAGCAGTACCTGCAGAAACAAATTGAGATGTTGGCACATCGGCTCCGCCGGCAGCTTAAAGCCATTAGTCACAGAAATAAAATTTCCCATTCCTGGCGAACGGTTCAGGGGCGTGTTGAAGATGAAATCCTGCAGGCAGCTGAGGATGCCGACCTTATCACGATAGGAAGACGCGGTATCTCATTCCCGGAAAAGAGAAAGCTGGGTTCTACGGCCAAAACCATTATTCGAAACGCCGATAAGCCTATATTGATCCTCAAGAAGGGACTAACGCTGGGAAAAACAATCACCTCCGTCTATGACGGGTCGAAAGAAAGCCAGCGGTGCATCAGGCTGGCCCTTGCGCTTGCAGAAAAAAACGAGAGTAAATTAACAATCCTGGCCCTCGGCAATAAACCGGGAGCTGCAAACGAGCGTATTAAGGAACTGGAACAGCAGGTGCACAGAGCCCCGGTCAAGGTTGAGGTTGTGATGTTAAAGAATCCTGATATGTGGGGGTTCACACATTCGGTAAACCGTCGCCGCACCGGTCTGCTCATCATTCCCAAAAACCAACCTTTGCTTAAACACACCCTGGAAACCGTGCTCTACCAGATCAACTGCCCGCTCCTGCTGATGAATTGACCTGGATGCTTTTTATGAGATTACTTCGACCAAAGTGTTCAGTACTTTCACTCCGTGGCAGTACCGAGAAGACGCCCTGCGTCTAACGTATCGAGTAGCGCTTTTTAACTTATCATTAGTTCGATATAAGATTTCTTATTAATAACCCCAGGCTTGGTCCCTATGCTCTGCGTTGGGACCTGTTGGGACGCTCCGCGTCCAGTATACCTATGGTGGCCACAGAGACTCGGAGCGTCAGAGGGGCTTCCGCCGCTGAGCGGACGGAAGCGAGCAATGGGTGGAAGAGTAGCCGGACTACCAGATGTTGCTAAATACCGGTCAGCGACTGATTTTTTGGCAGCTGGAAGGTTAGTGGTTCAAAAGCAAATCGTAATGACTGTTTATCTCGAACTGACGTTAATTATATTCCCCCGCCCTGCGGGCCCCTCCCACGTCCTCTTCCCACCCAGCCTTTTGCTTATATGTGAGGGCATATAGCAATAAATTTTGGGGAGCGGTGTCAGGATATCTTATGATCGTACCATTTATCAATGACGCTCTGGGATAATCTAGCCGTGTTATCACAGCATGGATCTATCCCCTGCGCTCGAGTTACATAAAAATTCTTTATAATTATCAGGATTACTTTTTGTAAACGATATTCAACACACCGGCGCCTGCCAAGAAGCACAGGATTGCCAGGTGCCTAAAAGGCAGCAGAATTATGGAATCAACTGTACAACAGCAGAAAAATTTTACCGCCAAATTTGCAAAAAAATTAGCTTCACGAGACTATGTTTCTGCTTATGCCATGACGTCCTTGAATTATCAACACAGTACTACATTAGAGGAGATGAGTGACAAGTTTGAAATGATCATGACGCCCGATTTGAATAACGGTAAAATCATCGTGGGCGAATACATGGAATCTTGGCCCAGCAAACAGGCAGGAGAACTTGGTTGGGTCTACGTTTCCATAGGGGGCGACATATACAGTGAGGCAATCGTGGTCGTCGTTTGCAGCGAAGACGATCAGCTGAAGATTAACGCAGTTGAGTTCGGTAGACCTTAGATTCTTATACCTTTATGGTTTTAACCTGCTACATTTTGGTTAAGTCATAGATTATAGTACTTCAAGTTTGCTGCAGGCTGGTATTTGTGCTTGCCAAGAAGCTTTTAGTTCTTCACCTTTATATAATCGATAGATTTTTCATTACATAAATGCAAGTTGTGGGATGAGGCGAGTTTAAGGGGATACTCCATTATGGCGGATACTAAACAAAATTTTGTCGAAGCTCAGCAGCGGATGCTCAACCGTTACGAAGTTGAAACAAAATCACGATTCATTGAAGTTCCCTCTATCAGTGGACGTGCCCACGTATTGGTATCAGGAGAAGGTCCAGCAGTGGTAATGGTTAACGGGATCGGAACACCGGCAGCAATGTGGGCTCCCCTAATGGCAGAATTAACCGGTTTACAGGTGTTCGCTGTTGATTTGCCCGCCTATGGTCTGACCGATACCACCAATGAACTTACCGAAAATCTACGGCGCAATGCCGTCCTTTTCCTTGAAGAGGTCATTGATCAACTTAAACTGGATCAACCGGCATTCATAGCCAATTCGATGGGATCCCTCTGGACCAGCTGGCTGGCCCTGGACCGCCCGGAGCGAGTGGCTGCAATGGTTCATATAGGATGCCCTGCCGTGGTCCTTGATACCTCAGCACCGCTTCAGATGCGGCTACTTTCGGTCAAACCGATCGGGAGATTATTAACCTGGCTTCAACCGCCCTCAGAAAAGCAGGTGGAGGAGTTAAGTAGGATGGTCAATGAGTATCCGTTTACTCCCGAGCTAGCCGATCTGTTGTTGGCAACAGAGCAACTCCCCGGGTTTCGGAAGACCTTTCTCTCCACGCTCAACACTCTCCTGAGACTGGGCGGCAGTCGCCCCGACATGAGGTTGACGGCAAAGCAACTCAAGCAATTAGAGCAACCCACCATGCTGTTCTGGGGGAGAAGCGATCCTTTTGGTTCTCCGAAGGTGGGCCAACGCATGGCAGATATATTGCCCAATGCTAAACTTCACGTTGTCGGAGGTGGACATGCTCCATGGCTCACCCAGGCAGAACAGATCGCCCAGGTAACCACCCCATTCCTGCAAAAATTCGAATAAGTACAACCTCTGGAACGCTATGCCGGAAGGCACACGAAAGGCTGTCATGCTTGCTGACTTCTCATTTTATAGTTAATCTTGTTTTATAATTAACTAACACCTTATCCCCTGCGCTTTGTTTACAGCAAAAATGTGACATGATGAAAACTTTTTATGATGAGCTGACTCCCTACTACCATTTGATATTTGCAGATTGGGAGAAAAGTATTACTCGGCAGGCAACAGCGCTTGACGATATTATTAAATTGAATTGGGGTAGTCAGGTTACATCAATAGTAGACGTTGCGTGTGGCATCGGTACGCAGGTGATCGGGCTTGCCCAAAAGGGGTATGACGTTAAAGGCTCAGACCTTTCTCCAAAAGCAATAGAACGAGCCCGGGAGGAAGCTGAAAAGCGGGGATTGGATATCCCCTATTCCATATGTAACATGCTGGAGGTCTCTTCTCATTACTCTTCCTTGTTTGATGTGTTGATTTGCTGTGACAACTCACTCCCGCACCTTCTTTCCGATCACAAGATCAAACAAGCTCTCAATGAGTTTTATCACTGCTTAAAGCCTGGCGGTGGCTGCCTCTTCACCGTTAGAGATTATGAGAAAGAGGATACAACCAGTCTCCTAATCAAGCCCTATAAGGTTCATATTGTTCAGGGCGTAAAATATATCCTGTTTCAACTATGGGAGTTTGCGGGCGATATTTACGATCTATCCCTCTATTTAACCATAGATGACGGGAAAGATGAGGCCAAAACCCACATATTTCGTACAAAATACTATGCGGTAACCATCTCAAAAATAATTAAGCTCATGAAAGAGGTGGGATTTACAAAGGTGAAACGTGTGGAGTCAGATTTTTATCAACCTGTAATAATAGGTACAAAAGAGGCATAGCCAACTTTCTTTTGCGACTTCAACACTATTAATGACACCCATTAAAAAGCAATAAATCCTCTTGTCGGTTGTACGTTTTAAAAAACAGACAATCGGAGGCTTCAAGCGCATATTTATTATATAAATCATTCAATATAAGTACCTTAATTTTTTTACAAAAAAATTGGTCAATGTCATCCAGGGGTTGCAATTTTTCAAGATTGGATTAAATTGAGAATACTAAATATTACAGAAGCATTAAGTATTCATGAGGCTTTTTCGAAAATTCATCAAATTTGCGCTGTTATGAAATCAATAATCCAAATAACGATACTTATACTGTTTATATACCCTTCAACTATATCTGCACAAGAGAAATTGAACATTTCACTTGACAATTCATGCAGTTACTATGGGGAAAAAATTGTAGACGATGTTTATAGTTTTAATTCTACCGATGAAGCCGAAGAAATAGTTGGGAGAATCGTAAAGATTGTTGGTCTTGAACAAAATTTTGATATTAAATCAGCAAATGTTCCCAATGCGCTTGCAACGATAAAAAATGGGAGCCGGCTTATCCTCTACAGCCAGAACTTTATCCTCAACATAAAAAATGCTACCGGAACCGACTGGTCGGGGATAAGCATATTGGCTCACGAGATCGGTCATCATCTGAATGGACATACCATCATTTCCGGCGGCAGCCGTCCTAACCTGGAGTTACAAGCAGATAAATTTTCTGGGTTCGTTGCAGCAAAATTGGGAGCTTCATTGTCCGATGCCCAGGCTGCCATTAGTAAGTTCAGCTCCAAAAGCGGAAGTTCAACTCATCCTCCCAAAAGTGCGCGCCTTGAAGCTATTGCCATTGGATGGAATCAAGGAAATAGTGGCAGCAAGCCCCCTTCCGAACCAGAACCTGTAAGGGAGAGTTCCAATGAGAAGGAAAATGTCATAAGCAATACAACCACTACGGCCCGAATTATATACACAGGTGATAATTATGGTTGCGGTCTGCCTATACAAATAACAATTGGAAATAAAACCTTTACCCCCAATAACAATTCCTTTGAAGTCAGCGGCATCCCGCTGGGGACACAAAAATATAGTATACAGGGACAAATTAACTGTCCCGCTATCGGGGGATGCAGTGCATCGGGACAAGGCACCCTGAATATCAGTGAGAATGCTACGTTCTATATTAGCTGGCAGAATGTTTCATTCGGGCAGTGCAACATCTGGTTGCAACCGGGCTGAGTAAATATACATCTCAAAATCACTTAGATTACGATCTTTCAATCCGGTAATAAAGCTATAAATATGAATGATAATACGTTCCATACAATCCCTGAGAATCTCGAGGCCATTGAGCTTGACACCGAGAATAGTGGTTTTTCTATGTCCTCTGACCGGAAGATTGGGTCATTATTGTCAACACTTGCTGCCGCCAAACCTGATGGGCATTTTCTTGAATTGGGAACAGGTACGGGACTTGCCACATCTTGGCTTCTTTTAGGTATGAATCAGTCAGCTTTGCTCGACTCAGTTGATAATGACCAGGAGGTCCTTGAAATTGCCCGACGTCATTTTGACCGGGACAAACGTGTCACGTTCCACAACTGTGATGGTGGAGACTTCATCACGCGAGAGCAACCCGACACATACGACCTGATCTTCGCCGATGCCTGGCCAGGTAAATATAGCCTGCTTGATGAGACACTTGCATTGCTTAAGGTGGGTGGTATCTATGTGATTGATGATATGTCCCCCCAACCAAACTGGCCCGAGGGCCATGCAGATAAAGCAAAACACCTTTTGGGTAAATTCAATCGGTGTTCACATCTTAAGATGTGCCGCTTAGCGTGGGCAACGGGTATCGTAATTTGTTGCCGGACTGAATGACCAACGCTTCAACCGGAAAAGCCTCGCTTTAAAGTTCGTTACTTACAAACAATTACTGCCCGTTAAGCACAAGGTAGTTATATTCCAAACATAACTTAGCCATTATGATTACCAAGTATAACCCTATGCACTCACCTGACCCCGACGAATGGTTGGCTATTTACGAGTCGGAACGTATAGATTTGGTTTTAGACTATCACGACCAGGCTGGAGAAGAAATGCCAAATGTGTATCTTCATTCAACCATTCATGCCGTAGTAGAAAATCAAATTGCTCTTGGTGATGGATACCCTGTTAAAAAGACGTTAAATCGATTAGTCCAAGAAGGATTAGATCGCCACGATGCCATCCATGCAATTGGCAGTGTATTAATAAAGTATCTCTGGGAAGTCGGCAGCGGTGAAAACACTTCAGAGGATTTTTCCCAAAATTATTTTGATGAAGTAGATCAACTTACCGCTCAGCAATGGCTGAATGAATTCGGCTAAGGACCTGTCCAAAGCTTAAACATCGGGCAGCAGGGAAACTTTCCAGGCACCTCTTTGAAATTAAATAAATAATTCTGGCACCTATTGTATGGTTATACTTTTTAACTTAACTTTGAAATAAAAAGTACTTTGTATGAAAGAAGAACAGGATTATATTCGGGATATCGCTGAGATTCGCTCAATGATGGAGCGTTCCTCCAAGTTTCTGTCGCTCTCTGGTTGGGCAGGCATCATGGCTGGTATCTACGCATTGGCAGGTGCCTGGATCGCCTATCACTTTTTGGGGTTTAACCCGGATGCCATAATACCATCAGGCGGTTTTCCATCCAACTTACTGAACGTCGTTGTTTTAGCCATTTCAGTATTGATACTGGCTATAGGCACCGCAATTTTTCTTTCCTACAAAAAGGCCGGCAAAAGGGGCGAAAAACTATGGAACGCTACATCACGGAGGCTCTTGGTTAATATGGCCATTCCTTTATTGGCAGGTGGAGTTTTGATAGTCATATTATTGTCAAATGGACTTATCGGATTAATTGCACCCTTAACGCTGCTGTTTTATGGCCTTGCAATATATAATGCCAGCAAGTTTACCTATGATGAAATGAAGTTTTTGGGTTTGACCCAGATGGGACTGGGGTTGATGGGGGCTTGGTTTATCGAATATGGCTTACTTTTGTGGGCTATTGGTTTTGGAGCGGTTCATATTGTTTATGGAATTTTCATGCATTTCAGGTACGAGCGGTGATAAAAGGTGAAAATATCTATCGACGATTTACATAAAGCGTTTGAAAGTCGAGTGCGACTTGGCATCATGTCGGCTTTGGCTGTAAATGACAGTCTCGATTTTACTTCACTGAAGGAGTACCTGGATGTGACCGACGGGAACCTGGCAAGCCACTTGAAAACATTGGAAAAGGAAGAATTTATTGGTGTGGAAAAGTCTTTTATCGACCGAAAACCCAACACGAAGTATTATATGACTAAGGAGGGGAAAAAAGCGTTCGATCAGCATCTTAAGGTGCTGGAAGAAATAATAAACTCACAAAAGTAGAATATTAACAGTTCGGAATTTTTTTACCCCTATACTTTGAACTACAAAGTACTTTATGATAATAAATCACCTTGCTAACAATTGCTTATTATGAAAAATCTAAAAAACTCAATAGGTACCCGGTTATTCATCATCGCATTCCTGACGCTTGTCCTGCTTATCCCCTCATTTTTGATACAGGATCTAATTTCGGAACGAGAAAATCGAAGAGATTCAGTAGTGGATGAAATCAGTGAAAAATGGGGGGATGAACAGACCATTACAGGTCCGGTGATAAGTGTTCCTTACAAATATTATTACAAAAGTGATGATAGAGCTGAACAGACCATACGATACGCTCATTTTTTGCCTGAAAATTTGAATATAAAAGGATCAATAATCCCTGAAGTACGTTATCGGGGCATTTATAAAGTCATTGTATATAACAGTATTTTGTCAATTTCCGGGAATTTCCCGTCCATTGATCTGGGTGGTTTCAATGTACCCTCGGAAGATTTTTTACTTGAGGAAGCTCTCGTCTCTATAGGAATTTCTGATATGACGGGCATCAAAGAGTTCGTGAACATAAACTTGAGCAACAAAGAGTACCTTGCAAATCCTGGCATAGAAATAAATGATGTGCTGGAATCCGGCATATCCATTTCACCCGACCTTGAAGCCGGAAAAGAATATCATTTTGATCTCGAACTGAATTTAAATGGAAGCTCAGGACTACTCTTCTCTCCTGTCGGGAAACAAACAAATGTTCAGCTTTCTTCCGGCTGGTCCAACCCAAGTTTCACTGGTAATTTCCTGCCCATTGACAGAGAAGTAAACGAATCCGGATTTAATGCGAAATGGAATGTGCTGCACCTTAACCGAAATTTCCCACAACAATGGCTGGGACCAAACCTGGAGGTATCCAACGTCACTTTTGGAGTTGACCTACTGCTTTCGGTGGATGAGTATCAGAAAACCATGCGCACAGCCAAATATGCCATTATGTTCATTTCATTGACCTTTTTAACGTTTTTCATGATTGAATTGCTTAGTAAAAAAATCATTCATCCACTGCAATATCTCTTGATTGGTTTTGCGTTGCTAATCTTTTACACCCTCTTGCTATCTATCACAGAATATCTCGTTTTCGGACTCGCATATCTCATTGCATCGGCTGCCATTATCGTGTTGATTACCGTCTATTCCTACAGCGTATTATCAGACAAGCTCAAAACAGGAATCATTTGCGGGACCTTAAGTATCCTGTATGGATATCTCTATATATTACTGCAAATGCAGGACTACGCGTTACTTTTGGGTAGTGTTGGATTATTCGTCGTCCTGGCGATAGTTATGTATTTAACCAGAAATATAAATTGGTTTGAAATCATGAGCAGCCAAAGTCAAGATACCGCTGGAGCGAAATCTACTTGATAACGAGTGACTCGATATCCAAGCACGCTGAAAAGCCTTAGGCATTACGTTTGCTTTCGTGTATGATCACGTCATCCGGAGCCGGGAAAATAGTTATACAGCGGATTCGCAGAGCTCTGGTCAAAGACGGAGCTTTTTACATCGATGAGGTAATCCGCTAAGAGAAGTTTCACTTGATGAATGAAATCGCTACTTATGGCCACCAGCCTGGAGTCCATAGTAAATTGATTATTCATGCTGTAACCCAATGGGAGCATTAACCGTATCCACGGTGGCAAACTCAAATTTCATTATCGGTTGTCACCATGAGGATATTTACGTCTTTTTCCATCTCATATACAAACGTTGTTTTATTCATAATCTTAATAACAGCTGCTTGCATTCAACCTATCCGAGCCCAGGTGAAGGAATCATCTGAATTGTTCAAAACGCTGGCTGATAAGGATAGCCTTTTATTTAACCAGGGATTTAACCGTTGCAACTATAAGGTATTAGAAAATATAATTTCAAAAGATTTTGAGTTCTATCATGATGTAAGTGGAGTGCAAAACAGAACGGATTTTTTCAAGGCTACAAGGGAGAATATTTGTTCCAACCCAAAACGAAAACCTATCCGAAAATTAGTTTCTGGTAGTTTAACAGTTTTCCCCCTGAAGAATATGGGCCAGGTATATGGAGCAATTCAAAAAGGTACTCACCGATTCTATATTAAAGAGCCCAATAAGGATTTATACTTGACCAGTACGGCAAAATTTACTCATGTGTGGCTCCTTGTAGAGGATACATGGAAATTAAAAACGGTACTGAGCTATGATCATCAAGGTCCGACTTAAGGCCAGAACCTACTGTGATCCAAAGTTTTTGGTAGTACAAAAATCAGTGAACTACTTCATTACTTCAACTTAGCTCAAATAGACGATTATTTTTGGGCACGTCCCCAACATTGAGTAAGAATGTACATTTTACTTCGCAGAACCAATTCGTTATCTCATTAGTCCCCTCCTTTTTTTACATTTAACAGCCTAATTTATTTCAAATCAATTTTTATCAACGTACTGTAATGAGAGAAGAAGAGGTCCTGAAAGCGGTCAAGTTCTCGGAGTCAAACAAAATTAAGTTCGTCGTCACCGACATCGACGGGGTGCTACGCGGCAAAACAATCACCAAATCCAAGTTCCAGAAAGGACTGGACGAAAACGTTGGGTTCTGCAACGTCGTGTTTGGGTGGGACATGAACGATGCGGTTTACGACAATTCCGAAGTCACCGGCTGGCACACCGGCTACCCGGATGCCATGGCCACAATCGATCTCGGCACCTTCCGCAAGATCCCATGGAACGAGGAGGTCCCCTTCTTCCTGGCGGATTTCAGCAACTCGGATAATATGAGTGGCGTCTGTCCACGTACGCTGCTGAAGAATGTCAGGGAGCAGGCCCTGCAGTTGGGGTATAATCCCCAGTTTGCCAATGAGTTTGAATGGTTCAACTTCCGGGAGACCCCCCAGTCACTCAAGGACAAAAACTATACAAATCCCACCCCACTGACGCCCGGTATGTTCGGCTACTCTGTGTTGCGGTCTTCCCAGAACCAGGAGTTCTTTAACGATCTCTACGACCTTCTCCACCAGTTTGACGTTCCCATCGAAGCGATCCACACCGAAACCGGCGACGGCGTCTACGAAGCATGCATTGAGTATTCCGATATACTGGAAGCTGCCGACCGGGCTGTTCTCTTCAAGACCGGGGTCAAAGAGATCGCCTACCGCCATGAAATTCTGGCTACTTTCATGGCCAAATGGAGCACGAAGTTCCCGGGATGCGGAGGGCACATTCACCAGAGTCTGTGGGACGAACCCCAAAAGAACAACCTTTTTTATGACGACAGCGCACGCCACAAAATGAGCTCCCTTTTGGAGCACTACCTGGCGGGACAGCTGCACTGCCTTCCCTACATCCTGCCGATGTATGCCCCAACCGTCAACAGCTACAAACGGTTTGTGGAGGGCTCCTGGGCCTCCACCACAGTAAGTTGGGGCGTAGAAAACAGGACCACCGCACTGAGGGTCATCAATCATGCTCCCGGTGGTATGCGCCTGGAGACGAGGGTGCCGGGCGCCGATGCGAATCCCTATCTCACCATGGCAGCCTGCCTGGCTTCCGGCCTGTATGGCATCAAAAATGAACTTTCGCTGCATGTGGAACCTACACGGGGTAATGAGTATGACAATGAAACCTCCCTCCCACTGCCCACAACGCTGCCAGAGGCAACCGCCGCAATGAAGTCATCAGACATACCCAAAGAATTATTTGGGGAAGCTTTTACAGATCACTTTATTAAAACCCGGGAATGGGAACAACGACAGTTTGCCAGGGCGGTTACCGACTGGGAGCTGAAACGATATTTTGAAATCATTTAATGCAGTATACATATGAAGTTTATTGATTTTGATGATTTTGTGCGGGAAGCCTGGCAGGAGTATGACGATACACGGGAGATTAAGGATATCACTGACATCAGCGCCAAGGTATCAACGAACCACGTCTACCAGATTACGTTTGAGGACGGTAACCATATCATCGGCAAGCTCTCCTATTTTGGCAAGTATGAGCACTTTGTTGAAGATCATACGATTATCAACTCCCTTTCCAACAATCTGCCGGTGCCGTTCGACCACTTCCTCTCGCGTTCGTTGATGAAGGAGAACTCTCTTTATGTGCACCGCCACGTGGATGATGTAATCGACGTATGGGTCGTCTTTTACCGCCCGATACAGATCAGGGAGAAGCTTCCAAAGAGACTTAATGAGGATCAGATACGGAAGCTGGCCAGGCAGTTTGCCAAATTCCACAAAGCCTGCCATACCATCCGCAATACACTGCCCCCCTCTTCTAAGACGCTGGAGGTTGATATTGAGCACCTGTTGGAAATCCTGGAGACCGAAGAGGGACAATATGAGTACCGGATGCAGCAAGACCTGATCAGGAAACACTGCAACATCTTCCTGCAAAACCTGGACGAGCTTGGGGCCAACGATGAATTGGATACAATCCCGGTATTTGTGGATTGGAACATCGGCAACTTCTCGGTTACAGCCGATTTTGAGCTGTTCTCCCGCTGGGACTACGACTGGTTCCGCATGAGCTCCCGGATGATGGATTTCTATTTCTTTGCCCGTATCGTCTCTGACGTGGGAGACCGGACGATATTCAGCTACAACCTGGACCCTTTGATGGAGAAACGGTTCCAGATTTTCCTTAAGAGCTACCACGAGGAGTTTCCCCTTACAGAACTGGAAATTAGGCTGCTAAAAGAAATATACCGCTTCTTCATCCTGAATTATGTAGTGAAATACGGGAAATATTTCTTTCACGACCTGTTTGCCACCAAGCTCCAGAAGGAAGCATATGAGGAGTACCTGCCCAACATAGAGGACAAGTTTGATCCCGAACCCCTTCTTACTACATTAAACCTTTAATTTTGACCATGCGACATTTCAACTCCATAGCCAAACAGTATAAAGCCGTTTTTCTTGACTCCTACGGCGTTCTTAAAAACCACAAAGGATTGATTGAGGGCGTCGAGGATACTATTTCATTTTTGCGGGATGAGGGGATCCTGCTACGGGTGCTGACCAACGACGCCTCCCGCAGCCAGGCCCAGCAGGCAGAGGTGTTTGCCGACTTGGGGCTAACCAATATCAAGAAGGAGGAAATTATCACCTCCGGCATGCTGGCGCGGCAGTTCCTGGAGAACAAGATCACAGAGGGAAAAATCGGATATCTTGGCACGGAGAACTCTGCCGAGTATATCCTGCAGTCGGGACTTCAGAAGATTCCGGCCCGCGATATCAACCTGGATGATGCTGATGATATCACTGCTTTTGTATTCCTGGATGACGAGGGCTTTGACTGGAATTTTGATATCAATACCACGGTCAACTTTTTGCGTCGCAAAAATGTGCCGGTCATCGTTGCCAACACCGACAAATACTACCCTGTCTCCAAGAATGATGTGGCGGTGGCCACGGGCGGCATTGCCGAATTAGTGCAGAATATGCTGGAGAAGGAGTTTATCGAGTTCGGAAAGCCGGACTCCCAGATGTTCATGCACGCCTATGAGCACTTGCTGGAAGAAGAGCCGGACATCCACCGCTATGAAATTCTGATGGTGGGCGATACGCTTCACACGGACATTCTTGGCGGTAACAAGTTTGGACTTAAAACGATGCTTGTCTTCTCTGGTAACACCCGCAAGGAAAACGCTGAGCTGCAAATCAGCGCCACGGGTATCATTCCTGATTATATTTGTGGTTCGATTGTGGAGTGATATCGGCTCCTCCCTTGCTTGAGTTTGGTTCGACAGGAGCGTGGGTATCCCCTTCTCTCATAGGTTTATTTGAATAGATTTGAGCGGCAAACGGGATTTGAACCCGCGACCCCCTCCTTGGGATCCCGAAAGCCTTCGGGACTACCGCTGAGCTATTGCCGCTTCTGTAAGCTAATTTAGCTAACAACTTAAAAACTGGTAAGCACTTTGTGCTTTCCTATAAATAACCTACCGCTCCTCATCATAAGCATAGTTGACCATCCACTGTATGCCGAATTTATCTTTCAGCATGTCAAAATAGGCATCCCAAAAGGCATCGTCCAGCGGCATGGTAATCTCGCCACCTTCAGAAAGCTTCTGTGGTGGCCGATTATCCTGTATGTATAATCAGCGAATTTCACATTTCACACTTGGAACCGGGATGGGCAGGATTAAAGGATTTCCGGGATTCCTTCCAGGTCACCTTTTCCAGGGTCCGAGAAAACACCACTTTGGACGTAATGTTCATAACATCGGTAAAGGGACCCGTTTCGGAGGGCCAGTAATCAATCATCAGCTCATAGGATTTACGCCCATACAAAAAGGTGTCCACCCTTTGGAAAAAGTCCATCATATATTCCGACATCTCCTCATCCCAAACGTGCCAGCTGATATCACAGCCTGGTCCCTCAATGAACCCGTCCACAGAAGTCATCATTGACAAAATTACTTTTCTCATGGTAATTGGTTTAGATTGAAATAGATTATTGATTAGATCAATGCTATACAGGGAAATAATTCCACAGGTTTGGCAAATAGTTACATCTCATCTACCGGCAAGGCCTCCATCTGGTATCCGTGAAGCTGGAGAATCTGACTTATTTGCACTTCACCTATCCTTCTGTTACCCATTTCCACGCGTAGAACATTGTCGCAGTCCTCAAGGTCAAAGCTTGCATCCATGGCCTCCAGCTCCCGGCAAATAGTATCCAAAATAGCCTTCGCTTTCCGATCGTCATCTACAGTCGTCCGGTATACTCCGATCTCGGGCATACCTACTCCGCCTCTATGACTGACAAGATATTGCCGGCTGGATCTTTAAACCATGCAATAAGCGGTCCTTCTCCACGGGAAATGCCCTTTTCATCGGTTTGAAGCTCACCGTCATATTGCTCAAAGGTGATGCCCTTATCAATAAGCTGATCCACGGCAGACTCTATATTCTCGACCTGGAAATTTAGAACGGTAAACGTGGCCGGCGTGTGATTTGGCTTGGGATAAATGATAATACGGACCCCGCCTGAAAGATGCAGTGCAATGATCCCCATTTCCTCTTCCATCACTTTTAAACCCAGCGTTTTCCCGTAAAAGTCTTTGGCCTTCTCTATGTCATCAACAGAAAAACTGCTGAATGCTTTTGTCTCTTTAAACATGATAAATCTCCTTTCCAGTTATCACTTATTGCTAAGTACAAAGAGAACCACGAGCAAAATGACTCAATCTTCGCGCACACTCTGTACCTACCTTGTGTTACAGTTGTTCAAGGGGGTCGCTATTCATTCAAAGGACTCGACCCCTCTTAACCTTTGCCCTTCGACTTTTGACCTTTAACCTTCAAGACCTTTTGGCCACTGAACGTTTCACCAACTGAACGCCTATTCATATTGGTCATGACGGCGCCACCACACATATGGCGGAGACTGTGGATATCCTTTAGGTGAATCCTCCCAATCCTCCTGTCGTCCCAGCGGTGTCAAATCGAGATAGCTCCAGTTGCTGCCGTAATATTCCACACCACGTCCGTCAGCAGAGTAGGTATGGAATATGCGATCTCCATCTTTAAAGAAAACACTCAATTTGAAAGTTTCCCCCCGGTCTGTTGTAACTCCAAAATCATAATTAAAATCACTTTCAAACGAGGAGTACCAAGGGATTTCCCAGCCCATCCGCTTTTTGTAAGTGAGCAGTTTATTCAACGGTGCACGCGAGACGAGCATCCTGAAAGTATCCCTGGCAAGCAAGTGCGCCGGGTGCCCCATATTATCAACAATCATTGAGCACCCGCTGCATCCCTGCTCATCATCGGGACCAAACATAAAGTGATAGAGAATAAGCTGGCGTCGCCCGTTAAAAAGATCTTTCAATGAAACCTGGCCTTCCGGACCTTCAAACTGGTATTCCTTTTCTATCTCAACCATTGGTAATCTTCGGCGCTCGGCATTGAGCTTGTCGCGCTGCCGTGTGAGCTCTTTTTCCTTTTTGAGTAGTTCATTTCGAGCTTCCTGCCACTCTTCATGCGATACGACGGGTGGGAGTTTCATTTTCGCATTCATCATACTCTATTTCTCCATTAATAATTAAAGAGTGTTATTGTAAATCCCTGTTTTTACTATATCTACTTCTAGTTTAATCATTTCAAAGGAAGTATATTGCTTGAGAAGAATTATTGCGTGGTGTAAATACGGCAATATCACAGGCCGATTGCGACATATGTACCAGCCTGGATTATTGCAGTTTGTAAATCCATTCCTGGTAAACCAACATAATAAGAGAGGTAACGCCATGAATTTTGGAAGTGTAGATAATCCGGATGAAATCGATTTTTCCCTGCCGAAAGACCATCCCGAAACTGCTGGCATTCTTTCCCAAAAACCAGTTTCAGGAACACCGACAGTGTACGTTGGATGCGCCAAATGGAACAAACAAGACCTCAAGAATTTATATCCCAGAGGAACAAAAGATGAGCTGGAATATTATGCCTCCCAGTTTAATGCTATTGAACTCAACGCCACTTTTTATCGCTTCTTTTCTCCACGGCAAATCACTGGCTGGTATGAGAAAGTGCCCGCACATTTCCGTTTTTTTCCAAAAGTAAATGGACAGATAAGCCACCGTAAATGGTTATCCAACATAGAGGAGGACATGGAAGCATTCTTAAACAGCGTCTCCAACTTTATGGAGAAACTGTGCACTGTTTTTCTGCAACTGCGAGATAACTTTAGTCCCAAAAACTTTGATCGGGTGGCAGCCTTTATTGAAGCCTGGCCCGACACCGTGCCGCTGGCGATCGAGTTTCGCCATACCGACTGGTTTAACGATCCCAAGACCGCCAACGATTTGTACCAGCTGCTGGAAAAACACAATGTCGCAAACATCATTGTGGATACCGCCGGTCGGCGGGACCTGCTGCATATGCGTTTAACCAGCAATGAGGCATTTATCCGGTATGTGGGTGCCAACCATCCCACTGACTACACGCGACTTGAGGAATGGGCGGAGCGACTAGCAGACTGGACAGAGAAGGAACTTGGGAATATCCACTTTTTTGTGCACCAAAACGAGGAGCGGGAATCGCCAGCGCTGTCAGCACATTTTATTAATGAGCTAAACAAGAGGATTAATACGGGCCTGAAACCGCCGAAGATTCTGCATAAAGCGAACTAGTGTTGTTACTGGGTAAGTGTTTATTTGTTATCCGCAGCAGATCCCAATTAACAAATAAACCGATAACCAATGACGTCAACCGTTGGCATACGGCTCAAAAAGTTCGATGGGATTCCCGGACGGGTCCTCCAGCAAGACCTGTTTGCCACCCTTTCCTGTCACCATCTCACCGCGGAACTGGGCTCCCTGCCCTTTCAACTTCTCAATCACATCCGCCAGGTTTTTGACCTCGAGCTGGAATCGGTTCCATCCCCCGGTTTGGGATGGTTCCCATCCAGGGCTTGTCCACCGCCGCCGGTGCCGGGCGCATTTAGGTATAATGTTAGCTTATCCCGTCTCAACGCAGCAAACCCGGGCGCCGGGTGCATCTGAACGGTGAAGTCCAGCAACCCTGTGTAAAATTCAATTGCTTCGTCTACATCATCCACAATATAGCGTACGTTAATGTCACTCATCTTTAGTCTCCTTCCATGGATCATAAGTGCCAAAGTTCCAGATGTGCCCCTCAAGGTCACGACAGGTAAACCCACGTCCGCCATAGTCCTGATCCTTGATATCCAACAATATTTTGGCACCGGCTTCTTTAGCCCGCTCATAAATGGCATCCGCATCAGATACAATCACGTAGGCAGTCTGGGTTTCAGCATCCCCGATTTCATCCGGCTGCTTTATGCGCTTACCAAACTCGTTGCCGCGGACCGATCCAAGCATGATCATCCCGTTGCCAAACGTAAGCTGGGCATGGGCAATACCGCCGGTATCATCCGGCACCAAGAGGTGCTTTTTAAATCCGAATACGTCGCAAAGCCATTCTATGGCTTCTGGTGCATCCCGGTATCGAAGTCCGGGCACAACTGTTGAAGTAGTATTTTTTGCTAAATCAGACATTGGTAACTTCTTTTGGATTGATGTGGTAATAGATTTCAATTTAACTTCATCCCAATTTAAAAAACACTGTAGGCGGGGTATTGTAAAAATGGGAAGAAAATTCTGCTAAAATCATTGAAACTCGATCCGCAACAAACACGGATCCCAAATAATGATTTCTTTTCGCAACGCGTCTCACAACATTAGAAGTGTTGGACGCAGAGCGTCAGTCTGGGGTACAGCCGCAGAACAAACGGTACCAAGCAATGTGAGTAGGATGCCCTTAAACAATTCAACGCCTCAACATTTCAACATTTTAGCACGCCTAATTAAGCAGGCAGGTGATTAATTTCATCCGTCTGATTTTGAAGGTATTGAGTGGGTGTCAACCCAGAAAGGGCCTTGAAATCCCGATTGAAATGGGCCTGGTCATAGTATCCGCTTGACAGAGCTATATCTGGTAAGTCCGGGAAATGGGGTTTACGGATCTTTTTAAGCGCACGTTGAAAGCGTTGTACCCGGGCAAACTCTTTGGGAGTAAAGCCGGCAGCGTTGCGAAACAGTTCTGTTAACCTGCGACGGCTATACCCTGTTTTATCTGATATCTCAGAAACCGAGTGCAGTCCGTTAGGATGTGCCAGCTGGCGGGCGGAAAATAGTACAGCTGGATTTGGCTGGAATTCCCGGTCCAGGTGATTGTTCAGAAACGATTCGAGCAGGCTGAATTTTAATTTCGATGTCGTGGCTTCATCCAGTTGTTGACGCAGTGCCGGGATATCAGCAGTGGTAACATTGGCGAATGAGATAACCTGATCTCGGAATTCATCGGCAGGATATCCAAATAGTGCCTGGAGTGCACCCGGTTTTAACACAACACCCATCGTTGAGGCGCGGGTCCGGCTGTCTAAAAATACAGGATGAGAATGGATGCCGGCAATGATCGCACGATCATATTCTTGTGTCTTGTCCTGTTGGACCCCCTCAAAGTGCCTGAACCGGGTATCTTCCAGGTTGATTATGAGCTGCGACGAACCGGTTGGCAATACCCGCTCTTTAACATACCCCGGCTGATATCCCTCGCTATGCCACATAAACTTTATGTAGTTGGCCAGTGGGCTTTGGGGTATATGGGTGGACGAGGTCATAAGTACTTTTTTCAGGTTTATCCCTAAATCCCCTAAAGGGGACTTACATATGAGGCAGATTATCATGAAGAAGCAACTCTGTAACTTACTGTATAAGAAAAGTTAACAGATTTTATCATTCCAAATATGTAGTTATTCTTTTCAACACTGTTTGCACATTCCTCAGTATTTCTTGGTTTTTAAATCTAATTACAGTTATTCCAAAACGGTTCAGTTTGTTACTTCTTTTTATATCGTACTCTTGATGCTCTTTCTTTGAGTGAATTCCCCCGTCAACTTCAATGACCAGTTTAGAGGAGTGGCAATAAAAATCAGCAATGAATTCTGATATTGGATGCTGTCTTCTGAATTTGTAACCAAGCTGCTTTTTGTTTAGTTGATTCCATAATTTTGTTTCTGCTTTTGTCATTGATTTACGCAACTCGCGGGCCTTTTCGAAAATATATGGAGGCGCTCCGTAGAACATTCTCGGTTTTTCCATGATGAATGTGGTTTTCGCATAACATTTAAACTACAAATTTTACTAAAGCCTACTACCTTGCATAAAGGTAACAAACTATAAAATAGGCACGAATCAAGTCCCCTTTAGGGGATCTAGGGGTAAACTCAATTTCCAATTCGCTCTGAATATTCCTGCTCCAACCGAGTGTGTACTTTCCAGAACCCCTGTGGCTCACACCCGCTCAAACGATCAGAAAGAATGCCGAGATGCGTATGCCAACCGCCAGCTACACTTATAAGCATATCGGTATCATCACCCAGTCGCCGATGGGTTAGCACTAAAAGCACCTTACCACCTTCTTTAGGCTTTAGTTCAAACGTTACTTCCGACTCTTCCCCGGTCTCCTCACCCCAGGTATAGCTTAACAGTCGTGGCGGATCCCACTGTGTTACCCGCCCCGTAAAGCCGGTGCCTTCTTCCATATGCTTGTATTTTTCTGGAATGGGATCGTCGTTGGGAGAGAGATTTTTGTGCTTAAAATTCAATTCCACTTTGCCACCCACCCGGGGTTCAACATCACCGGCTGCCAGCCATTGAGCTTTCTTATCGGATTCGGTCAGGAAGGCCCATACCCGTTCGATAGGTCCTGGCAGCAGTCGCTCAAACCGGATGGTACCTGTTTCGATGAATTGGCCATAATCACTCATAGAGTACTCCTTTTATAATTGTCTACAGGGATACCTGCAAGGTTTCAAAAATCCTGGAAAGTCCAGGATTGAATTTAAGTTTGCGCCATTTGAATGTAGTTTCCACAGCTGTCATCAAAAATAGCTTCATAACCCCAATCGGTTTTAGTAGGCTCTTTGGTAAAAGCCACACCGGCATTTTTTAACCGCTCATATTCGGCCTCAATATCTTCCACCCCGAAAACGATCGCCGGGAGCCCTTGCTCGTACAAACCCTCCTTGTATTGTTGAGCAACAGGATTGTCACTGGGTTCAAGGAGCAAACCGGTTCCCTCGGGCTCCTCGGGAGAAACCACAATGGCCAGGCTCGCTTCCGGCATAAATACCTGCTCTTTGAAACCCAGGATTTCAGTATAAAATTTGAACGCCTCTATCGGATCATCTACATGAATGCTGGTAAGTGATATTTTCATAGTCTGTTTTATTAGGTCTTTTTAGAAGATTAAATTGATGAGTCAATTATTCCCTCAGACAAATCTTTTATTTTCTGTTTTGAAGACTGAACAAACTCAATCGTTGCATCGAAATAATCTTTCCCCTTCGGTAGTGGAGAAAAATCTCCAATCTCAATTGTTAAAAGTGTATTTCTATTTAAAGGCGTTAATGAATAGACATACGAGATATCATAATCGGTTGAATCCAACTCAACCTTTGGTAGATAAAGTTCCATTTCAAGATGCTTATAAACCTCAAATTTGGTCACCTTCATTCTGGAATACCCTTCCCATTCGATAATACTTCCAAGTCTCAAGCTGTCTTCTGAAAAGTTTTCGGGAAGATCATCCCACTGTTTGTAGTATTTGCTTTTGGTCAAAACCTCCCAGACGTTTTCAACTGTAGAGTTGATTTTAATCCGATCTCTAACGATAAGTTCTTTATCCATTTTGTATTGCTACTGCTGTATTTATCTATGCCAAAATTTCTTTGAGCTTTCCCATCATATAGCTCCAGCCCTCTTTGGTCCGGTCGGCATATTCCGCCCATTTTTCGGCCAGTTCATGAACCAGGGTCAAACGGCAACCCTGTCCTGTAGGCTCGATCTCAATCGTAACCACGCTTTCACCGGCAGGATCAGTACCAGCTCCCCAGCTAAATACCAACCTATTCGGACGATCTATCTCAAAGTAGGTCCCCATGTGATCAATCTCCTCTTTCCCGCGCTTTACCACATATGAAAATGAGCCTCCCTCCTTCGGGTCATTTTTCAGCTTCAGGATCTCCTCTTCACGCACATCGGGACCAAACATCCATTTACTGATCATTTCAGGATCCAGCCATGCATCAAACACTTTTTGCGGGGATGCCTTAAACTCTTTGACAATTCTTACCTTAACCGGGAGGTCCCTCTTTTTATTCATGTGGGTGGTGATCGCTAATTACACTTAGAATTATATCATGTTCCAGGTAGGCTTTTAAGGCCGATAAGACCAGTGCCCATCCCTCAGTTTGACCGGTTATGGTTTGGATCAGGTGTTCATCACTTTTATCGAACCCTTTTTCTGATACCTCAACGAACGTGCTGTCGTCTGCCTGAGAGCTGAACGTTATTTCCACTGTTCGCCAAGAGGTATTCTCTTCATCTGATGGCCAGCGAAACCGTATGAGCTGGCCCGGCGTTACCTTTTCCACTTCGATGGAAGCTTCAACTCCGAATTGGTCCCATCTCCAAGTCACTTTTTTGCCTGACTCCAGTCGTCCAGTGCCGTGGGTAAACCAAAAATCAGAGGTAATAACCGGATCTACCAAGGCCTCAAAAACTACCTCTGGCGGTCTGTATATCATCATTTGGGAGGTTGCCAACAATTGATTTTCATTCATTTTATTCATTTCCCAGTTGCCATTTATTCATTATTGTTTTTCATCCTCATCAAGTGCCGCTTCAAGCGCATCCAGCTTTTGATTCCAGAATTTTCGATAACGCTGTGCCCATTCAAACACCTCTTGCAATTTTCGGGGATCGGTCCGGCAAAAACGCTTGCGTCCTTTTGGGCGGACTACAAGCAGGCCACATTTGTTTAAAATTTTGATATGCTTTGAAACAGCCGGGCGGCTAATATCAAAATTTTCCGCCACCTCGTTTACAGTCAGGGATTGCGTTGCCAACAGATCGATAATTTCCCTTCGCGTGGGGTCCGCTATTGCCTGGAATACATCGTGTGCCATATCAAATCATTTAAGTAACTGATTGGTTACACAAATATATACGTAACCATATAGTTACGCAAATATTTATTTTGGAGTCTTATTTATGAATTCTTCTCAATAAGTAAACAGGTCGACTATTTGTAAGGAAAAAAACATCACCCATTGTACTTCATATTAATTCTAGTAAATTACTTAGCAGCATGTGCTTACAAATAATACTTAAAATATTGATAGCGTTGAGTATTTGTAGGTATATGGGAACTAACCAATTAGGATAAAGATGGAAGAAATCTTTTTTAAACAGCTATGTGATCGTTTATGTATTGAACATCCAGGAATAATGAGAGGTAAAATGATGAGTTCGGAAGCGATTAGTTACAATGGAAAGGTATTTGCTTTTATCTTTCCACAACAAAAAATGGTATTGAAACTTGGAACGGACTTTAATCAACAAAATGCTAATCTAAATATTAATGTGTTCAATCCCTTTAAAAATAAAGGGACACTAAATGGATGGTTTGAAATTGATTTTTCAAACAAGGATGAATGGGAAGTACTGGCAAAAAAAGCATTTGAGACAGTTAGGAGTGAAATATGATAACTGCTGAATACAAAACTTTTTTTACAGAGCTCGAAGAGAACAACAACCGCGAGTGGTTTCATCTCCACAAGAATGACTATGAAAAATATGTAAAAGAGCCCTTTTTTCAACTACTGCAAGAACTAATTCCTGAAGTAGAAGAGTTTGAGCCGGGTATTCCTACTAATCCCAGGGATTCTTTATTCCGCATTAACAGGGACTTGCGGTTTACCAAAGACAAAACACCATATAACACCCTGATGAAAGCTGGATTTGCTATGGGTGGAAAAAAATCGATACTGCCCGCCTATTACCTGGGTATCAGTGCGGATACGATCCATGTTGGCGGAGGCATGCTCAATATTGATACTCAAAGTCTAAAGCGTATCAGGAGGTTGATTGCAGAAGAGAGCGAAGAGTTCCTGGCAATCATAGATCTTCCATCATTCAGGGATAAATTCAAAGAAATAAAAGGTGAAAAGGCAAAGCGGCTTGGTAAAGCTTTTCAATCCAAGGTGGAAAAGGTACCCACTATCGCGAATAAGCAGTTTTATGTAATGGCGGATTTACCCCTGGTGAACTATCTCAATTCGAATCATCTTTCCAACATCATTATCGATCACTTCAAGGAAGTCATTCCATTGAACAACTTCTTAAAAAAAGCGTTCGTAAAGTATAGTTAACGTTAGTTCGATATAAGGATCACAATTATTATAGCTGTCATCGCGAGGAGGCGTCTTTGATAGTAGTGGGCTCCATCTTGAAGTCGACGTGGCGATCTCCCTTTCCGATTTTTTGTTCATACTATTAGGAGATTGCCTACCACTGTCGGGATACCGATGGTTACCGAATCCTTCTCAATGACAGTTTTTATGTCGAACCAAGTTATAGCCTAGTAAAACATAAGTCCAGGTATATCACTGGTCTCCCCACTGCAAAAGTGGAATTTTCTCCTCTTTTTCCGATGATTCTATTAATATCCGAAGACGGCGCTGGCGGGTCTCCTCCTTCTTGGCACTCATCACCCAGTGAATGGAGCTTTTGGTGTATGAGGGTGCCAGGGCTTCAAAAAACTGCCATGCCTTTTCATTCCGCTTGATCTGCTCCAGATATTCCGGTTTCAACTCCACGTGGTCCTGCTCGAATGATGCCCTACCGCTATTCTTTTCATCGCGGTTCTCAAAAGCTTTTAATCCTGCTGGATGCATCTTTCCTTCGTCAATTAGCTCCTCTGCCATCTCAATATTTTTCTTGCTCCAGTGGCTGTCAGGATTGCGCGGCGTAAAACGTATCTTATAACTTTCCTCATCGATCGACTTTCTCAGCCCGTCGATCCAGCCAAAACAGAGTGCCGCGCGCACAGACTCTTCCCACCTGATGCTCGGCTTCCCGGAATTCACTTTGTAGAGACCCAGCCATTGCACTTCTCGTTTATCGTGATGCTCTGCCAACCAGTCCCGAAAATCGGATGGCGTTTCAAAAAAGAGTATGTCGTCTTCCATTTGTTTTCGCACTTTTTTTATTAAAGCCTATTTGTCTTAGAGAGCAGCATGGCCTCCCTTCCCAATCTTTATTCTCATGAGGGGTATTCATTTTTTTAACGATAAAAAATGAATCTAAAAAATCACAGCTACTTCGCGCGAGGTTTACGCACCAAAGCTTTCCGCGAAGGAGTGCTTCGTAGCACAAATTGGGGATTTATTCGCCTTTCCGAAGGTTCATCGAGATAAAAGAACCGCTCAAAATGCTTTAATTGGTGCATGATTTCAGTAAGTAGTCGAGTAGCCAAGGGGAATTTCACCCCAAGGCCCTCACAGAACCGTACGTGACAGTCTCCCGTCATACGGCTCTTGTTGTTCTATCGCTATAGCGATTGGGCTCATAATCATCAATCTTCC
>NZ_JAMQKA010000053.1:0-45493 GCF_031569985.1 Aliifodinibius sp. S!AR15-10 | reverse complement strand
ACGTATACCAAAAATAGCTCTTTAAGCTGGTTCGTTTTCTAGGTCACCCCGACAGCTCCAGTCTGTTACTTGTCCCTTCAATATAGAACGTTTTACTAACGGGAATCTAAAGGTTCGTTTTTTCGTCACTGAAAAAATGAACACCCACCTTGAGACGAAAATAGATCAGGAGAGGAAGGCGACTGAATCACACGGATCAAATGGGAAAGAAATGTGCACTTGAGCTAAATATTTTTACAGCTAATTTGCAATATTACTCTTATAAGTCATTGGCATTCAATCAATTAAAATTCTCGTGAGTACACGAAATTTAGCGACTTGATAAGTAAATATTCGGGTTTTTGAATCTTTATTCTTTAGTCTCGACCCTTCTTCGGTTTTTAACGATAACCTATTTAACTGTTGAGTTGTAAAATTAATTTTGAAAAGTTAGAAAAAATTAACCTAGTTACACCTTAATAATTAACTGGGGTAATGCAGATGGGAGCAGATGGCGCAGACATTTTAGGTGGTACCACCGTTAAAGAGAAGTGGAATCCCCTACCGCTCGACTTTCTACTGGAAGAATATTCGCTGGGAGACAAGCGGGTTCAGCTACTACTGGGAATCTGGATATTCCTGATCATAGTCAGTGTTGCGTCTGTTGTACTGCTTTCACCCCGCCAGGCATTTATGGGTGGCAGCGAACAGCAAGCCCTGTATACTTTCTTTATGATGTACCCGCCACTCTTGTTGGG
Source organism: Aliifodinibius sp. S!AR15-10 (assembly GCF_031569985.1). Taxonomy (NCBI): domain Bacteria; kingdom Pseudomonadati; phylum Balneolota; class Balneolia; order Balneolales; family Balneolaceae; genus Fodinibius; species Aliifodinibius sp. S!AR15-10. The sequence goes on along the minus strand of NZ_JAMQKA010000053.1, from coordinate 44,756 downwards.
TACGCTCATCATGTTTTGGATCGGATTTGAGTGGGGTTTTATCCCGGTATTTCTTTCGGCTTTTTTAATCGCGTATTCTTCATATATGCCTCTTGTCTGGGCCTTGCTCTTTGGGGGAGCCTTTATTCTGGGATTGGCCATTTTTGCTCTCTGTTACCACAGTATTTCGATCAGCCCTCGTCCCGATAACCTGAAAAGGCTCGCCTTTTTTACCACTGTGGCGTTTGTGGCTGCCCTGGCCAGTTCACTCGGCTCTTTTGTCTGGAGTCTTTATCACGATCTATCGGCTACGCAAACGTTTACTATCTGGCGGGGATGGTGGACCGGGACCTTCCTGCAATCGATGTTCCTGGTCGGACCCACGCTCTATGTTTGCACGCCTTCTATTGAGCGAGCCAAGGCTAACTTTTTCCAACTTCCTCAGACGGAGGTAACATTAAAGTGGATCTACACAGCAATTATGAGTGTAGTGGTGGTACTGACGCTATTTATTATCGGTGCAAACGTACTGGGATTCATGGGGATACAGCAGGAGTTGGCCGATCTTCCCAACCAGGTAGCACAAAACTTCAGAAGGGTTGCCGGCTCTTTTCAAATCATAACATGGATCTCCATCGGGCTCGTGATGGCAGTGGGAATGGGTGGAATTTATCTTGTAAGCAGGTGGAACAGTAACCTGGCCGGAAAGGTGGAGGAGCAGACGGAGCAATTGAAGGAAAGTGAAGCCTCGCTCCAGGAAGCGGTTGACCAGCGTGACCAACTCCTGAAGCAGGTTAACCACCGGGTGAAAGATAACCTGACAATGGTGCTGGCCCTGCTGGAACTTCAACTTAAAACGGGAGAACGGGAGCCGGTGGAAAAAATACTCAATGATTCCCATGCCCGGCTCCGCTCGCTGGCGGTTGTGTACGAGACCATGCACCAGTCAAATGCCGTTGATTGTGTGAATCTCAAGCAGTTCTGTATGAAGCTTTCCAACCGGCTGAATCATTCGTACAAACGGGAGGATCAAACCATCGATGTGCGTATTCACTCCGATGATATTGAAGTAATGATGGACCGGGCGGTGCCACTGGCAATGATCTTGAATGAGTTGTTGGTTAATTCATACGTCCATGCGTTTGCTGACCAGGAAAGCGGAACCATATTTGTAGAGATGACAAGGAAAAACGGGCAGATATCTGTAGCAGTAAGAGATAACGGTAAAGGGCTGCCGTCCGACTTTGATCCCGAAAAGCAACAAACCCTCGGCATGAAATTGGTTCTAACCCTTACCCGTCAGCTAAATGGTACATTTTTTGTGGATGAGACCGATAAAACGGGATTTAAGCTTATTACGCCTGCAGAATCAAAAGATTGACGCCTTGACTCTGATTTAGAGTTATTAAAAAACTGTGTCTTTTATCTCAACCTACCTGTCTCCAGGTGAGCTTCCATGACACAACCGATTATCTTGTATGTAAAGTCATCCTATTTCATATCTCACCGTTTGAATCAGGATGGGCTGGATTAAGGGATTAACGGGTTTTACAGGAGCAGAACATCCTGTTCATCCTCTGATCCCGTAAATCCCGGCTCTAATTTTGTTCGCCCCATATTCCCTCATCAACAAGGTCAGGCCGTCGCAGAGACTATGTGACGTCGTCGTTAAGGGTATATGACGCCGTCATTGTGATTCATTGACAATAGTCAGATAGGCTATTTGACTATCGTCATTCAGGCAATTTGACTATCGTCAAAAAAATACGAGCCCAGCAGATGCTTTAACCCAGGGCTCGTAGTAATAATGAGGCTGATCACTCCACTGTGAGTACGGGTTCGAAGAGCCCTGTACTCAGTTGATCATTTTCATACCGGGTATTGCGTACCTCAATCCGCCAGGGACCAGCTTCGAGGCTTTCAGGGATGCGCAGGGTCAGCGTCTTGGGCTCGTTGTCGCGGATTTGTTCCGCTTTTACCTCTGTGTTACTGTCCTGGCTGACGAAAAAGACACCTTCTTCCTCTAGGTTGTGTTGAATCTTCATGTAATCGCCGGTAATCTCCAGCACGTTGCCCGGGGTGAGAATCTCATCGTTGGTGCCACTGCCCCAATCATAGACGGTTTCAATTTCAGGGGTGATATCCCGTTCATCTACGATCTGAAGATCGATATCGCTGACGGCATCAGTGATGGAATCCTTAATCACCACATTGACCTGCACTTGGTGGCGGGCCGGGTCGAACCGGTCCTCCTCACTCTCGAACACGCCCCTGATACTGAAGCGGGTGCTTATATACTCATCGCGGTAGGCCTTACCTTGACGAATATAGCTGGCAATAGTGGACCAGTAGTTGTCGATGACCGCCTTCGTCTCTGTAGGTTTGAGGATGGAACCCGGTCCGGTGATCGCTTCGATCAGGTCATCAATAGAATGTACTGCGACGTCGACCGGGCGCGCAAGGCAGTCATCGGGATCGTCTTCACTGAACGTATTTTCATATAGACTATAGTGTAACATTGTCTCTAAATGGTTTTTAGTTGGATTTATTGTTGTACCGGAGATCGTTGCACTCTTGACCTCTCAATAGTAAGACCGCTTTCAAACTAAATCCTTACAAAAAATATAAGTGGCCCATATCAACCACAGACGTTGAATTAGATATGTCATTGCAAATTGAGTGGTATGGAAGGCTCCGTCGATAAGGCCAGAATGTGCGAGAAATGGAATCTTCATGCTATTTCATATCTCACGATTTGAACTAGGATGGGCTGGATTAAAGGATCTACAGGATTTCTTCTTATAAAAATTAATATCCTGCTCATCCTCTAATCCTGTAAATTCCGGTTCTAATTTTGTTCGCCCCGTTCACGTGCTTGAACCCTGCTGCTTTTCGAACTTATCTTGAGAAACGCTCAAAGCTATCAAAGAGCCTCATGTCGATTCAAGGAGTTTCCCTCCCTGATTAATTAGGGAGGAAACAAAGGTGGGTTAACAAAGGGCGATATTTTCTGACCAAGACAACCGGCAACTATAGTACCAATCACAAATTGAATGTTGATTTCTGATGGCTACCCATTGGGTGACCCTTCTTATTCTTTACAGGAACCACTTACACAAATAGAAAAAGGAGTCCCGGTCAAAGGACTCCTCATAGATTTAGCAATCTATAGCTTATGAACTAAAGGTCCGCCGTTAAAGGAATTAGACGGACAGGCTGACCGTAGCCAGCCTCTCCTTTTCAGGATATTCAGCAATCCAATAAGATTTCATTATGTCGCTTCACTTGATACGCAGTCAGTCCATAATCTTTCGCAAGAAAGCCGGCTGATCGGTATCGCTTTTATCAATTCGTTCCCGCCGGTTGTTCAGAAGAGTGTCACCTTCCTTTTTGTTTTCCTGGCGGTCTTCCTCCTCTTGCTCTTCCTGTTCTTTGTTTCCTGAGCTGTAATTAACCCCGTGCCGGGAAATGGCGGGAGAGTCCAATTTTTTGAGGTTCGATTCGCCCTTGTAAAATGGTTCGCCCGTGGGAGAGTAACCACTTCGACCGCTCATCGCCTGTCGCTTCGACTTCTCGAGCTTTTCAGGTGTATCTTTGGATTCTGCATCGTCCTTTTGTGCTGGTGCTGAAGGCTGGGTTTTGCCATCCTCATCCAGGTCAAAACCAGTGGCGATGACGGTAATTCGGAGTTCATCCTCCATCTCGTCATCAAGCACCGTACCGAGAATGATTTCGGCATCTTCGCCCGCTTCCTGCTGGATAATGCTGGTGGCGGTGTTGGTCTCCATCATTCCGAGGTTGGAACCTGCCGAGATGTTCACCAGTACGTTACGCGCCCCGCGAATGCTTACCCCGTCGAGCAGGGGAGAGTTGATCGCCTCGCGTGCTGCAATTTCGGCTCGGTCATCGCCTGTAGACGCCGCCGATCCCATAATGGCCGCCCCTCCATCAAGCATGGTGGTGCGGACGTCGGCAAAGTCAAGGTTGATGAGGCCGGGCATCAGGATCAGGTCGGAGATGCCACGGGTAGCATTGTAAAGCACCTCGTTGGCCTTGTCGAACGCCTCCATCAGCGTGGTGTTGGCGTCCGCAATTTCGAGCAGTTGCTCATTCGGTATTACGATAACGGTATCGCAGTTCTTTTTGAGCTCGCTGATACCCTCCGTGGCATAGCGCATCCGTTTGGGACCCTCGCACTCAAAAGGAGTGGTTACAATGGCTACCGTCAAAATGCCTTTGCGTTTGGCAATGCCGGATACTACGGGCGCACCCCCGGTTCCGGTACCGCCGCCCATTCCGGCTGTTACAAAAATCATGTCGGCCCCGTCGATGGCATCGTCAATTTCGTGACGGTTTTCCTCTACGGCTTCACGACCGATTTCAGGTCGCGCACCAGCGCCAAGTCCCCCGGTAAGGTTGGACCCGACCTGGATTGTGACATCCGCCAGGCTGTTTTTAAGGGCCTGGGCATCGGTGTTTAGTGCAATGTATTCGACACTGCTTAGACCCTTGTTGATCATGTTATTGACGGCATTTCCTCCACCGCCACCAACACCGATCACTTTGATCTTCGCAGAGTCCTGACCGTTCTCGTCAAAACTAAAGCGTGTGTTAAGATTAGACATAAGTTACTCCTTTATTAGATTGCTTATATTTCTCTGCTGATTATTTAGATTGCTGTTTTTATCGTTTTTGTCTTTTACTATTCTGGGTATACTAATCACCCAGTCACTCCGGGAAAGTGTTCGAAATGGAAGTTGCTCATCGAATGATGAGACAGATGATATTTTATTTTTCCAGTTCATTTTCTCAGAAACCTTCTCCTTAAGTACTCTTCATTCAATTTTAGATTCTATTTTCAGTCATCCTGAGCCATATATTGCACTCGATTTAATATCATCTCAGGATCTCATGTTATTTCATAAAGTGAAACGCGTTAGCGATTAAAAGCAGCCTAGGTGTCATCCTGAACTTGTTTCAGGATCTCGCAAAGCTTATATCGTTGATACGAGCTCTCAACTGATCAACGCTCAGTGCCATTTCGAGATCCCGGATCGAGGTCCGGGATGACACAGAGAGAATTTCGTTGTTACTGGCCATTTGATTATAACCGTTAAATACGTTTAGTGAATATTTTAATCTCTTTGCAGCGAAGCTCGCGGTACTACAATTCCTTGAACCAGCTCTTCATGCGTTCTGCAATGCGGTTCATTACTTTTTCCACGCTGGACCCTTTGGTGGATGAGGGAATGATCGCCTGGTTCATAGCACCGCTGCCGGTTTTGATGGCGTGCATTACAAGCCCGACGCCGGTGGCGTAAATGGGATTGTTCACTTCCTCAATGAGGCCGCCGCTGAGTCCCAGTGGCTTGCCAATTTTGGCGTCCATACCGAGCACTTCAGTTGCCAGGGGACACACATTCTTGATCAGTGAGCCGCCGCCGGTAAGTACTACACCGGCACTTAGCGAATCAGCATACCCACTGCGTTTAACCTCGATTGCCACGATCTCCAGTATCTCCTCCATCCGGGCCTGGATGATCTTCGCCAGGATGCTTTTGGTAATCTCTTTGGGCGGTCGGCCCGCAATGCCGGGCACGGTGATCGATTCTTCCTCTTCAATCATATCCACAAACGCCTCGCCGTGCTCACGTTTCAGTTTTTCACCTTGGTCGTCCAGTACGCTGAGCCCCACACGGATGTCATCGGTCACCTTTTTGCCCGCAATAGCGATGACCGCCGTATGTCGAATTGTGTTGTCCTGGAAAATGGCGACGTCGGTCGTGCCACCCCCGATATCCACCAGCACAACGCCCGCTTCCTTCTCCTCCTCATCCAGCACCGAGTAGGAGGAGGCAAGTGGTTCCAGGATGATGTCTGCCACTTCGTAACCGGCACGCTCCACACACCGGTAGATATTCTTGGCCGCGGAAACAAGACCGGTGATAATATGTACTTCGGCCTCCATCCGCATGCCGCTCATGCCCACCGGGTCGCTGATGCCGTCCTGGCCATCCACGACAAACTCCTGTGGAATTACATGGATAATCTGTTGGTCCGTCGGCAGCATAATGCGCTGGCAGTCTTCCAGCAGCCGCTCCACATCGTTGACCGTAATCTCGTTGTCTTTATTGTTTATGGTGATGACACCCTTGCTGCGCATACTGCGGATATGGTCTCCGGCAATACCCACGTTAACGGAGTTCACCTCAATACCCGAGGCCAGCTGGGCCTGCTCAATGGCACTTTGGATGGCATTGACCGTCTTGTCAATATTGACGACCACCCCCCGATTCAAGCCATCACTGGGTGATTTACCCACCCCGAGGATGTGAATTCGATCCTGGGGATCGATTGAGGCGACGATGGCACATACCTTGGTGGTTCCTATATCCAGACCGACAACAATTCTATCTTGTTCTTCCATGTCCATGTTATTACGGTTACTTCGCGTGCTGTTTGTAGTGTAATTTGTTTATTTCATTCATAGTTGGGAGGGAGTTGTACTCCCAACCCCAGTGTTGTTGTTAACTTTCGCGGGTCACAATCTGACCCTTAAATCGCAAATCAACAGTTCGCATTTTATCAATTCCTTTGGTCCGAACAACCTCTGAGTAAAAGGCTTTCCAGTTACGTAATTTTCGCCGGAATTTATCTTTGCCAAATACAAGCTTTACTCCATTCTCATGGCTGAGAGCTACAATACCCTCTTTTTTTGTCCATGCAATCTCACTAATTGTAGCATGATTAAAGGAGCTGCCATTTATTTCTTTCAAAAAGCTTTGGGTTTGTACCCAGGCGTCGGATTTAAGCGTATCACTCATGGGAGCTGTCTTAAAACCATACACAATCGGGACGTCAACCGATTTTTCCAGTTTTAAGGGGAGTCGAATGCCCTCTTCATCTACATAAATTTTTGCATCGCCGTCCGCCAGCATCGCAATGGGCCGCCGTTCCGTAACCTGAATCCTCAGGTCTCCACTGGGTTCCACATTTACCGCTGCCTGCTTCACATAGGGCAATGTTTCCAGCTGATTTATAATCGACATAAAGTCCACACTGTCAGGCGATACGCCCGTTGGGACGTTGGCTTTTCCGGCCAGTTCACCTTCAGTGATAAAATTATGACCAGAAAACTGGACATCCTGAATCACCACGGTCCGGTTCCAGTAGATACCGGCCAATATCGCCACACCCAACACAAACAGGGCTCCCATCAGCCACGGCATGGCATTGAAGCCCGAGGGCTCAGCTGGATTTTCGCTATGTGATTCCTTCTGTTCCGTCATTTTTAAAACTGTTTATTGTGGGAAGTCTAACCCCCTTCTCCAGCGCAATTTATTTATCTGTCATCGCGAGGAGCGTAGTTTTTTCCGCGACGCGGCGATCTCCCGTTTTTGGGAAAGCTCCATTCTTTCTGTTTATGATAAAACATTGCTTCTGGTTTACTTTACTTCTCATGTCAATTCATGTTTTCCAAGCCTGCTTCCAGGGTCTCAACAAACTGCTCGCCAAATTTGTAGATATCGCCGGCCCCCATCGTAATGACGATATCACCAGCTTTTACAATATCCTTGAGCCTGCCCGGCAGTTCGGTTTTATTTTCAACATAGTGCACTTTACGGTGTCCATATTCCCTGGCCGCATCCGCAATCAGTTTACCGGAAACGCCCTCAATCGGTTCCTCGCGGCTGGGGTAGACATCCGTAATGACACATACCTCTGCATCGAAGAAGGAGGACCCAAATTCTTTAAACAGGTCTTGAGTTCGTGAGTACAGGTGTGGCTGAAACACCGCCACAATTCGCCGGTCTTTCCACCCTTTTCGAGCTGCATTCAGTGTGGCCTGTACTTCCGTGGGATGGTGGGCATAATCATCAATCACCATCACATCGTCTTTTTCAGCCTTGAGCTGGAAGCGACGGAATACCCCTTCGAAGCGCTCCAGTCCGGACTTTATATGTTCAAAATTGATATCTAGCTCAAATCCCACTGAAACGGCCGCCAGCGCATTTTTGACGTTGTGTTCGCCTGGTGCTTTCAGGATGACTTCTCCAAGCTCTTCGTTTTCGTGCAACACCGTAAATGTCGTCTGGAAATGATCCATCTCGATATCAACGGCCCGAACCTCCGCCTGGGGAGTTAACCCATAAGTGAGCGTCCGTCGATCTATTTTGGGGATGATGCTCCGCACATTGGGATCATCCAGGCACAGCGTGACAGCCCCGTAAAACGGCACTTTGTTTGCAAATTCAACAAAGGCTTCCTTCACATCTTCCAGGTTGTCGTAAATGTCCAAGTGCTCGGCCTCGATGTTTGTAATTACAGCCAGCGAGGGGCGAAGTCGCAAAAAAGTACGATCAAACTCATCCGCCTCCACGACGATCACGTCACCGGTCCCGACCACCGCGTTTGTTTTGTCAAAGCTGTGCACTTTTCCTCCGACAATAATGGTGGGATCAAAACTTCCGTCTTGCACCACATGGCCGATCATGGTTGTGGTGGTGGTTTTACCGTGCGTGCCCGCCACCCCGACTCCATATTTCATCCGCATCAGTTCGGCCAGCATTTCGGCGCGTTTAATCACCGGGATGCCTTTTTCGAGTGCAGCTTTGGTCTCAATATTTTCTTCAGCTTTCACTGCGCTGGTGTACACCACAACGTCGGCACCCTCAATATTCTCCTCTTTGTGACCGATATGGACGGTGGCCCCGAGCTCTTTCAGGCGTTCGACAGTATCACTCATATTGGCGTCGGACCCGGTAACACGGTAGCCTTTTTGCAGCAGGATCTCTGCCATGCCGCTCATACCGATACCACCGATACCCACCATGTGAATCTGGCGGGTTCGCCCGAAAATGGGTTGTGTTTGTATGTTTTTCTTTTTGCTCATACTATCTTTTTCCATCAGCTATGTCACAAAGGCACACAAAGTTCTTTCTGTTAGTTTGTGATACCTTATTCTTCAAATTCTTTCTTTTTCTTCCGTCAGGTTTAAAATTACTTTTGCTATATCATTCGCCGCATCAGGCCGGGCCAGTTTCAGAGCCGCTTTCTGCATCTGTTTAAGTCTTTCTTGGTCATTGATTAATTTCTCGACCAGTGAAACCAGGGTATTGCTGAGTTCACTGTCTGTTACCAGCTCCGCAGCCCCCTCGTTAACCATCGACCGCGCATTTTTGGTCTGGTGATCCCCCGCAACATTTGGGGATGGCACTAGGATGCTCGGCTTGCCGGTCAGTGCCAGCTCCGAACAGGAGAGGGCACCGGCGCGACTCACGACGAGGTCAGCCACCGCGTATGCTTCATCCATATTTTTCAGGAAGTCCTTAAGCCTGATATTCGGCAGCTTTTCAAAATCAATGCGGCCCCGATACTTGTCGAAATAACTGCGTCCACATTGCCAGATCACCTGGAGGTTCAATGCATGGAGCCGCTCGACATTTGCCGCCATCGCTTCATTGATGGCACGGGCTCCACCACTGCCGCCCAGCACCAGCAGCGTTTTTTTCTGGGGATCAAAATTGAAAGATTCATACGATGCTTGTCTATCGGCTTCTACCAGCTCCGATCGGGTTGGATTGCCCGATACCCTGGTTTCCCCTTCAGGGAAATACTGGTCGGCATCCTTGAAAGCAGTAAATATCACTTCAGCACTTTTTGCCAGCATGCGGTTAGTTACGCCCGGGAAACTGTTCTGTTCCTGGATCACCAACGGAACACCCCGCTTGGTAGCCACCCAGCCTACCGGTCCTGCTACATAGCCGCCACAGGAAACCACGATATCTGGTTTGAATGTGCTGATTATGCTAAAACTTTGTGCAATACTTGTGGCCAGCTTGACCGGGAACAGCAGGTTTTTAAGGGTTAATCGCCGGTGAAAACCGCTTATCCAGATGCTTTTGATGTCATACCCCGCTTCCGGGACAGCGTGCCATTCCATATGGTTTTCAGTACCTACAAACAGGATTTCCGTCTCAGCACATTCCTCTCTCAAGGCATCGGCAATAGCGATGGCAGGATAGACGTGGCCGCCCGTACCTCCGGCCGCTATGAGTACACGTGGCTTACCCATAGCAGCGGAGGTCGGTCCGACCGTCGATGATATGTCCTTTTGTTCGCTATGCATAAAACATTTTCTTTCGCTTTCTGTCGTGCTTGGAAATATTCATCAGGATACCCACCATGAGGCCCGCGAACAGCATGCTGGAGCCGCCGTAACTGACAAACGGCATCGGCAGCCCAGTGACGGGCAGCAGGCCATTGGCGACACCAGCATTAATAAATCCATAGAGTGCGATGTTCAACGTGCAGCCGACGGCAAGGAATGTGCCGAGTGTATCGACGGCATTCTTTGCAATGACTGCAATCCCTCGCAGCAGGATTGTGGTAAACAGCAGAATCAGCGCCATGGAGCCCAGCATGCCGTACTCCTCAGCGATGATTGCAAAAATAAAATCGTTATAAGGGGCGGGAAGGAAATCGCGTTGCGTACTCTTTCCCATGCCCACGCCAAAGATATTACCCTGCGCGATGGCAATCTGTGCCTGCTGGGCCTGGTACCCGTCTTCCACATTGAATTTGTCGCTTTTGATATCCGTAATCTGGTCTACATAGTGGTTCAAGCGACTCTGACGCTCCGGTGACTGCATAATCAGCAGGCTTGCTCCCAGCACCCCGATCAATACCAGTCCGCCAAGCTGTATGGTGCTGATTCGTCCCACAAACATCATCAGCAAGCACATCATCATGAGAAGTCCAGCGGTACTAAAATCTTCGAGCCCGATCAACCCACAGGTTATGATCACCCAAAACATGATCGGGAGGAAGGCGCGTTTGAAATCTTTTATGTACTCCTGCTTTTCATCCAGCAGAACAGCAACATGGATCAGCAACGCCACGGAAGCGAAACTGGCTGGCTGGAAGGAATAACCCCCGATAAACAACCAGCGTCGGGCACCAAATAACTCGGTTCCAAATACCATCGTTGCCAGCAGCAACAGCCAGCTGACGATCATTCCAAACCGACTCAGCTTGGCAATGTTGTGGTAGTTGATCTTGGATATAATCAGCATCACAAGAAAGGCGATTCCCAGCTTCATGGTGTGGCCGATAACCAGGCTGCCTGCGGAAGTGCCGTTACTCTCGGCGAAATAGACGATCGACGAATACACCGCCAGCACCCCGAAAACCATCAGGACAATGACGGAGACCAGCAACGGCCGGTCACTGGCCTGCTTGCCGGAGTCGATCTCTTCCGGGCCGCCGCCCATAATCGATTTAATGTTGTTATTTGGTGTCGTGTATATCATTATCAGCTATCAGCTATCAGCTATCTGCCGTCAAACTTGAGTTTTGACGGCGGATGTTTTATAAATCATTTACTGCTTTTTTAAATACTTCACCTCGGTGTTCATAATTTTCGAACATGTCGAACGAGGAGCATGCGGGACTCAGCATCACGATTTCACCTCGTTTTGCATAATTACGACCAATTTTCACGGCCTCTGGCATAGTATCTGCTTTCTGAAAATTGGGTACAACGGTACTAAGCTGCTCTTCAATTTTTTGCTGTGCTTCGCCAATCGCCACTATGGTGTGGACCTTTTCGCGAACCTGTTTAATCAGTTCCGTGTAGTCGTTCCCTTTGTCTCGTCCGCCCAGGATCAGCACCATTGGCATTTCATAGCTATCCAGGGCGTACCAAACAGCGTTGATGTTGGTAGCTTTGCTGTCATTAATGTATTTGACACCGTCAATAGTGCGAACAAGTTCTAGGCGATGCTCAACACCTTCGAAAGTCATGAGACTCTCGCGGATAATATCGCTCTTTATCTCTGAGGCACGAGCAGCGAGCACGGTTGCCAGGCCATTATTCAGGTTATGCTTACCTCTGAGTCCAATTTTACTGATCGGCATAAGCACTTCCTCCTTGTCATTGAGTTTCAAAATGATTTTTCCCGCCCTCACAAAAGCACCTTCCGGAACCTTATTCTCACTTGAAAAGGCAAGAAGTCGCGGCGCATTTTCTTTGTATTTGAGAATTTCTACATGCTCCCGAACAATCGGATCGTCATAGTGATAAATAAACCAATCGTCGGCAGTCTGGTTTTCCGTAATGCGAAACTTTGACTGCGCGTATTTCTCAATACTGTTTTGGTAACGATCCAGGTGATCCGGCGTAATATTCAGGATTAAACTAACATGTGGATGAAACTGGTCAATATGATCGAGCTGAAAACTGCTCACTTCCAGGATCACATCTTGCTGGTCCTCGGTCCCTCCAACCTGGTTCGAAAAAGCTTGCCCGATATTGCCAGCCACAACTGCCTTCTTTTGTGATAACTTCCACGTGTGGCCCAGCCAGCTTGTGACGGTTGTTTTGCCGTTGCTGCCTGTGACTGCTACAATCGGGGTCTTGTTAAACCAGCTTGCTACTTCCAGTTCCGAGTACACCTTTTTCCCTGCTGCCAGGTATTCCTGCACCAGCGGAGCTTCCGTTGGTACGCCGGGACTCAAAACAGCAAATTCAGCATCTCGAGCCCGGTTGGTATGCCCGTTTTCCTCGTATTGGATGCCGAGTGCCTCAAAATGTTGCCGGGTTTCTTCCGAAAGCTGATTCTTTTCTGTAACAAAAACCTGTGCTCCCTTTTTGTGAAGCAGAGAAGCTACGGCCATCCCACTCCGGGCGGCACCAATTACCACGATATGTCGGTCTTTAACTTCTCTCATCGCAATTTCAGTGTTAGCAGACTTAGAATTCCAAGGAGTACGGCGATAATCCAGAACCGGACGACGATTTTGGATTCAGGCCATCCTTTTTTCTCAAAGTGATGGTGTATTGGCGTCATAAGAAATACCCGTCGACCCTCACCATATTTTCTTCGCGTATATTTGAACCAGAGGGTCTGGACAATAACCGAAAGTGTTTCAACAAAAAATATTCCGCAAATAATGGGCAACAGCAGTTCCTTGTGTAGCATCAATGCCAATGCGCCAAACGCACCACCCAGTGCCAGTGAACCGGTATCCCCCATAAACACAGAGGCTGGATGGGTGTTGTACCACAGGAAGCCCATGCAAGCACCGACCAGTGAGGCGCAGAAGATGGTCAACTCCCCGGCTCCCGGCAGGTAAATTATATCCAGGAAATTGGAGAAGTCGGTTCTTCCGGATACGTAAGCAAAAATTCCGAGTATCAGGCCTGCAATGGCGGAGGTGCCGGCTGCCAATCCATCGAGTCCATCGGTCAGGTTGGTAGCATTACTGACTGCGGTAACCACAAAAATGACAACTGGAATGTAGATGACCCAGCCCAGGGCCTCACCGAAGATGGCATAATCGATGTTCACATACTTTAAAAAGGGTACTGTCGAAAGCGTATTAAATTCTGAAAAATCCGGATAGAAATAGAGCACCGCACCAAGGGCCAATCCCACTACCACTTGACCCGCCAGCTTGAATTTGCTGTGTAATCCTGATTTATCTTTTTGCACGACCTTAATGTAATCATCTATAAAGCCTACAATTCCCAGAAGCAGTGTTACCAAAATAATCATCCAGGTATAAACGCTGTCCATCTCCATCCAGAGCAGGGCCGGTATTAACACGGCCAGCAGAATAATTACGCCGCCCATGGTGGGGGTGTGTGCCTTGCTGAGGTGGCTGTCCAGCCCGATATCGTCACGGATAACCTCTCGCAGCTGCATTCGCTCCAGCCAGTGGATAATACTTCTTCCTATCAGCAGGCTGATGAACAGGGCCATTGCCGCAGCCACGGCACTCCGGGTCGTAATAAACTGAAATGCACTAAACCCGGGCGGTTGATAGTTGACTTCCAGCCATTGAATGAGTTCGTACAACATCAGGCCACCTCCCCGGAATTTTGGGTTCCGATTTTTTGGGTCAGTGCCTGGCGTGCTATCTCACGGTCATCAAAGTCGTAACGCTTATCGCCGATTTCCTGGTACGTTTCATGGCCCTTGCCTGCGATGAGAATGATGGTGTCATCGCTTGCTTCTGCAATAGTTTTAAGGATGGCCTGCTTGCGATCCGTAACTCTTCTGGCAAGCTTTTGGTCAGCGAATCCGTCCATAATGTCGTCGATAATGGCATCTGGATTTTCACTACGCGGATTGTCGGACGTAACTGTTACCTGATCGGCAAAACGTTCTGCAATCGCTGCCATTTTTGGTCGCTTGGTCTTGTCGCGGTCTCCTCCACAGCCAAACACCACATGCAGCTTTTGATCTTTCTTCTTTAAATTTTTCAGCGTGCTGAGCACGTTTTCCAGTGCATCGGGCGTGTGGGCATAATCCACCAGGACTAACGGTTGTTTGGCGTCAGTTTGTGCTTGTACGCGTTCCAGTCGGCCTTCGGCACCCGTTGCTTGGCTAAGTGCCTTTGCAATCTGTTGTTCTTTGTAATCCAGTTCTCGGCAAATCAAGAATGCCAGTGCTACGTTATAGGCGTTAAACTTCCCAACCAGGGGGCTGCTGAAGCGTACCCCGTTAATCTCAATAGTAATTCCTTCTGAACTGCTGGCCAGAAAAAGGCAGGAGGCATCGAGTTTTTCAGAAAAACTGAACCTGATTTTCTTAGCTTTACAATCTTTCAGCATAAGTTCAGCATTCGGATCGTCACCATTGACAACTGCGGTTGCGTCCGGAGCAAGACTATCAAAAAGTTTCTTCTTGGCAGCAGCATACTCGTCCAGCGACTCGTGGTAGTCCAGGTGATCGTGGCTTAAATTGGTGAACCCGGCAATTTCAAAATTCAGTCCCGCTACCCGCTGTTGATCAAGGGCGTGTGATGAAACCTCCATCACCAAGTGAGATGACTTTGCAGCAACCATTCGCCGCATGTCGCGTGCAAGTTCAATGGGATCGGAAGTGGTAAGCAGGCTGTCCAGCAGTTCATCTTCAATTCGTTTTCCAACCGTTCCCAGTAGGGAGGGGCGTGCCCCCAGCTTTTTTAACGCTTGGTAAATCAGGCTGGTTACAGTTGTTTTTCCGTTGGTACCTGTTACTCCAATCAGAGTCAATTTTTTGCCGGGGTATCCCTGGAATGCCTGGGCCAAAGGACCTACAAGAGTGCGGGTGTCTTCGACCTCAAGAACACAGACATCTGCTTTTTCGGTGTAGTAGGCATCCTCGCAAATGATGATGGAAGCACCGCGGGAAATGGCGTTTTCAATGAACATGTGGCCGTCAACCTGGGTGCCACGCACCGCAATAAAGACAGACCCCTCGCTTACCTCACGCGAATCTTGCGTAAGATCGCCGATATCTACAGGATGCTCCCCGTAGACATCAAGCGGCTGGCAAAGTTCTATAAGTTCATTAAATGTCATTTCTGTTGGTTACCTGCCTACTAGTGTTTCCAGTGATTTGGATTTACCCCGAACGGTGATTGTTCTTCCTTTTTTCATCAGGTCTCCGGCCCTGGGAAACTGTGTGTAGATGGTTCCTGAGCCAATGAATTTTATTTCAAACCCCCGACTGTTTACCAGCATAGCGGCGCGACGCATATCCATGCCACCTAAATCGGGAATGCGAGAATATCCTTCTGGGATGTTTGTATCCGAACTGTCGCTTGGGGTTTCTGAAACTTTCAGGGTGACCCTGCCTTCTTCTTTTAACGCGGTACCGGGACCGGGAGTCTGCCCGGTAATCCATTGTCCGGACCCGTTCAGTGTGTAACTTATTTTTTGCGAAGCAAGCAGCGCACGGGCTTCCCCAAGTTCCATTTGTCTAACATCCGGGATGTGAACCAGTGGCTCTTGCATTGGTTCAGTATCTTCAAAGCTTCTCTGGATCTCTTTGTCTAGTCCTGCGATCCGTATGGCGGTTTGTTTGAAAATGACACCAGCCGTGTACCCACCGTAGATGCTGGTTTGTGGTTCATCCAGTACAACCAACGCCACATATTTTGGATTGTCAGCAGGGAAAAATCCTACAAAGGAGGCGCGGTATGCCGTGCGATAGCGTCCATCAATAAATTTTTGAGCGGTTCCTGTTTTGCCGGCTATTTCAAGTCCATCGACTTGTGCCCACTGGGCGGTACCTGAGTCTGACACCACATCTTTGAAGACGGGTTGAAGCTTGTTCAATGTTTCCTCATCGGCAATTTCCCTTACTTTAACAGGACGTCTTTCTTCGACAATATTTTCTTCACCATCAGTTATTTTCTTAACGATATGCGGACGCATCATGTATCCGTCATTCGCAAAGGCGGCATACGCCTGTAAAAGCTGGATGGGGGTAACCTGAACTTCGTAGCCAATTGCCATCCATGGGAGTGTCACCTGGCTCCATTCATATGGTTTCTGCAATCGACCGGACTCTTCATTGGGCAGATCGATGTTCGTGGGCGTGCCAAACCCCATGTTGCGGGCATACTGGTAAAACACGTTGGGGGAGAGCCGCATGGCGATCTCAGCCGTTGCAATATTGGAAGACTGCTCGAACACCTGGTCGAGCCGAAGCGTACCCAGCGGATCATGGTCACGCATCATTTGGCCGTGAATCAGCTTTGTACCGTCTTCCGGTGTCTCAAAAATTTCATCAAAGCTGACAACATCCTGTTCTACCGAGGCAATGGCCGTAACCAGTTTAAAAGTAGAGCCGGGCTCAATCATATCCGAAATCGCATAATTCCTGCGGTTTTCATTTTTCAATGAGGCAGGCTTGTTCGGGTCGAATGTGGGAAAATTTGCCATCGCTTTAATGGCTCCCGTGCGTGGGTCCATAACGATGGCGGAACCGTAGTTGGATTTGGTACGATCGATCCCGGCTTTAAGTTCTTCTTCAAGAATGGCCTGGATGTGAGAGTCGATAGTGGTGTGCAGGGAGTGTCCCTGTTCCGGCTGCTTGCGCGGGGCGCCGACGTAGGCAAAGATTCCCCCGCTGCGGTTGCGCCGTACCTGCTGCTGGCCATCTTCTCCTTTCAGGTGGTCATTGAATTGGTGCTCCAGACCTATTACACCTTTAGATTCATGGTTTACAAACCCCAGCGCGTGAGCGGCAAGCGTTCCGAAATTGTATCGTCGCTGGTAGCTCTCTTCCAGGATCAACGCCCTGATATCCAATGCCTTGAGTTCAAGATAGGCGTCGGTACTTAGATTTTGTGCCAGTACCACATAGCGTGACCGAGAGGGGGCATTATTGATTTTTTGATGAAAATAAGTCGAATTTCGGTTTGTATGTTTGGCCAGCGTCTGGCAGGCTTCGGTTATTTGTTCGCGCGTAAGATCTTTCAGCTTGGGATCAATTGCTGCCTTGTAGACTACGGAGTTTGTTGCCAGCAGGGTACCGTCATTATCATAGATATTTCCTCGCTGGGCGGGGATGGAGATATAGTCGATCGCCTGCTCATTCCAAAGATCGCGTAGTTCATCCCCCTCAATAAAATTGATTCGGAAGAGCTGAAACCCGATAGCACAAGGCACGAGTAACAGCAAGCCGAAGAGGGCAAATAGCCGACCTGTTATGGCAGAACGTTCATCTGTCATCTAATCCCCCTCTACAATTATAACCTGATCAGCTGGACCACCATTAATGAAGCCCTGGTTTTTGGCTTTTTCATAAATTTCTTTGGGACCAATCATGCGGTCGTAAGTGAGCCGGTAATCTTCGTGCTGGCGTTTTGCTTTCTGGTATTGATTCTCCAGCTGTTGTACCTCAGCCAGGAGCTGCTGCGTGGCAAATATGTGGTTAAGATACAGCACACCCAACGCCCCGATAACTATGGCTCCAACAATTAGTTTCCAGGCTGCTACAGAAGGTAGGGAAAACTTCTTTTTTTCTTCCTTACGCTGGGTTCCATACACAACCCGTCCATTACCAGTGGAATTAAATCCATTAGGAGATTTGGGTCGATTCCGCCCCTGTTTGGCTTCAGGTCGCTTGTTAGGGCGTGCTTGTTTGTTTTGTTTTTCTTTTAAAGGAGTTTTAACCAGCATTGTTGACCTCTCTTTTTTCTTTTATTTCGGCAACGCGCATCTTGGCACTTCGTGCGGCGGGATTGCGTTCGACTTCTTCCTGTGTGGGAGTAATGATGCCATCTGATATTTCTTTTATGGGAGACAAATCGTTGCCGTAAAAGTCTTTCTCAATTTTTCCTTCAAAATTACCTGCTTTAAAAAATCGCTTCACCAGTCGGTCTTCCAGCGAGTGGTAGGAGATCGCCACGACGCGCCCTTTGGGTTTCAACAGCTCCAGGGATTGCTTCAGCACATTACGGAGCATATCCAGCTCCCGGTTCACTTCAATGCGAATGCCCTGAAACACACGTGCGAGGCTTTTTACCTGGTATTTTTCCGGCACCAGCTTCTCCACTATTTCCCTGAGCTGCAGGGTCGTTTCCACCGGCCGTGCCTCGATAATGGCCCGTGCTATTTCCCGGCTTTTGCGCTCTTCACCATAGTGAAAAATCACATCGCGGAGTTCTTTATATGGGTATTCGTTAACCACTTCGTAGGCCGTAACGCCTCGAAGATTGCCCATCCGCATATCCAGCGGACCTTCTTCCTGGAAACTGAAACCTCGTTCTGCTTCTGTAATTTGATGCGTGGAGACACCTAAGTCGAGCAATAGCCCTGATATTTTACCTCTCAAATCTGGAGTAATCAGCCGCTCCAGGTAACCGAAATTTCCTTTTATAGCATTAAAACGGTGATCGCTGCCAAGCCGTCTGCCGGCTGCCTCCAGTGCTTCGTCATCCTGGTCGATACCGAACAGAGAGCCCTCTTCGTCCAGACGGGATAAAATTTCCTCACTATGGCCGCCCCCGCCCAGCGTAGCATCGATATAGATTCCGCTGGGGTCTGTAACCAGATGAGACACCGCCTCCTCAAGTAACACCGGCTGGTGCTCATAATATGGTTCGTTATCATGTTGTTCATGTGTTGTCATTGATGTCGCCATTGCCCATCACATGCTCAAAAAGTTCTTGGTACATTTCGTCTGATATCTGGGAATCTTCTGCGGCAAGTTTTTCAGGCGACCATACTTCGACGTATTCAACACTGCCGATAAATATCGCCTTGTCTTTAATGCCGGCATATTCCATAAGCTGTGAAGGGAGAGCAATGCGATTTTGGTTATCCAGGGAAACGTCCTCTGCATAACGCAACAAATGTCGCTTTACAGTACGCCCCTTTTCGGAAAAACTATTTATTTTTGATAACCTTTGTTCCAATACCTGCCACTCATCCGCAGGATACAGTTGCAGGCAGGGGTCTACACCACGTAACACGGTAAATCGCTCCTGGGCCTCGGGGGTCAGGCTTTTGCGTAGTTTAGCCGGGAAGCTTACGCGACCTTTGCTATCTACGCTATGTTCGTATTGACCTTTAAATGTTGGCACGAAGCCCCCAGGGAATTAAGCGATTAACTCGGTTAATATGTATAAAGTGGAGGTCTCCCACATTCTACCACTTCAACCCACAATTTACCCTAAATGCCTTGAATATGTCAAGGGATTTCCCTGAAAATAGATATTATTTTATACAAGGCTATAAAATTAACCTCACTGAAAGGAGCAAATATGCCTTTATAGCTTTAGAAACGTCATTATGGATGGAGTTTCAAAAATTAGGATCAAAATGGGAGAAAGTGGGGAGGAGTGTGGTAGGAAGTGGGAGAGAATATGTTGGAAAGTGGAGTTTTTGTCTAAAATCCTGTCAAATGATTAGAATAGATCCCTGAAGTAGTTTTAAATCTGCTGGTTTCCCGTTTAATACAAAAAGTAACTGAGATCAAAACATGTGTATCCCGGCAACACTATCACCGGTTTGTTGGCTCACTCATCAATATCAAACATCATTTTAAAACGAGTCCCTGGATTGCGCTTCTCAAATTCGTATTTGCCATTCAGTTGGTTGCAGAGTGTTTCAATTAAGCGGAGTCCCAGCGAATCAAGGTTTTCAACATCCAGTTCCTCCGGCAGACCAACCCCATTATCCGCAACGGTGAGTTCGAACTTTTCCTTATCATGATCCAGGGATATCTCCAGGGTTCCTTCCTCCCGGTGTTGGAAACCGTGTTGAAATGAGTTGGTTACCAGTTCATTGATAATGAGGGCCAGTGGTACTGCGTTGCTCACCGAAAGTCTGGCGTCGGCGATATCTATTTTAGTAGTAATATCCGTCGTCTGATCTGACATTGTTTTAACCAGGTGTTCAAGCAATCCCTCAATGTATTCAGGGAGATAGATATCGTTGAAATTCCCGGTTTCATACAGCTTTTCGTGTAGTGTGGCAATAGATTGTATGCGGTTCACACTTTCGGATAAAATTTTCTTCGTCTCCTCAGAGCTACTTTTGGCAGACTGAAGATCCAGTAGTCCACTGATGACAGCAAGATTATTTTTAACACGGTGATGGATTTCATTGAGCAGAGATTCCCGTTCATCGAGCGTTTTCTCCAACCTGTTTTTCTGTTCCCATTCGCTGGTAACATCCTGTTGGATAGAGATAAAGTGAGTGATCTCTCCCTCCTCATCCCTGATAGGATCGATACTCCACCGCACGCGGTATTTGGACCCATCTTTTTTGTAGTTAAAAGTCTCCCCCACAAAACGCTCACCGGCGGCAAGTTTTTTTCTCAAGCGGTCAATTGTCGCTTTCTCCGTTTCCGGACCTTGAAATATTTTGGGATTTTTCCCTATCAGTTCTTCTCGGGAATAGCCGGTAACCTGTTCTACTCCCTTGTTCACATATATGATCTTTTCATCCCCTATCTGCTTTCGGGCATCGGTTATAAGGAGCATGTCTCGGGTAGCATCAATGGCTGTATTGAGAAGCGGGAATAACTCTTCCTCGTCGACACCCATTTCCTTTGTCTCGGGATATTGTTCCAGCTGGTTAAGTAATTGTCCTGCCTCTTCCTCTGTTTTGCCGGAAATTGATGTAATGTAACGAATGGCCGTTTTCCTGTCAGAAATCTTAGCTGATTCACTCATAAATCCCTTCTTTGAGGTTTTTGCTGCTGAAACCTCAGCATTATATGTAACCCGAATACGATATATCTGTGCATGGTGCGAATACTAAAATGAATTTACAAGCAGGAAAATTCATAATACAGGGGGTATATCAAAGGGTTTTGGGACGCTGCAAGGTTTGTTCCAGTAGTGTCTGCAGGCTCGCTTTCCATGCAAGAGGTTTACCTGGCAGATCCTCGCGCCGATGATTTATGACAGCCTGTTGTATCGTTCTATTGTCAATTGATTTGCTGATGCCTGCTACTTGTGCCCAGAACGGTGTATCTTCGTGCAGGAAGGCTTCCGAACCGGCTCGCACTACCTCTCCTTTGCTATTGAGCAACATCGCGGTGAGCTGCAGCACTTCCACCGGCTTATCCTCTGCGGAAAGGAAGCGTATTTCAGGTTCATAGCCGGTACCAAGCACAACTTTCTTTTTGAACAATCCTTTGTTGGCCTTGGGGTATTCATTGAATCCGATCCAGATCAGCACGGCATAATCGGCCTGTTCTGTAGCCATCACGTTCTGTAATTGAATGGCCCATTCCCGGGAGGGTTTTTGTACATACGCCATCATGGGCGGAAACTTATCATGTTCCTCGCGCATCATCTCGGCCCCGGGCGGTGCAGTTTCGGCTTCACTACTTCCTACAAAAACATAGGGATTGCCTTTTGCGGGCATAGGGCCAAAATCTACTGCATATGACCATGCCAAGCTGTCGAGATAGTGGTTCATCAGATCGACTACGGGCAGGAGCACGGCCTCGCGACCCTGGTAGAAAAATTCTGTTTTCACCTTTTCGTCTATCATAACAGGCAGGTGTACAATTTTTGCCCCGTTTGCGAGGTCAAATTTTTTAGTTGTTTTATGAAAGGGAGCTTTTTCAAGCCGATAATTTTGCTGGGCAAATAGGCTGTTGGTGAACGGTAACAATGCTAACAGAAAAACAATAAAACTCTTACTGTTAAATTTGGTTTTCATTTCGTGTTCTTAGGGTAAATGCGCAGTTAATGTGATATTGGATTATCCTTATTGGAGAGAAAAGATTGAATGAACGCGTTCCGCACGATGTGCAGGAATGGATAACAGGAAGCGATGATTAGGCTCTTCATGAATAGAATAAAAATATGCAGGCATGCGCACCTGCCACGACTCCGCATCGCAGAACAATATAAATTACGTGTTTTAAAAATATCCGGCAATAATGAGACACAAATTATTTCACACCGGAGAGAATAATAGATAATCAGGAAGATGTGACATCCATAAACACAAAACCGTCACGCTCTACCACATTGCCCAACGAAACGTCTATCGGTGTTTGGAACATCGGGCCGTCAAATACGAAACTGTGAAATTCACCGTGTTCGCCGCATGGATCTATCTTTACTGGAATAGAGGATAAGAACTGCTCGTTATATTCATGGCCAATAAATTCTTTCGGAAGCTTCGCGGGATCGAGGCATGTCAGCACAGCTTTTATACCGCTTTCGACCATTTGGGATGAGAGCTCATCAGTTGGTTGGTTCCATAGCGGGAAGATCGGTTCGACGCCGGTACCTTCTAGCTTTTCCTCCCGGTACCTTCTTACATCCTCAAGGAATAGATCTCCAAAGGCAAAACACGCGATACCGGCATTCTTAGCATCTTTCACAAATGTTGACATAACCTCGGCATACTTGTCGTCACTACAGGGATAGGGGATCTCGACTATATGCAAAGGCAGTCCAATACTCTCCGCTTGCAGCCGAAGCAGTTCAATCCGTACTCCGTGCATTGTTACGCGATTGAATTTACTGTTGGTCACACAAAACAGGCCTTCAAGTTCAATTTCCGGATTCTGCCGAAGCTGGTGCAGCGCCCAGGCGCTATCTTTCCCGCAACTCCACGACAGGAGTGTCCTCTTTTTCATAAAGCTATTTTAATCCTCTTAACAAGGAGTGATGTAAAAAAAACTATACATGATGTAACTTTTATTTTACAATACGTAGAATATTTGCAAATTCAATATTAACCAAGGGAAAATGTTATGTCGAAGCAAGAAATATACGCATGGAGTTCGGTTGGATTTACGCTTGCCATAGTGGGATTTTATTTGGTGTCAGTTTTTGGATGGCCAACGGGTCTTGAAAATTATGCTGAGTATTTCACTGATCTGTTTTGGAAGGTCATCGGGAT
The DNA here is from genome assembly GCF_031569985.1 of Aliifodinibius sp. S!AR15-10. NCBI lineage: Bacteria > Pseudomonadati > Balneolota > Balneolia > Balneolales > Balneolaceae > Fodinibius > Aliifodinibius sp. S!AR15-10. Next base: position 21,616 of record NZ_JAMQKA010000053.1, on the reverse strand, counting down.
CACATTTTTAGTTGAGTTTACATTAGGCATTATGAAATCGACCAAATGGGGTGGCGTTTTCAAAGATGAGCGTGATAAACAGATAGAAGCAAAAGGATTTAGAAATGCCTACTATTTCTTGATGGTGGCTATTGCTACCTTAATCGCGAATGTGCTGATAAGTGATATGCTCACTGAACATAGAGGTGAACCATTATTATTGTCCATGCCATTTATGACTTTTCATGTCTTGGTGGTAATATTGTTAAGTGCTAATCTTTTAAAATCAGGGACTCAGCTTTTTTATTACCGGAAAGGTGAGTAAACATGGAAGGCTGTTCAATAGAAAATAAAATAAGGAAGCTGCGATTTAATCATGGTGAGATGACACAGCAGGAGCTGGCCGACCGGGTGGGTGTTACCCGCCAAACGATAAATGCTATAGAAGCTGCCAAGTATTCCCCATCTCTTGAATTGGCTTTTCGGATTGCAGAAGTGTTTAATGTATCGCTGGAAGAAGTATTTCAGTATGTCACCGAATAGAGCAAAAAGTTTGCTGAAATGAACACTATTTACTCCAGGTATAGCTTAATGTGTTTTATATGATTTGGATGTGCAGCTTCTGGAACCTTGCGAAACCATGCAAATTCTGGGTGGTTACTTAAATTTTTGCTTTGATCAGTCAAAGAAGCCTCAAAATGCAGAATATACGCTGAAAATGTTGCTTCATGATCTCCTTTCTTTTGAAAATGCATCTGTTCCACAAGCGCAGGTTCTTCTACCTGAATGGCAGCCCCTGTTTGATTCTCGATTGTTCTGCGTGCAGCGGCTGCCCAGTCCTCTCCGGGTTTTACGGCACCTCCGGGTGGTGACCAAGCGTCCGGACCTTTTAATAACACTTCGTTCTTCTCATTCGTAATTCCAATCATCACGATTCCTGCTATCTGGCTATATCTTTTTTGAAGTCCGTTAAATTTATCCTTCGCAAAACGCCTGGTTACTTCACGGAATGGCACCTCATGCTCCTCAACAAGGGACTTCGGATTGTTGACGATAAGCTCTCTTGGTTTGGGATTTTCCTGGACGGGCAACTTATTTGCAAATAGACAGGACATAAGAAGCGCAAATATTGAAACTAAACGGAAAGTATCAGCCATTTGATTCACAGGCACACTGAATTCATCATTGTTTTAAAAATAGTACCCGATTTTATGCTACTTCTCAACTCTCGATCCTGCAGTGACACAAATCAAAAAAATCCGCCCGGTTTCCCAGGCGGATGCGATAAAGTGGTTCTGTAACCCGAGGGCTAGAAGTAGAATGTGCCGGTTACCGCAGCTCCGGTTGCTACGCGATTTTCATCATTATCCCGAAACAGGAAGTTCAGCTGGCCTTCTACTCCCAGGCTGAAATGACTGTCCAGGAAATACTCGCCTCCACCGGTGGCCCCGATCACAATATCCGTGAGTTCATCCCCGAATTCGGGAGAGGTATATTGTATTAGTCCCTGCAGGCCTACATAACTTGCAAAGTTATTGCCGAGATCTCGATAGAAACGAGGCTTAATTCCCACATTGACGGTGGTAAAATTTTCTTCTTCATGCACCAGTCCAAAAACGGGGGCAATGACCACCTGCTCTGAAGCCCAGATCGGAACCGAGAGGTTGGTCTGGTTGGTTTGAACAGATGCTGACAGCCCCACATCACCGACTTCCGGTCGATTTTGAGCGAAACCGGTAGCGACAGAGAGAGTAAATAAAAGTCCAATAAATAGTGCTGTTTTTTTCGTAGATATGATCATAGAAAGAGTCCAATTCTTGTTCAAATTTAGGTTTGATGGGTTTATAGGACTAAAAAAGAGGTGGTGTTCCATAGGGCGATTAAATTTCTGGGCAGTTGATAAATTATCGGCCCTGTATCTACATGCATTATACAGCACGAAATCCTATTTTAAGGACGCTGTGGAAGCATTCTGCAAAAATGAACTCAATTTTATTGGATATATAATGCAAAAATATTTGAAAGACGCGCTGTGGTCACTCGTTGTTTTTTTCGGAATTTTAATGGTGATAGGGTATATAAATGGGGGGACGGCAGGCATGAAAAATATGCTGACCGATCCCATTAACTGGCTGGTATTAATAATTGTTGTCGTGATCAGCATCTTCTATCAAAAAAGGCGGGAAGACAAAGCTACCGGAAACGAGTGACGATTAGTCGAATCCTCATGGCTATTCTCCTTACACTCCGGATACATGGCCATGAGGAAAATACCCTGAACAATGAATACTACTTTTTCACCTGTTCTTTCCTGATGTAATAGTCTTTGCTGTTGACCAGTTCATTTGAGGGGTTCATATATGGACTGGATCGCCATTCCTTGGTTGTGGGACGAATGATCGTCATCAGCTCAGTATCCAACTTTACCTCCACCGGCATATCAAACTCCACTACATCTGCATTCCAGCGATAAAATACATTCCCATCTTCAAAGTAATATTCCAATACCGGGATATTGGCGTGCCGCAAATACTGATCAAAAACGTTGCTGAAATCGATGCCGGAACGCTTGCTAATAAACTGTTCCACCTGTGCTGATGTCACATTCTGGTGGTAAAAGGTTCGGTTGAGACCGCGCAGGATCTGCCGCCACCGGTGATCATCGTCAATAATATTGCGGATCATATGCAGCAGGTTTCCTCCTTTATAGTACATATCGCCGGATCCCTCCTGTTTAACACCATACGTTCCGATAATGGGCCGATCGTTCTGTATACGTTTCCGCGTGCCAATTACATATTCCGCCCCGGCCTGCTTGCCCCAAAGGCACTCTACAAATAGGTTTTCTGAGTAATTGGTAAAGCCCTCGTGCACCCACATGTCGGCGACATCTTTGGTTGTAATGTTATTCCCAAACCACTCGTGCCCGCTCTCATGAACAATGATAAAATCCCACGTCAATCCCCAGCCAGTTCCCGATAGATCGGTACCCATATATCCATTTTGGAACCCGTTTCCATATGCAACAGCGCTTTGATGCTCCATCCCAAGGTGTGGCGTGTGAATGAGTTTGAAGCCATCCTGGTAAAAAGGGTAGGGGCCAAACCAGTTCTCAAAGCAGCGAAGCATCGGTTTGGTCTGTACAAATTGCTTTTTTGCCTGTTCAAGATACGGTTCCAGCACCCAGTAATTGAGATCGAGCGTTCCTCCCTCACCCTGCAGCGTGTCGCTGAAATTCACGTAATTGCCGGCATTTACCGCCACGTTATAGTTGTTGATGGGATTATTCACAAACCACGACCATGTTGTTGTTCCGTTGCCATGCCGCGTAGTATCACGAAGTCTTCCGTTGGAAATATTCTTGATCGACGAAGGCACCGTGATATGGATACCCATGCTGTCGGGTTCGTCGGACTGGTGATCTTTGTTGGGCCACCACACGCTGGCACCGATGCCCTGGTTGGCCGTTGCAATCCAGGGATTGCCCTGCGTGTCCGTCTTCCAGATTAAGCCACCATCCCAGGGTGGATTTTTAGCCACGACAGGCTGCCCGTGATACCAGGCAATGATGGTATAAGTTTGCCCGGTGTGTTGTGCGTAGGGAATATCTACAAAATAGGCATCACCTTCCTGTGTGAAATCCAGTTGCTGTCCCTGTTGCACGATACTGTCCAGTTGCAGAGGCTGTATCAGATCGATCTGCATCCTGCGCCCATTTTGGGGTTCCGTGACCCGGTAGGTGATCTGGTTCCACCCCGAAATTGTAGAGTCGGATGGTTGAACTTTAGTGTGAAGGTCATAAAACGTGACATCCCACCAGGCGCGCTGTGGCGTAATGGAACCGCGAAGCGTGTCGGCGCGCGTAAATTCAGGCTCTTGGGCGAGCGTATCCAGTGAAAATGAGAGGATGAGCAGAAGGAGTAATAGAGGTTTTGTCGATTTCATAGTTCGATATATAAAAAAATGCTCTTAGCCGGTAAAGCAAAAAATTCGGAAATTGACAAATCATCGGAGAAGTGTAAATGCAGGGGGCACGATGCATCGTGCCTACAGTAACAGGAGGTTGAGCGAGGGTACGTTCCGCACCGGAGGTACGGGAGGAGATAATTAATTAGTCCCCAAGACGGGGTTTAAAACCCTGCACTTTCAGTGCAGGACGTTAGTGTTTCAAAAAATCTATAGCGAGCGAGTCCCCCTGTTTTTTGAGGCGCCTATGGCTGGTCGTATTGTACTAGCACGAAATTCCGATTCGAAGGGGAAATGAACTCGGCCACCGCCGAAGAAAAGGGGGATGTGCTGCTCTGCCCACGCGCTTGCAAGCGTCCGGCTTTGGCAGTAGCCTTTTGTATAGGGGGCGGGCAATAAGCTGCCCATCAGTTCAGTGGTGAAGCTGTTTCAATATGGGCTACATCCCCCTGGCCCCCTTTGATGAAGGGGAAATTTTTTTGCCGGGCTCACATCCGAGGCTGTCCAAAAAGTCCACACCGGGAAATGGGTGCCTTAATAATTAAGGTAATATCAATCTCCCTCAACTTTGCCAAGGCTTCGTTGAGCAAGCTAAATCCCTCTACCGCCGGAGTCGGTCACGGCTCCAAAGCCTGTCCGCCCACTGGCGGAAGGACAGGAGGATTGACCGATCGATTCGAACCATATGCCTTGTTTTTTAGGAATCTGATTGTTGAACGTGACTTTTTAGACAGCCTCAGACGCGTTGAAACAAGTTACGAGGTGAAAAAGTAAATTCTTCTGTTACTCATTCTGTGGTAAACCTTTAAAGATGTCTATAAACCATATTTTAACGTGAGTTGCAGATAAACAGTCGTTATGAATTGCTATTGAACCACTACCCTTCCAGCTGCCAAAAACCAGTCGCTGACCGGCATTTATCAGCATTCCGGGTAGCCCGAGGACTCTTCCACCAATTGCTCGCTTCCGTCAGCTCGGCGGCGGAAGCCCCTCTGACGCTCCGCGTCTCTGTGGCACCATAGGTTATACTGAACGCGGAGCGTCCCAACAGGTCCCAACGCAGAGCATAGGGGACCAAGCGTCGGGTTATTGATAAGAAATCTTATATCGAACTGACGTTAAGTAAGATAAGATAGTATCTTGACAAGGATAAGATATATATCTTAGGGTACCCGAGATGACTATCTCAAAGTGTATGAGGTATACGTCTCAGTGTCTCTGAGATACTTATCTTATAATCTATGAGATATACGTCTCAGGGTATCCGAGATAGTAATCTCATGATGTGGGAGAAGGTAAGGGGGGATAATTGTGGTTATGATAGTAATGATTGATAACCTACTTCTGGAACCAATAAAAAAATCCCCTTCGCCAAACCGGCAAAGGGGATTGAAAAGATGAGGAATGATGAATTGAATCTTATAATTCAAAATTCATCATTCACAATTCAAAATTGCCTACGGCAGTTCGGTACTGCCCATCAGCCAGCGGTCGCATTCGCGTGCGGCTCCACGGCCTTCGTTGATGGCCCATACAATCAGGCTCTGCCCCCGCCGCATGTCACCAGCCGCAAAAACGCCCTCCACACTGGTGTGGTAATCGCCGTGCTCGGCCTTGGCATTTGAGCGATCATCACGCTCAACGTCGAGCTGTTCCAGTACAGGATCTTCCGGACCGAGAAAGCCCATGGCCAGCAGCACGAGATCCGCTTCCCAGACTTTTTCAGTGCCTTCAATCTCGACCGGCTTCATACTGCCATTTTCGCCGGATTTCCATTCTACCCGTACCGTGTGCAACGCTTTGACGTTCCCGTTGCCGTCGCTTTCAAACTTTTTGGTCATCACCTGGTATTCACGTGGATCATCACCGAACTTCTCTTTGGCTTCAGCCTGCCCGTAATCAATTTTGTAGATGTTGGGCCATTCGGGCCAGGGATTATCCTGGGCACGGCTGCTCGGCGGTTTGGGTAGGATCTCGAACTGTGTGAGGTCCTTGCACCCGTGGCGCATCGAAGTACTAACGCAGTCGGTACCGGTGTCACCACCACCAATGACGATCACATTCTTGTCCTTGGCGGAAATGAAGTTGCCATCTTCGTGATCGGAATCCAGCAGGCTCTTGGTATCGGCGTGCAGGAATTCCATCGCGAAGTGAATACCATCGAGGTCACGGCCTTCAATCGGCAGGTCACGCGGTTTGGTAGCACCGCCGGCCAGGATTACGGCATCAAAATCTTTTTTGAGCTTCGGCGCGGGAATATCCGTTCCGATCTCTGTATTCGTGACAAACTCAACCCCTTCTTCAGCCATCAGATCTACACGGCGCTTAACAATGGATTTGTCCAGCTTCATATTCGGGATGCCGTACGTCAGCAGCCCTCCAATGCGATCATTACGCTCGTAAACCGTCACTTTGTGTCCGGCCTTGTTGAGCTGATCGGCAGCAGCCAGACCCGCGGGACCTGATCCCACAATGGCTACCTCTTTGCCGGTGCGTTTCTCCGGGGGATTCGGCTTGACCCAGCCCTCTTCAAAGCCTTTGTCGATGATCGACTGTTCAATGCTCTTAATGGCTACAGGGGGATCGGTAATGCCGAGCACACATGAGCCTTCGCAAGGTGCGGGGCAAACGCGTCCTGTAAATTCAGGGAAATTATTCGTTTTGTGGAGGCGGTGGAGTGCTTCTTTCCACTTTCCGCGATAGACCAAATCATTCCATTCGGGAATCAGGTTGTTGATAGGGCAGCCGAGCGCTTTCCCATTGTGCTCGATGCCGGTGTGACAAAAGGGAATTCCGCAGTCCATACAGCGGGCACCCTGTTTCTGGAGTTCTTCTTCACTGAGCTCTATATAAAACTCGTCCCAGTCTTTGACCCGGTCTTTTGGTTTTTTATATGGAATTGTTTGACGATCAAATTCCATAAATCCGGTCGGTTTACCCATAATAGTCTATAATCTTTGTATCGTTTACCGTTTAGATATTGTGTCTAAAAAGTTTGTGTCAGCCACAGAGATTACCCGCAAAACCAATCATAGAAGGTTCGGCTTCTGCGTCTCTGTGGCTTTTAAATTATTTAGTTTCCACTTGCACGAGCCTTGTCTTCTTTGTTGGCGTAGAAGGCTTCAAGAGCCGCTTCTTCACCGGTAAGACCCTGTTCTTCAGCTTTCTCAATGGAATCCTGCATTCGCTTGAAGTCCTTGGGCAGAACTTTGACGAACTGTGGAACCATCTCGTCCCACTTGGCCAAGACCTTCCATGCTTTGTTACTGTCTGTGTATTCGCCGTGGCGACGGATCATGCGTTCAACGTTCTCAATTTCATCTTCATTTTCCAGCTCCTGGAGGAATACCATTTCGGTATTGCAGTTATTTTTGAACGTGTTGTCAGGATCCAATACATAAGCGATTCCGCCAGACATTCCGGCTGCAAAGTTTCGGCCTGTGGGACCGAGTACCACCACGCGGCCGCCGGTCATATATTCACAGGCGTGATCGCCAACTGCTTCAACAACAGCGTGGACACCACTATTTCGCACACAGAACCGTTCTCCGGCCATTCCGCGAATGTAGGCTTCACCACTTGTTGCCCCGTAGAGGGAAACGTTACCAACAATGATGTTCTCCTCGGGAGTGAACTGTGATCCAGCCGATGGCTTCAGGATAAGCTTACCGCCCGAGAGGCCCTTGCCAAAGTAATCATTGGCGTCACCCTCCAGCTCGAGTGTCATACCGTTTGGCACAAAAGCACCGAAGCTCTGTCCAGCTGACCCTTTAAACTGCAGGTAAATGGTATCTTCCGGCAATCCTTCTGATCCGTATCGTCGGGTAAGCTCACTACCGACAATCGTACCAACCACACGATTGATATTTTTGATGGGAAGATGGGCCTTCACCTGTTCTTGGCTATTCAGGGCCGGCTCGCAGATATCCATCAGCGTTTGGATATCAAGAGAGTTTTCGAGGCCGTGATTCTGGTTAATCATCTTGCGCGTGCCCACTTCATCGGCATTTTTCGGTCGGTGGAGGATCGGGGACAGATCGAGATACTTTCCTTTCCAGTGATCCGTTTTGCGCTGTTTGAGCTTGTCGGTACGACCGATCATCTCGTCGACAGAACGGAAGCCGAGCTTGGCCATGTGTTCTCGCAGATCCTGTGCAACAAATTTCATGAAGTTGACCACGTTCTGTGGATCGCCCTCGTAGTTGTGACGCAGCTCAGGATTCTGAGTAGCAATGCCTACCGGACATGTGTCGAGATGGCAGACGCGCATCATGATACAGCCCAGCGTAATCAGGGCGCTGGTTCCAAACCCATACTCTTCCGCACCCAGGAGCGCAGCAATGGCGATATCCCGGCCGGTTTTGATCTGCCCGTCCGTTTCAAGCGTTACGCGACTGCGCAGCTTGTTGAGCACCAGCGTCTGGTGCGTCTCGGAGAGGCCGAGCTCCCACGGCAGTCCAGCATGCTTAATACTGGTCTGTGGGGAAGCCCCGGTACCGCCGTCATTACCACTAATCAGGATAACATCGGCATGTCCCTTCGAAACACCGGCCGCAATGGTACCAACACCCACTTCAGAAACCAGCTTGACGTTGATGCGGGCATCCTTGTTCGAATTCTTCAGATCATGAATCAGCTGAGCCAGGTCCTCAATTGAATAAATATCGTGGTGAGGTGGAGGTGAAATCAATCCCACGCCGGGCGTTGAAAGTCGTACCTTGGCAATCCATGGATAGACTTTACGTCCCGGCAGTTCGCCACCCTCACCGGGCTTGGCGCCCTGCGCCATCTTAATTTGAATCTCATCACCTTCCGTCAGGTATTGGCTGGTAACACCAAATCGTCCGGAGGCAACCTGCTTGATACGGCTGTTGCGGTCGTCTCCATTTTCGTCAATGGTATAACGTGCAGGATCTTCGCCTCCTTCACCGGTGTTGCTCTTTCCTCCAATGCGGTTCATCGCAATCGCCAGGGCTTCGTGCGTTTCCTGGCTGATAGAACCATAGGACATCGCCCCGGTCTTGAACCGCTTGCAGATCGATTCAACGGACTCCACTTCCTCAAGGGGAACCGCATCCTCTTCATTATAATTGAAGCCCAACAGGTGCCGCAACGTCGGCGGGGGATCAAACTGATCATCCACCAGGCTGGCGAACTCTTTATACAGATCGTAGTTACCGCTCTTGCTGGCAAGCTGTAGCGTGTGAACGGTCTCGGGGTTATACATGTGGTATTCGCTGTTTTGGCGCCACTTGTACTGTCCGCCCTCATCCAGCACTTGGCCGTTGGTCTGAATTTCGGGGAATGCTTTGCGATGTCGCAACTGCGCTTCCTCAGCAATCGTATCCAGTCCAATTCCGCCAATGCGCGAGTCAGTCCAGGTGAAATACTTGTCAATAACATTCTTGTTGATACCGAGCGCTTCAAAAATCTGTGCACCTCGGTACGACTTGATAGTGGAAATTCCCATCTTGGACATCACTTTGACGATACCCTTGACGACGGCTTTGTTATAGCCTTTAACAGCACGTTTGTAGCTGATATCCAGCATATCTTCCTGGATCAGGTCGTGCAGGCTTTCGTAGGCCATATACGGATTTACCGCCTCAACGCCATAGCCAAGCAGCAGGCAGAAGTGATGGGTTTCTCGCGGTTCGCCGGATTCAAGCACGATACCAACTTCGGTACGCTGTCCGGTGCGAATAAGGTGGTGATGCAGACCTGAAACAGCCAGCAGCGCCGGGATCGGCACCTTGTTTTGGCCGAAGTCGCGATCGGAGAGAATCAGGATATTGGCCCCGTTCTCAATAGCTTTGTCAGCTGATGCAAACAGTTCATCAAGTGCTTTTTCAAGTCCTTCACCACCACTGCCGGATTCAAACAGGATCGGCAGCGTTTTACTTTTGAATCCTTCAAGATCAAGGTTCTTCAGAGCATCAAGTTCTTCATTCTTCAGAACAGGTGTCTTCAGCTCAATTTGTCGGCAGCTTTCCGGGCTTGGATCCAAAATATTACCCTGTGAACCAAGAGTGGTTTCCGTAGAGGTTACCATCTCCTCGCGAATCGGATCGATAGGAGGGTTGGTTACCTGGGCAAAAAGCTGCTTGAAGTAGTTGTACAACAGCTGTGGCTGGTTCGACAGAACAGCCAACGGGGCATCATTCCCCATGGCACCTACGGGCTGCAGCATATTTTCGGCCATAGGACCTACATTGACTTCGAGATCTTCATAGGTGTAGCCAAACACTTTTTGCCGGTGAACCACGGCTTCGTGAGAAACCTCGGGCTCTTTTAGCTTAAGACCGTTGGTAATGTTATCGAATGTGACAAAATTCTTGTCCAGCCACTCCTTGTAGGGATGTTCAGTGGCTATCTGCTTTTTAATTTCTTCATCACTGATGATACGGCCTTCTTCGGTATCAATCAGCAGCATTCGTCCCGGTTGCAGGCGCTCTTTTTGAACAACTTCTTCAGGTGGAATATCGAGGACGCCTACCTCTGAAGCCAGCACAACCATATCGTCCCGGGTGACATAGTATCGAGAAGGACGCAGGCCATTACGGTCGAGCGTCGCTCCCACCATTTTGCCATCAGTAAAGGCAATAGATGCGGGACCGTCCCAGGGTTCCATCAGGCAGCTGTGGTACTTGTAAAAAGCCTTTTTGTCCTCATCCATATCCTCGTAGCCTTCCCAGGGCTCGGGAATCATCATCATCATGGCATGGGGAAGTGAACGGCCACTCAGCGTCAGGAACTCAAGGGCGTTATCAAATTTACCCGAATCACTTCCGTCCTCCTGGATGATCGGGTGGACCTTGTCTATGTCGTCGCCGAAAAGCTCGGTGGCAAATTGTGACTCTCGCGCGTGCATCCAGTTTTGGTTGCCACGCAGCGTGTTGATCTCTCCGTTGTGGATCAGGTAGCGATAGGGGTGGGCCAGCTTCCAGCTCGGGAACGTGTTGGTACTGAATCGCGAGTGAACCAGTGCCATCGCCGACTCCATGTTGGAATCCTGAAGATCGGGATAGAACTCACGGAGCTGTGTGGAAGTAAGCATTCCTTTATATATAATCGTGCGGGAAGAGAGACTGGCGATATAGAAGAAATCCTTGTCCTTGATATCCAGATCTGTCTCTTCGATAGCACGGGTCACACGACGACGAATGATATACAGCTTGCGTTCAAAATCGAGTTCGGTCTCCAGATCATCGCTTCGCCCTATGAAAATCTGTCGTACTGATGGTTCTGTATCCCTAGCCGTTTTACCCAGATAGAAATTATCAGTGGGCACTTTTCTCCAGCCGAGTACTTCCTGGCCTTCTTCTTCTACAATCTCTTCGACAACTTTCTCGCAGGGAATCCGGTCTTCACGATCGCCGGGGAAAAAGATCATTCCCACACCATATTGCCCGCGTTCAGGCAGTTCAAAGCCCAGTCCTTCGCATGATTTTTCCAGGAATTTGTGAGGGATCTGGATCAGAATACCCGCACCGTCACCTGTGTTGGCTTCGCTGCCGGTTGCACCACGGTGGTCCAGGTTGTGCAGTACTGTTAATGCCTGATTGATTATTTCGTTGGATTGCTTTCCTTTGATGTTCACAACAAACCCGATACCACAGGCATCGTGTTCATTTTTAGGATCATACAATCCCTGTTTGGGAGGCATGTTCATTCCAGACATGTGCATAAAATTGTTTCGGTTTACTTACAGTTGTTTCTAGTTAAACGTAAATACCACGCAGGATTGTCTTCAAATCCGCCCGGCTTTGCTTAAGTCCATTTCCGACAATGGACAATAAGCATTGTTTACCAGGAGTTGAGGCTCCCGGGTAATTAATGTTTCGACACGATTATCTTTTTTGCAATGTTAAGGATATCGGCCAGTACTCCGGCTGCCGTTACTTCTTTTCCGGCACCCGGGCCCTGGATTACGATTGGGGAGTTCGAGTAGCGCTTGGTGAAAATCTGGAACAGATTATCCGTGCCACTTAAACGCCCTAAGGGAGAATCGACAGGTACCGATTCTATTCCGACGGATATGTCATGATTTGTAAGCTTGCCGACGTAGCGGAGTGTTTCATTACGCTGTTTAGCTTCTTCAATTTGTGACTTCCAATATTTGTCGACCTCGGATAGTTCGTCAAGAAATGTCTCCTTGTCGACTGAAATCAGATGTTCAGGTACCAAAGTTTGAATGTCAAGTTCGCTCCGCTCAACCTTAAGACCGATTGTTCGTGCTAATGTAAGAAATTTTCGCGCCACATCCTCACCAGAAAGATCATCCCTCGGATCGGGCTCTGCATAGCCCAGTTTTCTGGCTTTTTTTACAGCTTTGCTGAACGGTGTACCAGCTTCCAATTCGTTAAAAAGGTACGTCATAGTGCCGGAAGCCACGCCTGAGATCTCTTTAATGGCGTCTCCGGTGGTGAGCAGACCGTTGATGGTAGAGAGGATGGGAAGGCCGGCTCCCACCGTCGGTTCATAGAGAAATTCGACCTCTTGAGATCGCGAAATTTGCTGAAGTTGTTCGTAAAAATCCTGCTCAAAAGTGTTCGCAAGCTTGCTCGGAGTAGCAATATTTATGCTCGATTCCAGGATTGTAGGGTAGCGTCTTGCGACCTCTTCACTGCCGGTGGCATCGACAAAAATGAGTCTGCCCGGAGCGTAATTTGTCAGTTTGTTCAGAATGAGATTCCAATCCGTTTTCTCACCCTTTTTTATTTGTTTGGTGAGCTCAGCTGGAGGAAGGCCTTGTTCATTCCAAATATAGTGGCTGCTGTTGCAGGCTCCGACGATTTTAATATTGCAATCAACAGTAATTTCCAGCTCAGAAATAAGTTTAATGAGTGTTCCCCCAACTGCACCGGTTCCCGCAATAAATACCGGGATCGTCTGGGATGCAGGCTGGATACGATCAATTAACTGGTTGGCTGCTTGGTTGAGCTTTCGGCTGGAATCGACAAGTTGCTCCAATACCGGCAGATGCTCGTTTTTGAGCAGCTTAAGTTCGGAACTGTCTGAGGAGACGGTATCTTTTTTTATCAATGGTGATTCTGACATTTCGAGCTTGTTAGACAGCTTGATGGGTTTTGGATGTTGACAAAAAGGGCTTAATCAAAGCATTTAGTTGATCAAATTCGATAAGGAACGCATCATGCCCATATTCTGAGATGATTTCCTCGTAATGGCCGTTGCCCAACAGGCTGGCCAGTTCTTTCTGCTCATTCACAGGGTAGAGTACGTCTGAGTTTATGCCGATTATGAGTACAGGTATATCTACCGAATCGAGCAGCTCGGCGTAATCGCTGCGTCCCTGGGCCACATCATGGGCATCCATCGCCCAGGTCAGGTATACATAGGTCAGCGCGTCAAAGCGGTCAACCAGTTTTTGGCCTTGGTAATTCAGGTATGATTCCACCTGGAACAGTTCGTCATGGCCATCCTGCAGTTCGCGGCCAAACTTGTTTTCAAAATCTTTCTGGCATCGATAGCTGATCATCGCCATCATGCGTGCGGCAGAGAGCCCTTCGGAGGGGCCGTCATCTTTTTCGTAAAATCCGCCATTCCACTTGGGGTCGGCAAAAATAGCTTGCCGTTGTGCGTGACTGATGCCGATCTGCCAGCTGGTATGTGCTTTCCCCATGGCTATGGGCACGGCACTGCGAACGCGATCGTCCATGATCGCGAATTCAAGCGCCTGCATGCCGCCCATCGATCCGCCGATGACCGTCTCAATGCCTTCAATATTAAGTTCATCCAAAAATTGCTGCTGATAACGAACGATATCACGAATCGTTATTTTTGGGAAATCAGCACGATAAGGTTTGCCGGTATCGGGATTTACAGACCAGGGCCCGGTGGTGCCGTAGCAACTGCCGAGGACATTGGTACAGATCACGAAATAGCGATCTGTATCGAGGAGGCCGCCGGGTTGAAAAAGCCCGGGAAACCACTCGTCAGCCGCGGCGTTGCCTGTTAACGCGTGGCAGATCAAGATCACGTTGTCACGTGCTTCATTTAGCTGACCCCACGTTTTGTAGGCAATAACCGGTTCCGGGAATTTAAATCCCGATTCCGTAACAAACGGTTTGTTTAAAGTATGTTGTTTTACGCCTTCGTTCATTTGTTCATAGTTGTGGCCCTGCAGCCCATTGCCGGCAAGGCCTTTAGAATCGGGTGTGGAATTAGTGAAATTCCACACCCGTATTGATGTTCGTTAAGCTGTTACTTCGAGTTTGGCAAATGCTCGTTCGAAATCTTCGATAATGTCATCGATATGTTCGAGTCCAACGGAGACGCGTACCAAGTCCGGCTTCACTCCACTTGCAGCCTGTTCGTCATCCGAAAGCTGCTGGTGCGTGGTGGAAGCGGGGTGGATGATTAGTGTTTTTGCATCTCCCACATTTGCCAGGTGGCTGGCCAACTCGATATTGTCAATGAGTTCACGGGCCGGCTCGTATCCGCCTTCAACACCGAACGTGAGAACTGAGCCGAATTTATCACCCTCTAAATATTTTTTGCCTTTTTCGTGGTACGGGTGATCAGGCAACCCGGTGAAGTTCACCCAGGAAACCTTGTCGTGTTCTTCCAGCCACTTGGCCAGTTTAAGGGCATTTTCGCAATGACGTTCCGCGCGCAGCGAGAGCGTTTCGAGGCCCTGGAGCATCAGGAAACTGTTGAACGGAGAAGGAGCTGATCCGAAATCCCGAAGTGCTTCAACACGTGTACGGATAGCAAACGCAATGTTTCCAAAGGGACCTTCAGGACCAAATACTTCCCAGAACTTGAGGCCGTGGTATGCTGGTGACGGTTCGGTAAAGACCGGGAAATTGCCGTTGCCCCAGTCGAAGTTCCCTGCATCAACAATGACGCCGCCAATGCTTGTGCCGTGTCCACCGATCCACTTTGTGGCGGATTGAACAACGATATTAGCACCATGCTTAATCGGTTTGCAGACAGCACCAGCCATGCCAAATGTGTTGTCCACAATCAGCGGGATTCCGTGCTTGTCAGCCAGTTCAGCAAGCCCTTCAAAATCAGGCACATTTCCCCGCGGATTCCCGATTGATTCCACGTAAATGGCTTTTGTGTCGTCGTCGATTTTTCCCGCATATGCCTTAACGGTATCTTCTTCAACAAACTTAACATCGATACCGAGGCGGGGCAGGGTTACCTTGAACTGGTTATAGGTACCCCCATAGAGAAAACTGGTTGAGACGATGTTATCACCAGCCTGTGCAATTGTGGCGATTGCCATAAACTGGGCCGACTGTCCCGAGCTTGTGCCCACTGCTGCGACGCCTCCCTCCAGCGCGGCGATACGTTTTTCGAACACATCCGTCGTGGGGTTCATGATACGGGTATAGATATTGCCGAACTCCTTTAGGGCAAACAGCGTGGCGGCGTGCTCTGTGTCATCAAACTCATAGCTGGTGGTTTGATAGATTGGCACTGCGCGGGCCCCGGTCGTGGGATCCGGCTCCTGCCCCGCGTGTAGTTGTAGGGTCTCAAATCGATAGTTGCGTTCTTCTCCGTTTTCGTTACTCATAATGTCACCTGGTTGGTTAAGTTTAGGATACAGTTTTCTCTCGTTGCTCTTTTTTAGGACGAATAAGAAACTGATGGTCTACCTTCATACATCGGTTCTGAAAAAAATGGATGCCGTTTTTTTCTACTTTCTCCTTTAGCTCATTGTGTGTACCCGTACCGAGCTGAAGCCAAATAGCCTTTGGATTCACTTCCAGGGCTTCTTCAACGGCTTCCGGTATCACTTCCGGTGGGCGAAAGATATCCACAACGTCAATTTCTGCCGGGATGCTCCGGAGTTCCGGGTAGGCCTTTTCACCTAGGATCTCATCAGCACCGGGATTGACCGGGATGATGGTATAGCCCGCTTTTTTCAGGTACCGGCCCACAAAATGGCTGTCCCGGTGTCGATCTCGAGAAATTCCAACGATGGCAATGGTATCGATCTGATCGAGCAGTTCTCCGGCACGATCGGTCTCGGCCGAAATCTCCGGGTTGGCCCGCATCTTTTTTTCATACCAGTTGTCAAACGTTGATTTCATCGATTGCTCTACATTGATTTTTGTTAATCCAACTCCAGCTTATCTGCTGTTACGGAAAACAAAAAAAGCCTCTTCTGAACTTCTCATCGATAGTGGTCGCGGAAGTTCAGAAGAGGCTTTGCTCTTTGCCTTTAAAGGGCTGTCCTCAATCTCATCTTCCCTTTTGCTGGTTAGAAAATCTGACCAGAAAAAGCAGGATTTAGCACCTGACCCTGCTTACATATCATTTACAAGTTGTGTTCTTTGCATGTAAGAGGCGGTTGCTAAGGCTTCGTAGGGCCTGTTCCCTCTGCCTTTCTCGATAAGAGTAGTTACAATAAACAAAAAAGAACGAATTAATATTAAAAAAGCCCTTCGCGTCATGTCGAAGGGCTTTTTGAGAATTTCAGTCAATTCTATCATGAATTGTCACTTAAGCCCTTCAGTACTACTTTTCTGCATCCGAGCCATCATACAACAACAGCTGCATTGGATAAAAACCCGGCATTTGTCAATAATCATTTCCATAATGCTCAATGATTTCTCAAGTGAATGCAAAGTATAATATTTTTAGAGGTTTTTTCACAACAAATTAATTTGTGTCTTTTTTTATGTGGAAATAAACGTTGAACGGTTAAATACAAATTTTCTGAAGCCACTAGTTAAGCCTTAGTTAACACTGTGACTTTATGGTGTTGCTCTGTGATCAACATATTAGGGACAGAATATAAAGCATTAAAAATGTTGAAAGGATAATGTATTTAGCGGTTAGATTAGATGGTAAAGAACCAAGAAATACCCTCTGTGTCATCCCGGACCTCCGACACCCTGTCGGAGATCTCGGGGTGGCACTTAGCGTTGATCTGTTGAGAGTCGATATCAAAGATAGAGGCTCTACGAGATCCTGAAAGAGATACTGAATCAAGTTCAGCACAGTGGTTCAGGGTGACACAAAGGCTACTTTTTAACCGCTAAACGCGTTTGGATAAGTTGTTGGAAGCGGTCAAGAATAATTCTTAATTCTACATTTTTAATTCTTAATCCCCTCGCTACCTATAACCAAAATTCCTGACCATATTCGGGTTTTCGCGCCACTTGTCGCGCACCTTTACGTGCAGGTCCAGAAATACTTTTTTACCCACAAAATCCTGTATTGCCTGGCGCGATTTTTTACCGAGCTCTTTAATCGCCTTTCCGCCTTTTCCTATTAAAATACCTTTTTGTGAATTGCGATTAACAATCACCTCGGCGTTTATATAATCCAAGTCTTCCCGCTCGTCATACTGGATGACATCCACGGTGCTGGAGTAAGGGATCTCCTGTTCAAACTGCATAAAAAGCTGCTCGCGGATGAGCTCGGCCACAAAAAAGCGTACAGGCTGCTCGCTTAGCATCTCCTTGGGATAGTAGGGCGGGCCCGGTTTCAGATTGTCATAGATGATGTTCATCAGCTCAGGGACGCCTTCGCCCGTTAATGCCGAGATATAAACCGTATCTGCAAAGCGGTAGGATTCGTTCAGCGATTCTACCATCTCCTTTTCCTGCTCCCTGCTGCTGGTGTCCATTTTGTTGACCACCAGCACAATCGGCTTGTTCATGGTTTTGAACACGTCAAACGCATAATCGGGCATGCGATTTTCCCCGGCCTCTACCAGGAATAGCACGATATCTGCATCGCTGCGCGCCCGGTCGACGAAGCTCATCATCGCTTTTTGCAGCTCGTAGCGCGGGTGGATGATACCGGGCGTATCCAGGAAGATGATCTGCAGGTTTTCCTCCGAGTGGATGCCGATAATCTGGTGGCGTGTCGTCTGCGGTTTGGGCGTGGTAATAGAAATTTTGCTGCCCAAAATCTGGTTCATTAGCGTGGATTTACCCGCATTGGGCTTGCCTACGATAGCTACATAGCCGGATTTGTGTTCTTTATTTTCTTCTTTTTTTGTCATCTAGGTATGATGTAAAATCAAAATTAGCTTGGTGTATTTGGGTCGGAGTTCAACTCCCTCCCAACATTAGGAGTTCCTTCTCTGAGTTTCTTTTCCTGGTAGAAAGCAAGTTATCAAAGTGGTCATTATCCTGGTTAATGCCTTTAGCGGCTAAAAAAATAGATCTGTGTCATCCTGAACTTGTTTCAGGATCTCTCAAGGAATCATTACGTTGATCTGATTAGACAATGTTATCAACGCTAGAAGGCTCCACGAGATTTCTGGCAGCTTTTGGAGATCCGGGATGACGCGGAGAGTATTTATACCTTTCTAGGCATTTGATCTAGCCGCAAACGTGTTAATTATACTTTTCCATTATCTCCAAAAACGCTTTTACTGTGTTTTCCAGTCCCATAAAAACGGCACTCGATACCAGCGCGTGCCCAATGCTTATATCGTGCAGGTGGGGCACAGTTTGCACCAGTGCTTCTGTATTATTCAGGTTGAGACCGTGCCCGGCATTCACTTTCATACCCAGCTTGTGTGCCTGTTCCGCCGCTTCTTTCAGGCGGTGCAGTTCATGTTTTTGGGCCTCCTCGGTGCGTGCGTTGGCATAAGTACCGGTATGCAGTTCTACGGCATCGCTGCCCAGCTCTGCCGCTTTCTCAATATCTCCCGGGTTTGGATCCACAAACAGGCTGATCTCGATGTCGGTTTCCCGGATTTTGGGGAAAACGCGGCTTTTGAAATCCTCAAAAACCGTATCCATGCTAAGCCCGCCTTCGGTCGTAAGTTCTTCGCGACTTTCCGGTACCAGCGTGATGAGGTGCGGATTCACATCGATGCTGGTTTCAATCATCTCCTTGGTGGCGGCCATCTCGAAATCCAGGATCCCTTTTACATTTTCTTTCAGGCGGTACACATCGGCTTCGCGGATATGGCGTCGGTCTTTACGGAGGTGAAAGACGATTCCCGCCGCCCCGGCTTCTTCGCATACTCTGGCCGCTTCTACCGGATCGGGATAACCCTCACCTCGGGCGTTACGGAGTGTGGCTACATGGTCTACATTTACCAAAAGTCGCATAGTTGTATCGAATCGAACTTTTTCAGGTTGTAATTTATCCGTTTAATATAGATCATTTACATGAGAATGTAGACCCTCGCGTGGATTTAAACCCATGAAACATGTTATCATCTACATATTGCTGGCCACTTTTTTAACGGCCTGTGGTATTTCCCGTCGAACTGTTCCTCCTTCTGGAAGCAGTAGTTCAGGAGATACGCCCACCGCCTATCGTGTAAGCAAATATGAATCTGCCAAGGTTTCACTCCGGCAAGCCTACCGCGACTGGAAGGGCACCCCGTACAGGCTGGGAGGCCGCTCATCCTCAGGGGTGGATTGCTCCTCCTTTGTCAGCATTGTATTTGACGAGTATTTTGGGGTTAACCTGCCAAAGCATACCCGCCGCTTACTCACCAAAGGCGAGGGCATACGGCGTCGTTCGGTTCGAACCGGTGATCTCGTCTTTTTTAAAACGGGACGCAGAACATTCCATGTCGGTATTTTGATAGAAGACGGGGAGTTTTTGCACGCCTCAACCTCCGAAGGGGTGACCATGAGCAGCATATATGACAGCTATTGGGCCAATCGTTACCTGGGGGCAAGGCGTGTGATGTGACGTGAAGTTTAACCTGGCTTTGATTTGTGCGTATTTCATAACCAGTTTAGAGTTCATTTGATGGACCGGTATAGGAGCCAGGTTCAAAATGAAAAGAAAATGTTAGTCCCTTTTCTGCCTCAATATTCCACTCTGCCCCAAGCTGTTTTAACAGCGTGTTGATGATAGAGTCCTCCAAGACAAGAAGGGTATCTATATCTGAATCATTGACGACCCCATCGCCGGTATCCTTTACACTTAGGTAAAATGTGCCGTCCGATTCAGCTAGTGATATTGTTATTTTTCCCTCGTTTTTATGGTTGAAAGCATGTTTTATGGAATTTGTGATAAGCTCGCTGAGCAACATTCCACAAGGTACAGCCTGGTTCAGGTTGAGTGTTGCCTGCTCCAGTGAAAGTCTGAATTCAATGTTTTTTTCATTGCTGCGATAGGTCTCGCGAAGATGCGTGGTTAGTTTCTCTATATAAATATCGAAACGGATACTATGAAGGTTATTATGCTCATAGAGTAATTCATGTACCTTCGCTATTGAAAAAATCCGGTTTTTCGTTTCATGCAGGGTCTCAACAATTTTGGGATCGGCAATATTTAATATTTTAAGTTCAAGGAGGGCAACGATTACAGCAAGGTTATTTTTAATACGATGATGAACCTCTTTCAATAACGTCTCTTTTTCCTCTACTAATCCCTCAAGTTTATCACGTGCTTTGATCAGGTCCGTAACATCGTTTTGAACTCCCACAAAATATTCATTTTTCCCGTCACAATCCTTGATGGGAGAGATTGAAAGCTCATTCCAGAAGAGGGACCCATCCTTCCTGTAGTTACGCAGTATCACCTTTTCATGCCTGCTCTCAGCAATGGCGCCCCGAATTTTCTGCAAGGCTTTCTGGTCTCGGTCGTTTTTTTGAAGGAAACGGCAGTTTTTGCCTATCACTTCTTCATGCTTATAGCCAGTCATCTTTTTAAATCCCTTGTTGCTGAATGTGATCGGGTTGTCATCTTTGGTGGCGTCAGTAATGACAATGCCGGCCTCAATAGCATTGATTGCCTTATGGGATAAATTATTCTCCCTGTTCAATTTGATCGACTTTTGCCGGAGATTTAACAGGCTTTTAACTCTTATTTTAAAAATATTAGCGGACACCGGGGTGGGAAAAAAGTCGTCAAGGATATTCCAGTCATTTGCATTAACCCGATCGATTACCGTCTCTCGTCCTACTAAGACAAGGGGCAGGAAAAGTGGTTCTAGATCATTTTTTAGAAGAGACAGGTCACTGTTGTTTTTTTTGAGGTATTTTATATTAACAATTCCCAAATCATGATTACTGGTAACATGGTCAGAGGCGAGGTCGAATTCATAGTTGTCAGGAAAAAACCGCCGAACCATCTGCTCTTCCGTCGGATTTGAAAGGTTTAGGAAAATTCGGGGAGGAGAGCTGCTAAGATTAAAATTCATATAGGCGTTATGGAACCCTAAACTCCAATTTAGTTATTGATTTTGTTTCGGCTGACCGGATAAAATGCCATTCAGATCTGTAAGTGGTTCTCCCACTGCTATTCCATTGCCGGTAATTTTAAACTCTCTGATTGAATGCTCGAATTTACTTAATCTTTTCTTCAGTACGCCCGTGGCTTTCCTGAGCTCTCCCTTGAACTCGAGGTATCGCAAAAAGAGGATGTTGTCTGCTAGGTAGCTGGCGTCCATTTCACTTGCAATAAAGGTACTGTGTCCAAAGTCAAGCTAAGCGGAGCTGAGAAACTTAACTAAGTTAGGCTGCTTTGGTTATTTGCTGGTAATGGAACTCCTCATCGTAGCACTGCCCACTTTTCCACAGGCTGTAAATGAGCAGCAGCAGTTTCCGCATGACGGCGGTCAGCGCAATCTTTTTATGGTCCGGATGCTTGGCGACCAATCGCTGGTAGAAGACCCGCAGGGCCCGGTTATGCTGGCTGGCACTGACCGCTGGCATATAGAGGGCCCGTCGGATATGGGCATTGCCCTGTTTGGAGATCTTGC
>NZ_JAMQKA010000052.1:0-45854 GCF_031569985.1 Aliifodinibius sp. S!AR15-10 | reverse complement strand
TAAAATCAAGTTTCGTAGATTGCAGGCGAGACATGAGGACCTCCTCTGATTTGTTAAACAGGATTACAGGAAAGAATGTAAGACGAATCCAGGGGATGGTCCCCTTTTTTTAACATAAAGCCTGAACCATTGTGCCGAACTTGATTCAGTATCTCTTTCAGGATCTCGTAGAGTCCCTGTACTCCCGCGGGAGTTAGTCACAATGAGTTTGGATGGTTATCATCGTTCTGTTAATTCGATTCTGTATCGAATAACTTTCCCTGCTTCCTCACCAAACCCACTAAATCCTGAATAGAGATATCCATTTTGTATCTCATAAATCCTGCGAGGCCAGTGAAATCTCGCAAGCAATTTTCCTGAATGATCCAGCACCCACCATTCTGTGACTTGGTCTTCTGTTCTCACTCTTACCCAAATCCTGTTTTCATCATCAGCCCTCATTTCTACGAAAACCGGATTTGTATCGGGAACCTCAATTTCACCCGTATGAGAAGGCTGTTGTCTGATGGAACTCGGAGCATTTGCACTTGTGCCCCCACCCCCAAATGATGACTCATAATCATGTGGCGGGGCCTTGACCGGGTAGTAAAAGGCTGATTGATACCTTCCCTGGTCATCAAATTTCTTGATCAAGAAACCATCAGGCCCGGCCGCATACATCGTTCCGTCACCCGACAGAGCAAATATCGAACTTCCTCCAATAACAGATGGGACTACCAGTCGCATCCTCTGTCCGCCTCTCATTATAGAGTATCCGTCTGGAATTTCCAGCAGTTCGGGATTCAGGACATCCCCATCTGAATTGACCAGCATAAACGTCTGGCGAACGGAATCTGCCGTTGGATTAAGGCCATTATAGAAATGTGCGATAAGATTGCCATCATCTCTGGTATAAAACCTAAAGAGTCTCATATTCTGCTCGGCTTCATGGTTCCAAACACTCCAATCCTCCAGCTTGACGGTTCCCTCAAACGTGTAGGTCTCTGAATCATAGATATTCAGGCGTCTGTTCGACTGATCATACACAAAGAGCTTGTCCGCACTCACGGAAAAAGTGGAAACCATACCGTATTCACCCGGCCCTCTTCCAATCCTGCCAACTTGCGTACGGTAAGATCCATCAGGGTTGTAAACATGAAGCGGCTGTTCGTTTATACTTATCAGCTCCTTAATCAGCACGCGACCTTTGTCATCCACACGACTGTCCATGACATTCCTCAAGTACGGCTCTCCAGTATCCCCAAACGTCTGTTCGGGAAGCAGCTCAATATCGTACACCGGTTCGGTATCGAGGGGGAAGATGGTAAGGTTCTCAGTTTCATGAACATGATCAGGAATATCCTCTTGAACCCGACCGTGTTCACCTGAGCAGCTTGCAAGGAAAAGACTTACAAATGCGACGAAAAGTCGATTCATGGCAGAGAGTATAATTCTAACCCTGATGAATAAACAAACCAGACAGAGTTAATATGGCGTTACCGGACAATTGCTGATACACTGGGCATGTAACGAACTTACTTCTTGAACACACGCATTACTATTAGCTCCAGGCGCCAGACATTCCTGTTGCCCACATCTCCGCTCATAACAGTTGTAGAGCGTATTACAACATGATTGACACAAAAAACCTGAATCCAAATCCGTGCATGTGGCATCCCCACAACCACAACCGCTACCGCCACCTCCGGAACCGGCCATAATGCTTTTCATTTCCCCTCGTGAAAGGGTGTTATCCCCAAGATCCATAAACTTAAGCTTCTTACGTTTCATAGGTGTTCTCCGTTAATGAAAATTAATTGGTAATTGTTGGGCTCTTGAATCCAACCCATGCCAAGGTTACCAAAAGCCGTTGTTAGTGCAAGGCGATCACTTGAAAAAGCTCCTGAATTTTCCCTTGAATTTTTTGTACAGATCCTAAAGGTGCTCTCTTCGAATACAACCTTGTTTTTAATAAGCTTTGTCTCAAGAATATCATTTTTACGTGATGACTTATAACCATCTGCAGAAAGTGGCGGCCGCAGTTCATTTGGTCGTATTGGCATCAAACCCCTCAGGATGGAATAAAGCCTGTAGAGACTTCTGTTTATTCATTACTTTTCCGTCAGTTCAATTCGGTACTTAACCACATACTCAGCGCCCGTTTCTTTATTGATTTTTTTGCTGTAGAAGTACCCGTTTTTGATGTCGTAAATTGGTTGATCGCTTTGGAGTAACAACTTTGCAAGCAGTTCGCCTGATTCTTTTAGAATCCACCATTCATAGGTCTCACCCTCTACTTTCGTAGGCACGGCCACCTAGATCCTGTTTTCATCATCAACCTTCATATCAGCTATGACCGGGTTCGATTCGGGCAGCTCTTCATCAACTTCATCCAATGCGTTTATGACATCCTGTTGGTTATAGTTGGCCTTCTCAGCTGAGATCAAACGGCGACCCTTTGACCGAGTAATAAATAGCGGATTGGTAGGCACCCTTGGGATCATACTTTTGATCAAAAAATCTTGAGTTCAGGCCGAGTATAATGCATTTTTACCGGACAGGGCTATAATTGTATTTCCCATAAATGGCAAGGGTACAGAGGGCCCCGGCGGTGTTGTATGCGGCCTGATCGAAGGGCTGGCTGTGAATACAAGAGGATCAAAATTCAACGCATTTCCATCTGTGTCAATCAGCAGGTATTTAGATACTGGCCTGCTGGTATCAGTGACTCTCTCAATAAATTTTGCAATGTGATTTCCATCATTTCTGGTATAAAGATTTGCGAATCCCAAATCCCGAACGGCCTCATGCTTTCTGACGCTCCACTGCTCAACAACCGTCGATCGTTCAAAAGAGTAATCGTTCGTATTGTACATATTCATACGTTTATTGGTGTGATCAAGAGCAAACACGCTGCCAGCCGTGGCGTGCATAGTAACCAGCATTCCAAACTCACCTGGTCCTCTGCCGGTTCTACCGATTTGGGTATAGTATGTGCCATCGGGATTGTATACATAGAGGCGGTTTCGGGGAGGAAATCCGCCACCGTCCATATCAATATCCCAAATGATTACCCTGCCCTCATCATCCACATCCCTGAATATGCGATAAATAGGATTCCCCTGTTTCTCCATACGTCTTTTCCGGGATGAGTTGCATAGAATAGAGGGGATCCGAATCTCCCGGATAAACGGAAAGGTTTTCAACTTCCTGAATATGTTGGGGCGTTTCCTCGAGGATGCGAATATGTTCAGGCCCGGAATTATTCGAGCAATGAACAAGGAACAAGCAAAGTAGTATGGTTGGCGGTAGCCTTTGGAAATATTTAATGGATGGTGGCATAGGCCCTGGAAATAAAGGAGGCTTCACAATTGAAAGCCCCCGGTTATAAATTTAATTGCTTTCTAGTTTTATCCTGATCCTGGTACGCCGGCACTACCACAATGATCAAAGCATGCGGCCCAATACCCTTGTGAGATCCCCGGTCGGGACTGCTCATTGAAAGTGCATAAACTGCTCGCACTTCCTGGTTGTTAACCGAAACTTTTCCCCGTTTGTAGTGTTCATTTTTTCGATGAAGTAAATCCGCCGGGAGTCGGGCTGAAGCCCCCCAAAAAGCCGCCTACCAATAACCGAGAGACTTTTTCAAATATGGTATTCATTTTTTTAGTGATAAAAAAACGAATCAAAAAAATCACCGCCGAAGTAAATTGTCGCTTTGTTCACTTCGCCTTCACTAAAATCATTGAAACTCGATCCGGTGGAAAACTCCGGATCTCAAACAACAATGATTTCTTAACGTTACGGCTCCATTCACTTTTCCAGCGAAATTTACCATAGGGCGGAGGGTGAATTAGGATTGACCCCATTAAAATCATAAATAACGTCAGTTTCGATATAAGATTTAATATCCCCACGCTTAGTCCCAATGCTCTGCGTTGGGACCTGTTGGGACGCTCCGCGTCCAGTATAAGACGCGGAGCGTCAGAGGGACTTCCGCCGCAGAGCGGACGGAAGTGAGCAAGGTTAAACCAGGTTTGATAACAGGAAAATAAGGAGTCCCCCTTTTGGCAATACCGGCGCAAAAGCAATCCGTGAACTCAGAAGGGGGCTTGGGGGATGACCAGCTTTTGTTTCTGAGCATATTGAATTAAAGCCTGATTTAAAGAAAAAGTCCAAATCACTTTAATTTTAATTTTTCATTCCTAATTCTAAATTCCCCTGATCTGCCCCACTCTCACTACCGGGATGCCATCGGTATCCACAAAATAGAAGCGGTCATCCTGGTCTTTATATATCGATTCTATGGAGGTGGTTCTATCTGTTTTGGGATAGGTAAACGACTCCAGTCGACCCACGCCCTGGAGTTCTCCCTCAGGGCTGAATACTTCCACAACGGTAACCCTGCTGCTTTTGCTATCATTCAACTGGCTGCTGATATGAACCATGCGCCCATCCGCGAGCTGGAATAATCCGAGGCTTTCACTATTGATGTAACCGGTGAATGAGTTTGTTCCCTTCTGTGTATAAGTTACAATCGCGATGCTTCCTACAGCTTCTGAATCTACGATGACTGACTCTTTGGGAATCATGTTACCCTGAACGGTTTGAACCGTTGACCAGCCCCCCAGATCATCTGGAAACCTGTATATTTGGCCGTCGTAAATTCCCGGGGCATACCAAAGAGTTCCTCCTTCAACCGGTTCTACATTTCCCGGGTTAACGGTAGACATATACATATCGATAAATCCATTATCCGGTTGTCCCAGGATGTCTATGTGGGCAAATGAACCGATATGGTTTTCAATATCCCCGTCATAAAGGTGGAGTAGGTTTGATTGCAGCCTAAGCTTATCCGGGTCAGTCGTACCGGGTATTTCCCGCATTTTTCGAAGTGAAATATACCTGCTATCCGACAATTGACGGAAGTTTCCATACCGTGGCCATGCCCAATACTCCTCCTTTAATGATCGATTTTTTACTACTTCTCCAGAAGTTGAAAACCAAGTGGCCCGTTGGTTGGATTCATCCATTACGATCAATGCATCCTGGTTGTTGATCTCAATGGCCGTTATGGTTCCAAATTCACCGGGACCGTCTCCCTCCTGCCCGATGGAGTGCTGAAAGTTACCCTCTGCATCAAAAACCTTGATTTCGGAGGCTCCTCGATCCGAAACGTAGATGTTGCCCTCGTTGTCGGTTCGCACTTCGGCCGGCGAAGCCAGCTGGGCATCCAGCGACGCGCTCGTATCGCTCCCAATTGCCAACTCCTCCTCAAACTGCAGAGACAACTGGTCGGGTTCCGGTGGCTGATTTCCCGACTGGCTGCATCCGGCGCTAAGGACAATTAATACAGTTGAAATGATGGTATGAACGAAAGCTACCCCCCGTGTCTCTTTTATGCGCATCCCTTAATATTTTTTCGGTTTTGATTAAACCAACACTTTAAATACTAGTTAATTAGTAGAATAGAAAGTTCTTTTCCAAAGGGTTCTTAAAACATAGATTCAAAACGTGTATGCTCTGATTTCCAGCCCCTCTTTCAAGATGGTAAAAATCCGGCGCCCGCTGTGGTCGATGCTGGGAAAATAAGAAAGCTCGTCTTCTGATTGCAGCTTATATCGGCGAATCAATTCGCCCTCAGAACTAAACTGATGGATCCATAGCGGGCGATGACTCTTCGGGTTGCTGGAATTAGTATAGGTAGACAGGTACAAATCGCCCGCCGGGCTGCTTGTGCCCCATACGTATTTCCTGTGCCTGGGAGCATTCCGATAATTGTATTCATTCATCACATATACCAGGTCAGATACAAGAGAATCTATTTCAGGTGTGTCCGGGATCTCACGCTCCCATAACTTATGGCCGGACATATCGTATTTGGCAATCTTTGGGATGGCACTGTACACCATAAACAGTTCCCCTGGGTTTGAACGGTCGCTTACCGGAAAAGCCTGGTGCAAATCGGTGCGGGGCACCTGGCGGTTTGCTACGGCCGCACGAATTCGCTCTCTTTCCTGCATTGGGTCATATCCTTCCGGTATCTCCCCGATATCGGCCAGGTGATTGCCCTGCCAGTCTCGTAACTCAAACAGGGTCTCGCCGCCCTTGTGAGCAGGCAGCAACACATTCCCTTTGAGCGTTATGTAAGGATGATTGTTATTATCGTCAAGAATCGGTTCCGGTGGGGGCGGGGGCCCTCCCGAACCACCGCGGTCTTGTTGTACCAGCAGGTCCTCATACTTCAGGGTAGAGACTACACTCCCATCCCGGTCATATTTGTGAATTACATATTGCCTGGGATCAACAATATAGAGGTGGCCTCCCCTGATAAAAAAGTTCTCAGTTAACAAGACCTCTCCCTTCTCCTCCAAATTCGGCGATAACTTCCCCGCCCATATCCATTTCAACCACTTTTTTTTGATCGAGATCTTGAATAAACAGGTTACCGGTCGCCCCCTCATATTTGAGCCTGACCGGCAGGCCCAGCAGATAATCATCCGGAGCCGGGACAACTTCGTATTCGGTGAGTTCTTTCCTGTCCGCGTTACCAGAAGTAGCAGGAGATGTTTCCTGACTACATCCACCGAACAAGTAGGCTAATAACAAAATACATAGGGCGCTGATGTATGACGTTTCTCTCATAATTGCTGGTTTCTAGTTCTTAAAGTTAAGAATGAAACAAATCTAAACTACTAGTTCACAAGGTACATCTCTAATAGTAATTTCCCGGAAGCTTACCTCAAGCTATAAATGTTCAAAATTATCTGAGCTGTTTGGCAATATTGTTATAAAAACGCTCAAGCAATCGCATATCCTGGGTGATAATCTCCGCCTGTCCCATCATGCCATTTCGGGGCTTCAGTTCTCTATTATAATTGGTGGTAAGTCCTTCCGGGAACTTTACTTTTCCCAGGAATACGCTGTCCTGAACCGGCACATCAGAAAGGTAATCAAGCGTGCCAATTACTTTGCCGAACTCCTGGTAGGGGTAACTGCTAAAACGAACTTGCACCTGCTGGCCTACCCTGACCTTCCCAAAAGAGTTTTGGGTTATGGGCATCTCACCGAAAAAGCGGGTGTTTTCCGGCTGGACATAAAAGACTTCCTGGCCAGCCCTCAGCGTCTGGTTTTCCTGTAAGATCCCGGCATAAATCAACTTCCCGGAGACCGGGGCAACGATCATAAACTGGTCTTCCCACTCCTCGACAGCACTTTTCAGTGTGTTCAATGCCTGTAAAAATACGGCCTTCTGCTGGTCCATCTCTTGTTCCAACTCCAGCAACTGCTGCCTTTTTGCTGCCTGCTCAGCATGGTTTCGGATGATGGAGGATTCGGTTTGTTGCAGGGGCAGCCGGCTGGCATGGTACTCACTTTCCTGCTGGGCAAATTCGATGGGAGCGATCAAATCTTTTTCTGCCAACTTTTTCTGAGCCTCATATTTCTGCTGTGCCACTTCCAGGTCCGCTTGCTGAATTTCTTTCTGCTGCTTCAATTTGGCAAGAAGCTGTTTGGTGTATTGCAGCTCCTGCTGCAGGCTCTTTCTCTTTTGACTGTAGAACCCACCGGGCAGGTACGACACAAATTGGCGGAACGCCTGCTCAAAGGATTGGAAATCTCTCTGCAGCTCTCCCAGGTTGGAAAATTTGGTGAGATGCACTGTGTCAAACTTTTCCAGCCTACTCTTCCCCAACCAGGCACGCATACTGTCTACCCGGGATGCCAGCGATAGAACCTGTCGGTGGTCCGCGGTACTTTCCAGCCAGGCCAGGATCTCATTTTGGGCTACCTTTGTATTGTTGGGATGAAGCAACCTGATCAGCTTGCCATCTACGCTGCTTTGCAACGTTTTGGGAGCATTAATGGCCGTAAGCTTCAGAGGGGCTTTCACGGTTTCAGGGTATTTGATGGTCCAGGCCGACAAGCCTATCAGCAGTAAAACACCGAAAAACGCGGTAATCCCCCAGCGTATCAACCAGTGGGGCGGGCGACCAATTATCTCCTGTATCTCGTTACTTCGCACGTCCACTTCTGACAACTCGCTCTTATGTTCGGGCGATGGGGCCCCGTTTTGATTCTGGCTATCTATTACGTCCATCAGGTTATCGATGTTGAAAGTTAAATGTTGAAGGTTACAGGTTGAAGGTTGACACAAACTTGTAACTTTCAACATTCAACCAGTAACCTTTAACTCGTCTGCCCATCCAGCTCCAGTTGATTTTCCACAAGGTCGAAGTAGGCCCCTTCAGAATCTAAAAGTTCGATATGGGTACCCTGCTCACTGAGCTCCCCATCCTCCAGGACTACAATGTTATCAGCATTTTTTACCGTACTCAGGCGGTGCGCTACTACAATGACCGTTCGCCCCTCCAGGAAATCCTCCAAGTTTCCCATGATTCTCCGCTCATTATTAGCATCCAGGGCGTTGGTGGCTTCATCCAAAAAGATGAACTGCGGGTCTTTGTACACCGCCCGTGCAATCAGGATTCGCTGTTTTTGTCCTTCGCTGATGCCATTTCCTTCGGAGCCGATTTTGGTATTATATCCCAGGGGCAGGGATTCAATAAATTGATGGATATTTGCCACTTCTGCGGCATCCTCTACTTTCTTCAGGTCAGGGTGTTCCTCCCCAACGGCAATATTGCCTGTTATGCTATCAGAAAAGATGTACCCGTCCTGCATGACAACCCCGCAGTGACTTCGCCAGGTTCTTGGGCTGATCATACTAAAATTGCGATCTCCCAGTCGAATTTGTCCTTTTTCCGGTTGATAAAATTTGAGCAGTATTTTTAGCAACGTTGTCTTCCCACACCCGCTCATACCGACCAGTGCTGTGGTTTTACCTTCCGGGATCTGTAGGTCAACTCCCTTTACAACCGGTTCATTGCCGGCACCGGGATAGGTAAACGTCAGGTTTTCAAGGGTGATATTTTTTTGCTCGGGGAGGCGATGAACAAAAATCTTGTCTTCCGGTTCCTCATCCTCTTTTTCATGCACTTCATTGAGTCTTTCCAAGCTAATATGTGCATCCTGGGCCGACTGGACAAAACTGATAAGCTGCGAAATGGGACTATTCAACTGGCCGATGATGTATTGAATGGCCATCATGGCCCCCAGCGTCAACTGCCCGTTGACCACCGCTACCGCTGCAATAAACGTAATGGCAATGTTTTTACCCTCGTTTATGAAAAACGCGCCGCCCTGCTGATACTGGTTCAGCTTCAGGTTGCTGACCCGATAGCGGAACAGGCGGGCCTGCAGCCGTTCCCATTCCCACCTTTTTTGCCGCTCACAGTTATTGAGCTTTATGGACTGCATCCCCTGGATTAGCTGTATGACCTTGCTTTGGTCGCTGGAGGAGATCCCGAACCGCTGATGATCCAGCTCTCTTCGCTTTTTGAGGAAAAGCAGAACCCAGGTCACATAGAGCGTACTGCAGACCAGGAATACAAAGAAGATAGTGAGGTTGTAGTAAACCAGCACAACGGAATACACCAACAGGTTGACAAAAGAGAAAAGTGTACCCAGTGTTTGCCCCGTCAGGAAGGACTGAATGCGCCGGTGATCCTCCATCCGCTGCATGATATCGCCCACCATCTTGGTGTCAAAAAAGGGCATCGGCAGCTTCATCAACTTTATCAAAAAATCTGCAAGGATGGAGACGTTGATACGGGTGTTCATATGCAGGAGAATCCACGACCGGATGAATTCTACCGAGGTACGCCCAAGGAAAAGCATCACCTGGGCGATGAGTACCAGGTAGATAAAGTTCAGATCGCGCGTATTAATACCGATATCGACGACCGCCTGCGTAAGAAACGGGAAAATAAGCTGAAGTATGCTGCCCGCCAGCAGGCCCAAAGCGATCTGAAACAACAGGTTTTTGTAGGGCAGGATGTACTGGAGGATAATCTCGAAATTGAGGCCCTTCCTTTTTTCACCAGTCCGCTCATAAAACTTTGGCGTGGTGTACAACAGCAGAACTATACCGGTACTTCGCCCGTTTTCCTTAGCGTTTAGCCAATTTTGCAGGAACTCCTCTTTGGTGTAGGTGATGCGCCCCCGGTCCGGGTCCGCTACATATACTTTGTCTCCCTTGATGCGATAGACTACGACAAAGTGATATTGATCCCAGTACACAATGCAGGGCATCGGCGCCTGGTCTTTCAGCTGTTGCCAGGTCAGTTTGGCTCCCACTGTACGAAGCCCGATGCTCTCGGCCGCCTCACTGATACCCAGCAGTGACACTCCCTCCCGGTTGATACCGCTCTTTTTGCGCAGCGTCTCCAGCGTATAATTTCTTCCGTGATGCTTGGCAACCATTCGCAGGCAGGTGGGCCCGCAGTCCATCTGGTCGTGTTGGCGGTAGATTTTGAACTTAGCCATGAATAATGAAAATTCTTGTAATGATCCTTACCTTAGCTCAATCCATCTTAAACCGGTACCTGACTATTTGCTCTAGCCCGGTCTCCTCCTCGGTTTCTCGAGTGTAGAGATAGCCGTTCTTGATCACCTGAATCGGTTTACTTCTCGGCCAGTTGAATCTAGCGATTAATTGGCCATCCTGTTTTAACACCCACCACTGGTGTACTTTCATATTTTTCACCGTCGTGGCAACCCAGAGTCGGTCCCGATCGTCTATTTTCATGTCTCTGAGAACCGGCCAAGATTCGGGAAGGTCCATTGATCTCATGTTCTTGATATATAAATCAGGTACTCCTGCTTCAATGGCAGATTCCCGTGTTAAGGATATTTTCTTATGCGGATAATAAAAAGCATGTCGGTAGGCTCCCTCCGGGCTATATTCTTTAATCAAAAAATAATCCGGCCCTGCCCAGTAAATGCTGTTGTCACTTGAAAGGGCGGTCAGTGCGTTTCCGAAAAATGGCTCAATGGGCGATAATCCCAAATGATAAGTACGTATTTCCTTTTTGAATTCGAATAGTTTATCCGATGCTATTTTTCCGGATCTGTCGAGAGAATACAGTAGCCCCCTTATTTCAACATTTTGCCATTTTCGTGTTGGTTTAGCGCTATCCGATATAAATTCGGCAAGGTAGGTGCCATTATTTCTCACGAATATTCTATCTATACCGGGATAGGTCATATTCAATGACTGGTAGTTTCCTTTATTTCTGGCAAGAATAATGGTTTTATGACCGGCAAGAGTATCGAGTGTAAACACACCTACCTTCCTTATACCAAAATTAGCATCAGAGGCATATAAATGATCATTACGTACCTGTAACCTTTTTATATAACTAAATTCACTTGGGCCCTTTCCCTCTCTTCCAAGTTGAGTAATAAACCGACCGTCGGGTCCAAAAACATTAATTAACTGTTTTTGTACATCTGCAATAAAAACCCGTCCCGAATCATCAACTGCCACATCGCCCAGTCGTCCGATCAATACATCGTCGGAACTGCCAAAACTGATTACTTTTTCCAGGGTTATTTCAAAAGTTGGCTGGGTATCGGCCGCATGCACCGTCAGATTTTTCACTTCTTGAACCTCTTTGGGGAGTTCTTTCTTTTTTTGAGGTATACATCCCCAGGTAATAATCATTAAAAGTAGAAGAACCTTTTCTTTCATGAGGTGATAGAATCAATAGTAATCATAGTAAAAGTCTTTTTAACCCTCATCCATAAAAAGAATGAGGGTTAAATGTTACCTACTTGCTAATCCTTGATCAATTATGAAAACCGAGCACATCCGTTACAAGTTGTACCTGAACCTTGTAATGCGGCTTCAAGCCCACAATTATCTAAACTATCAATCATAACTTGGTCACCACAACCGGAGCCAAACCACATCTGATTTCCTCCCACATCACAATATATATTTCCACAATAGTCACTTCCACCACTGCCGGAACCAGCCATGATGCTTTTCATTTCTCGTCGCGTAAGGACTTGATCCCCAATGTTCATAAACTTCAGCCTCTTGCGTTTCATAGTTCTCCTTTTAAATGAAAATTAATTAGTACTGGTTGAGCTATTAAAACCAACCAAAGCCAAGGTTACCAAAAGCTATTGTTAGTGCAAGGCGAAAGCTTGAAAAGTCTCCTGAATTTTCTCTTGAATTTTTTGTGTATTTCAAAGAGCTCTTCAAAAATAACCCGCAGTCCATCTGGTCGTGTTGGCGGTAGATTTTGAATCTGCTCATATTATTTTCAATACACTTCTAATGATTATCCTCTGAACTTGTGATATAGGTTTAATGCAAATTAAATTGGTAAATAAATTCATTAAAAATTGATCCCAAATATACTGTATTATTATCTTCATCGACCGTCATGTTCGTAGGATTAATACCGTTAGGGTTTTCCTCGTGCTTTTGGGGATTTCGGAACGTAAAAAATTTTGCCGATTGTGTCCGGTATTCATTCTCTTCTGCATTATAGGTCAAATGATAAAGTTTACCACTGTTTGTAAAATATAAAGACCGATCATCTGCCAGATATAGTTTTCCGATTAACCTTTTTACACTGATTGCTTCAGACATATTTCGGGCAACTTTATCAATAGGCTCCACCGATGGGTTACCTGGAATATCCTTTTCGGGGAACTTTACATAAATAACCAGTTTAAGTTGCTGATTACTGTTGAAGAAAAAGATATATGGAAGGCCGGTATTCGAAACCACCACTTCGCCCTGTTTGTTTGAATCAATTTGATAACTATTATAAGGTCCGGGTTGCATACCTCGTGGAATAAGACGCGGGTAAAATGAAGTGAGTGAATCAAACGGTGGAGTTACCCGATATGCCGTAATTAAACTATCAGCCCTTCCGCTTGCCGGCATGTACAACAATGAATCTGTGATACTAATCGACTTGTAACCCGATACGCCTCCTGCATGAATTACATGGCTAAAAGTAGTTTGAAGATTAAAATTTGAATCAAATATTTGTATGCGGGCATTCGAAACATCTAATGTGTAAAGATGATGGCTATTTTTCTTCAGTCCTATAAAACTACCAAATTCCCCGGGCCCCCTGCCGCTCCGGCCTATTTTACGACAAAGATTCCCTTGTCTGTCTATGGCCCATATACAACCTTGCTGACTGTCAGCAACATAGAGAGTATCATCCTCTTTAACCAAGCCAGTTACCCGTCCCAGCCGTGCCGTTGGCGAAACTGAAGATGTTCGACTATTTGCCAGTGTATGTTTCTCGGTAGCAAACAATGTATCAACCGTTATATTATTAAGGTGAACTACAGAAGATGGGGCACTTTGCAACAGTTCATTTAACGTTGCATTTTTGGTTTTAGGGAGTTCAGCGGATTCAGATAGGCAACCAGATAATACAACAACTATAACCGTAGCCAAAATGTATTTAAACTTAAAGATCATTTTAATACATGAATTAATATTTAATGCTAACCCTCATTAAATAATTATCAGCTAATCTAGTAACTAAAACTAATTCTCACCACGGATACTCCGGCAACCATTACCTCGATGTAATTTGATTTGACTGATATTGAAGATCGATTCCTTTGAATACTAGTCCCGATCTATCAGCTCAGCCAGTGTGATTACGAGTACACCTTCAACTAAACTTTCTACATTTCAATTTTAACTTGAGGTGAATTTAGAATACTTGGTCAAAAATTTTTAAAAGACAATATTAATATTCGAGATAAAAAGATTAAAACGATAGATAACCCGGACTGGAATTAAAATCCAGTCCGGGAGTTATATATATTATGGGCACTCCCCATCACAAATAGTACCTGAATATTGACCACTACCTGAATACTCAGATGGTTCAGTATCTCCACTGCAATGTAGTGTCAATTCCCATCCTGAACCTCCCTGATCTAAGTGTGCAGCACAACCATTGTGAGTACAATAGCATGTACCACCTGATCCCGCCATAATATTTTTCATGTCGCTTCGGGTGAGTATTTGATCTCCAATGTTCATAAACTTCAGCCTCTTGCGTTTCATAGGTTCTCCATTTAAATGAATATTAATTAGTACTGGTTGAGCTATTAAAGCCAACCAAAGCCAAGGTTACCAAAAGCTATTGTTAGTGCAAGGCGAAAGCTTGAAAAGTCTCCTGAATTTTCTCTTGAATTTTTTTGACTACTTCAAGAGCCCCTTCAATAAAAATTTGCAGTCCACCTAATCATGTTGGCGGTAAATTTTGAACTTAGCCATGAATGATTAAAATTTCTGTAATGATTCTTAGCTCAATCCATCTCAAACCGATACCTGACAATTTGCTTAAGCCCGGTCTCCTCCTCGGTTTCTCGAGTGTAGAGATAGCCGTTCTTGATCACCTGAATCGGTTTACTTCTCGGCCAGTGGAACCGGGCAATTAATTGGCCATCCAGTTTTAACACCCACCATTGATAGACGTTCATATCGCTCACTGCAATAAAGCCCCATTTTAAACTATCAATGGTCATATCTCATATTCTCCACATTAAAACCTTTCAAAGGCTTATTAGGACCGTAGAATACTTAAGAATACTTAGTTTATTTTGATCATTTAGAATGAGGACGAGATATATTTATTCAATCAAATCATAAACATGCAACTTTGGTTCTCCTAGTGGTGACATTTTTCTAACATATATTCGATTATTATGAATAAGCAAAACTTCACCTCCTGGATGTTGGGCTGCTCCCAATAATTCTCCTTTAAAGCCGTACATAAGCCATTCTGGATCGTCTTTAATGCGAGGTCGAGTTTTAATCCAGATCCGATCCTTTTCATCTACATGTAACCCTTGGCTTATCCTTTTATACTTAGGAATTCTTTTTTCTATCTCATCTTTTTTTATTAGTGTGGGACCACGATCAGGTATATAGTTCTCAATAAGCATATCTTTCTCTTTGTCAGTTATAAACACTTTTTGAGATGGAAAGTAGAAACTTGAACTATCATTGGTTATTACATTCTGAATGGTAATACGATTGCCTTTAGTCCATGTGCTTACCATTCGGCCATCAGAAGTAATATCAAAAAAAAGTTTATGCCCTATAGGAGGCTGCATCACAATTACTGAACGACCATCAGTTCGTTTTACAATTGTATTTGACACAGTGTGCATTAAATATTTCTGAGTATTAACCGAATTCATCTGGTAATCATGGAGGGCATAGTATGCGTAGGCACGACTTGCAGTATCCACAGGTGTAAAACTGGAAGTGAAACGAGCAAGGTAGCCTTTAGAATGAGGGTAAAGGTCATTAAATTTAAAAACCATATCTGATCCATATTGCCAAGATGATTCTGGAGCATCAAAATATTTTACCGATTTCCACTCGCCATTTTCTTTTGCAAAGAATGTTATACGCATTTGACTGTTGTCGAGAACATGGAGAGTATCCTTTGCGACCAAAGAGATCGCCCCAATATGTGTAAACTCTCCAGGACCCCTGCCTTCACCACCGAGATATCCAAGGTAGGTGCCCTCATGATCAAACATAAATATTTTACTAACCCGTGGATCACTTACAAAAATAGTCTTGTCGTGACCTACGACAACATTTGAAATTTGTGAAAAAAAGGTATCATCGTTGAATTTCGATATGGAAAAGAGCTCTTCAATTTGAAAAATAGAGATATTATTAAAATTAATTCGTTTGGCTCCATCTCTATTGCTTTGCGTTCTAGTGCACGCTGTCAGTATAACAATGATTAAAATAGCTATGTTTTTCTTTGCCATAAGATTAAATTAACAAAGGGTTTTGATTACTTCTCAAAACCCTTTGTTTACTAATTTAGTAACATACTAATGCTGGTTGACTGTCACATTTTACATAGCCGTTGCCGCTTTCACAAGTTTCAGTCCCAATGCAACAGATATACCTTTGATCTGGTAAATCACAATAATAGCATGCTTGACATTCATCACCACCAACTCCGCTACCACCACCGCCAGAACCGGCCATGATACTTTTCATTTCTCCTCGCGAAAGGGTTTTACCCCCAAGATCCATAAATTTCAGCTTCTTGCGTTTCATAGTAATTCTCCTTTAGTGATTAATATTACTATAGTTCAGTTTATTTGTTTTAGATTTTATTGATATAAATGTCCTGCCAGTCAGATATTACCTGATTTTCAATACTCAGAATTATTACTTAACATGTTAAAGCTGGTTGATTATCACACTGAACAAATGAAGTACCAGTTTCACAGGTTTCGTAGCCCATACAACAGATATATTGATCAATCTCACTACTTCCAGGACCTACAAAACAAGGCAGACATGCTTGGCACTCAGCACTGCCACCACCCCCTGATCCGGCCATAATATTTTTCATGTCGCTTCGGGTGAGCACTTGCCCTCCAATGTTCATGAACTTCAGCTTCTTGCGTTTCATAGGTTTTCTCCGTTAATGACAATTAATTAGTAACGGCTGAGCCCTTATAGCCAACCAATGCCGAGATTACCAAAAGCTATTGTTAGCGCAAGGGGAAAGCTTGAAAAGTCTCCTGAATTTTCTTTTGAATTTTTTTGTGTATTTCAAAGAGCTCTTCAAAAAGAGCCCGCAGTCCATCTGGTCGTGTTAGCGGTAGACAGGAAACTTAATCATATCGAAACAGACCTTTACGAAGTTATCGTTCTGTCAGGTTGATGCTGTATTTGATAACTTTACTTTCCCAGCTCTCCGGATCATCGCCCTGTGAATCAAAAAATTTTGCATAAAGATACCCGTTTTGAATATCACAGATCGTTTCATTATCGGGAAGGACAACTTTTGCGAGCAGCTCTCCCGACTCTCCGAGCATCCACCACTCGTTTGTCTCAGGGTATTCGACCATAACAGATACCCAAATCCTGTTTTCATCATCCACCCTTACATCCTGTATTACCGAGAAGGATTCCGGAATCTGTATATCAACCTCCTCCAATGCATTCTTGAAGGCGTATTGAGGCAATGGACCTGACTTCCTCTCAATAAAGGATTCCATATCGAACGGGGGCCCTTTTACCGGGTAATAAAAGGCGAATTGGTAGGTGCCCTCGCTGTCATATTTTTTTATCAAAAATTCATCGGTCCGGGCCGTATAGAATTCATCATCATTGGTTAGCGCGAATCGTGAAGAACCCAAAAACGGCAGTGGAATTCTTGCTGAAATCGGAAGCATATTATCACCCTGATTGTCACTTGCAATGTGAAATGGAGATGGCAACGCTATCAGCGGCTCCGGGTTTAACGCATTCCCCTCCGTGTCAACCAGCATAAATTTTGTATTCGTGGTTCTTCCGGAACCGGTCGGGGGAGCCCTGAATATGGCCAACAGGTTGCCGTCACTTCTGGCACGGAAATCGCTCAATTTCATATTCCGGACCGCCTCAAGGTCTCTGACGTTCCAATCCTGAAGTACGGTGGATCCTTCAAACGAGTAATCATCGGTGGTAAACATACTAAGACGCCCGGTTGTTTCGTCATGCAGAAAAACCCTGCCTGTATTGATTTGAAAGTTTGGTGATATGAATTGATACTCACCGGGTCCCTTTCCGAATCGGCCGATTTGCCTGCGGTATGTCCCGTCGGGATTATAGACATGAAGCTCGGTTGTTAAATC
The DNA here is from genome assembly GCF_031569985.1 of Aliifodinibius sp. S!AR15-10. NCBI lineage: Bacteria > Pseudomonadati > Balneolota > Balneolia > Balneolales > Balneolaceae > Fodinibius > Aliifodinibius sp. S!AR15-10. The sequence continues at coordinate 28,319 of NZ_JAMQKA010000052.1, read as the reverse complement.
GTTATTCTGTCCCCTGATAATCACCCGGTCATTGTCATCCACAGCACAACCGGCAATAACCTTCCAATAGGGCTTGCCCGATCCGCCAAAAGACTGCTCCTGGACAAGATCCACCTCATAGGTCGGCTCCGAGTCGGCCGGGAATACCGTGAGGCTGTCAAGCTCCTGAATACTTTTTCCTTTTTCTGATGTGGATTTTTTGGAACATTGAACAAGGAACAAGCATAGTAGTATGCTCAGTAATAATTTTTGGGAATATTGCATGTATTGTATTAGATATGCTTGAAAACAAAAGGGTATTAATAATACCCTTTTGTTTTATTAATTTTTAAATTTTCAGATTATCCATAATCCTCACCACAACTTCCTATCGTCGCTTGCCACAAAGTTCCTACTTCATTTGTACAATCAATGGTTTGTTGACTAGAACCATATCTCTCAATACACTCCGCCTCTGCACAGTTATAATAAGAACTAGCAGTAGAACAACCATTCCATTCACAATCAAAACTCCAATCACCACCACCGGAACCGGCCATGATGCTTTTCATTTCTCGTCGTGATAGGGTGTTACCCCCAAGATCCATAAACTTAAGCTTCTTGCGTTTCATAGGTTTTCTCCTTTTTATTTTAAGGTTTATCTTGTTTCTCTGCAATAATCCAAAATTTCTGGACCACTGTAGAAAAGGGTACAAGATTGTTGAAACCCTCTTGATACATAGAGGAGATCATACTTTTTGTACACTCGGCGTCGCATTCCGGGACTCTTTCCTTGAGGCAAGCAGATCTGCCAGGCCCGGCATCAGATCCTTTATATCCGTGAGCCTGTATTGGTTCGGTAACGGGTACCCATTAACAAAAAACGTGGGCGTTCTGGAAATCTGAACTTTCTCCTTCCATTTGTAATGTTCAGCTTCCAGTTTTTCGGTCTCTTCAGATATCTCCCCCTCCATTGGGTATTGCTCTTTGAACGTCTCCATATCCATAAATGAGTACCATTCCTGTAGTAGCTTTTCGGTTTGAACGTATCCATCAGGTTTACCGTAAATGTGTTCCAGCCAATAAGCCAATAGGTATCGATTTGCTTTCAGCATACGGCTGCTGCTTTTACTGCTCCTAAATAGTCGGATGCTAGCACAAACTCTCTCCGGGAATGCATCGATCAGCCTGGTCAGATCTTGGTGTTGTAACCCGCAGGGTCCGCAAAACAGGTTGCTCGCCATGGTGATCTTCACAGGGGCATCCGGATTTCCCAGCAGCAGTTCCTTCTCAAAGGGCGTCGTATCAACGCGCTCCTCCTGCAAAAACAGGTGAGTGAATACGGACGGCGCATGCTTCAGCCGGTGGTATGCTTCCTCCGTCCTCTCCAGTGCGCCTGCATCTTGCAGCCTATTCTTAATGAGAACCAGGGATGGACCGACGGCCCCGAATATGAAAAATATCAACAAAACAGGGACTAGAGTAATCTCATTAAATAAGATGCCGTTATTGAAATAGATGTAACCGAACAGGGCGACTTCGGCAATCAACACGGAATCAACAGCAAGGCAAAGACGGCACCACACCCTGGCCTTTTGCCATTGATAATACAGCGAATACCCGACGACAGGAATGGTAAGAGCACTTAGCACCGATAATGCCAATACCAGGGACGAGATTCCTTGTATAAATGGAAGCAGATAACCGGTAATAACAAGCTGGCTCAAAAAGTAGATCCCGACCGCATCCGAAAAAGTAATATCACCAAAAATTCGTGCTTCCTCTGACTGTAGCACGGAATCACAGCTGGTGTTCTTACCGCTGTTGCAAAACTGTTCTACCGGCTCATACGTAATACCCAGATCTTTGGCCAACAGCAGGTATCCTACTGTGGCACCCATCGTAGCTAACATATGCAATACGATTAATATGCCGCTTCCCAGCTGAAACACAGGGAGCAACATGAGTCCCGTAGCTGCTGCCAATAAAACGCTTTTAAGTTTCTTGCTTGAGGACTCCCTGGCCCGGTATTTTTTGTTTTGTTCATCGGCGATGGACTCCACCGGCTCAGCCTGGAGAACAACACCATGGGACTGCTGTTTTTCCTCGTTCACCTGCTCCAAATCCCCCTTGCCCTTAACCAATACCAGCTCTGAATTCCCCTCCGCAGGCTGTAGCAAAAAAGGATATTCCAGTTCAAACAGATCGTTTATCTTGACACGGGCTGCCTGGTAGGGAATACCCAGCCGATCCAGTGTATCGGCGATACTCAGCAGGGACGGGTATTCGGGATGGGAACGAATCCGTTTTTCACAGTACGTGGTTGAAATGGGGATATTTAAATATTCCAGGTAATTAGAAACTATTTGCTCCATAAAGATGAATTTGGATTATCTCTCAGAATTTGACTTGCACATATGACCGGTTAACCATCCAGCAGCCTTACAACTAACCTGCTTTTCTCACCAAGAAATTGGTTTGTATGCAAGGCGATGTGGAAAATCGGGATCGAAACGTATCCATATACGCTGAGTGAGCGATTTCCATCATCAACGCAGCAGAAGGGCCAATTTCGTAGCCCACTACACACTGTTATAGTTATTTCAGTCTTACAATCAATGTAACTTATTGTATATCATGCCAAGGCATGACTCAGACTAAACTCTTGTGAGAAATGCCGGTTAACTATTATGAAATATTAATCCGACTGTTGCAATAGAATTGCTTGAATTATCTCCTGAACTTTCTCTTGAATATTCTCCTGAATTTTTCAGAACAGGTATACAAGAAGCAGAATATTTTTATAATAAAACGATCTAGAACAAGGATAGGGCCTAAAACATAGTGCCAGGGATATTTTGATCATATAAATCATAGCAACGCTTTATAACAACATAGCAGGAGCCGAAGAAATGGGTTTAATTCTTGAGAAAATTGAATACATCAATAATCTATTACTAGAGCAGTTGCCCGAGATAAAAAATACAGGTCTGCTAAAAGGCAAAATGGGAATCTCTCTTTACTTCTATCACCTTTCGCGGGCGACCAGAAGTGAGGATCATCGGCAGCAGGCAGATGCCATCCTGGATGAAGTGTATGAACAGGTGAGCAGCGGAGGTGCCACGATGGATTTCCAAAACGGGCTGGCAGGCATAGCCTGGGCTATTGAACACCTGGTACAACAGCAATTTGTGGAAGCTGATACGGATCAAATCCTGAAAGATGTTGATAACAAAATTTACAAACGCCTGGCATCCTCCAGTAAGATTCCCCTGGGCATCCTCAATGGCAGGTTGGGATATATGCTCTACATTTTTTCACGATTGCAAGGTCGTGATCAACCTATTGATAGCTCCTACAATTATATCCTGAAAAAACTATTAATCGACCAGGTCAATCATGTTGGACAAATGGTTGAGGAGCGCAAAATCGATATCCTCCCTACAACAGCATTTGATATTACATGGGACCTCCCCGCCTGCCTTGCAGTGCTTGGCAGGGCAAGGGCCCTGGACTTTTACAATACTAAAATAGATATGATACTGAAGCAGCTCTCCCCTGTGCTGCTTTCGCTGTATCCGCATGCCCTGAGTAACCGGTTATACCTGCTGTTTGGCATGGAGCGAGTACTGAATGAAGTTGAAATTCCGGGGTGGAGATCGCACGCTAATTTTCTAAAAACTGATTTACAGCCCGACTACATCCTGGAGTCGGAGATGAATGACAAGCACCTTATTCTCAGTAATGGAGTGGCCGGTATTGCCTTGATTAACCGCAGGTTGTTTCGGTTGACTGGGGACAAGAGCCTTAGGTTTGATCAAGAGGCACTGATACAAAAAATTACCACCTCGGAATACTGGGAGCTCCTTGAAAAAATCGATTTAGAAACTGTAAACATCGGAATGCTGAATGGCTTGACCGGGATTGGCCTGCAGCTGGTTGAATGTTTGAAGACGCAAAAGAAGAGTGCTGAGACAGTGATCTAAGGTGGAAAACCGCAATTTCATTTAAATATCTAAACAATAAACGGTATGAGTGACAAAACCAATTTACAAGATGTGACTTTTCTGATACCTGTCAGGATTGAGTCTATGGATCGGCTCGAAAATGTACTGATGGTGACGGAATATTTGGATGCAAATTTTGATACGAATATTCACCTGCTTGAAGCGGATAGCTGTGACAACAGCATACTGAAAGCAGTTGTTCCAGACAGTGTTACCGTGACGTTTGTGGAAGATCATGACCCGATATTTCACCGAACCAAATATATAAATGAGCTCGTCAGGAAAAGCAGCACCCCGTACCTGGCAATCTGGGATACGGATGTGATTGCCCCTCCCGGGCAAGTCGTAAAGTCGGTCCAACAGCTGCGAAAGGAAGAAGCGGATTTCGTCTACCCCTATACCGACAACTTCTTCGACACCTCAAAAATAGTCCGCGAACTATTTCTCAACACCCGGGACATGAATGTGTTACTGGAGAACACGGGAAAAATGGAAAAGCTGTATTTGCCGAAACCGGTTGGTGGTGCCTTCCTGGTAAACAAGAAATCATATATTGAGTCAGGGATAGAAAATGAACACTTTTATGGATGGGGACGGGAAGACGGGGAACGGCTAAATAGATGGAAGATACTGGGCTATGAGCACAACCGTATATCCGGGCCTCTTTTTCATCTGACGCATGACCGGGGCATCAACAGCAAGTTCCATACCGATGGACAGATTAAGATAAAGCACAATGAGGTCTTGCGAATCCTCTCCATGTCAAAAAAGGAGCTGCGGGAGGAAGTGAAGTCATGGGATAACTAGCAACTTAACGCGTTAAGTGGTTAGCAAATGCCTCTCAGTCATCCTGAACCATTGTCCTGAGCTTGACTCAGAATCTCTTCAGGATCTGGTAAAGATGACAAACGTTGATAATGAACCGAAATAGAATCAACGCATATCCCCTTGCGAGATCCTGCATCGGGGTGCAGGATGACTGAGAGATTCTATTGTGAATTATGGTTATATAACTCAACCGCTAAACGCGTGAAGGCATACTTTGAAATTGCCAAGGACTTCTCTCCCGAGTTGACATGTTCATTTTTTCAATGAAGAAAAACGAACCGAAAAATTCACCAAAAAATCCCAATATTCTCACTTGCTGCTATTACTCAGAACTTGCTTTTCCTCTTTAGTCGCTTTTCAAAAGGCTTAATGCAGGATTTTCTGGACTTGGAAAGGCCATGCGGGTTTCCTGGAAATTATTTCGAATCATTCCTGATTTATCTTCCCGACCCAACGTAAATTTTTCCGGAGAAAGGAGAGCGCATCTGGAAGATTATGCGATGGTTGATGTTGCAGATCGAGTTCAATTTCCCGACATAGGGTGGACTATAGTGGTGGTTAGATCCATTATTCCGCTACTTCAGCCAGCTTTTTCTCTCTCCATTCTGAGGGAGGCATGCCCGTCTTCTTTTTGAACATGTGCGAAAACGCGCCGGAGCCCGAATAACCCAGGCATATCGATACCACAAAGATCGTTACCCCACTAAGATGCCTATTGGTCAGTAACCTTTTCCCGGCCTCCAATCGATGTTTTATAACATATTCTTTGGGGGATTCTCCCACGTAGTGCTTGAACAATGTTGAGATATTATTCCCATTACTGTAACAATTACTTTTGGCTTTCTTGATACTCAGATTTTTATCAAAAAGATGCTCATTTAGAAAAAGCATCATCTCCCGAACCTCAGAGGGCCATTCCGGTGCTGGCTCTGGCAATTCATTCCTGTAATCCTGAACCAGTGATTCCAACGAATTTATATTTTTTCCCATCTCCTGTTACTTCCTTGATATTAATCTTGACAACGTTTTTAACCGAATGCAAACCGAGTTAACCCAGAATTTCTTTGTAGCGGTCAACTTCTTAACGATAAATCAGAATATGACAATTAATCTTACCTCCCTTTCCCCAAAAGAAGGGTGTTTGCGCTAACATAAAGAGGATTACCATCGGTTGATGTTACAAATAAATCCCATCACAACAATGTGTTGTTCAACATTCCACGTTACAGAACGAAATGTACATGAGTTAGTTGGAGAATGACTAGTTATATAAGATTATTTTTGAATTTTCTCTTGAATTATCTCCTGAATTTTTTCTGATTTAAAAATTGTACCTGCAATTTTATGTCATTGCAAACCTGCTACCTCATAAATCCTGATACTGTGTCCCGTTTCGGAGTTCTTGTGAAGCACGTACACACGATTTCCTTTTATTTCTTGAATCTCATCCACAAATGGTATATAAAATTTACCCAATGGGTCTCCCTGCCTCGATAAAACCACCATCTCTTTCCCATTTTCACCAATGTCGGTGTGGAGTTAGATGTGACTTTTCGTTATCCAAGCGTTTAAGAATGGCGGTTTTGTTTCCGGAATACGGGCTTCCATTTTCTTGCGATCATCGCCTTCCAAGTTTTTCTTGTCCAACAAGAATTCCACGTTTTCACCTGTGACCGGCCGCTCTTCTATATTCAAAGACAGGCGATGCTGAAGTTCATCATTCGCACTGTAGAACTGCAGTTCGGCACTGTCTGCGCGTGCAATTGCATATTTACCATTTCCCAATACTTTAAAACGGTCCGCCGGTTGATAGGGGGACATCCCGATAATCCGCATTGATCTCGGACCGAATTCAGCAATAATATTTGGTGTTTGCAGGATACTGAGAGAATCATGAATGATCTTCTCATTTTTATTTACTATTGCGACTGGCATGTTTGTGTATTCACTTTGATTAGTTGCGGCTTTATGAAGATCCCGAGATGCTACACTCGCCTTCGCATAATATTTCGCTCGACCACGCGCGCCAAGTATTGTAACATATCAGTCATGGGACTCATCAGGTGTCCATGATTGCCGGTACTCGTATATACCATCCCGTCCCCTGGTGAAGGCATCAATACGCTCGGTCTTTATCCGGTTTCTGACGAAGAGTGTATCTCCGGTTCCTTGGTACATTTTAACGAGATTAGATAGCTCACCGGGCCCCCGACCGCTTTGGCAATCGTAGCAACATGCTCTCCTTCAGTGGTAAATTGTTCAATCGTATTAGTGCCAACGTCAGAAACCAGCATCGTGCTATCGCCAATGATTAGCAGATCCCGCAGTCGCCCGGGAAGATAGGAATCCCCACCTGTTATCTCTTTCACCAACTCAACTTTCAGTGGTGCAAGTTCCTGATAGTTTACCTGCTCATCTTGTGAACTTTTCGCGTTACATGTCATCAAAATGGCTACAAGTAGTACTAATGCAGTTGTTTTTTTGTAATCATGTAATCCTTTTTCTGAAGTTATGATTTTAAAAATAAAGTGTTTACTGGCTATTAACTTCTTATAAGCTCCAATCCATACATACTGGATCAATCCTCCTGTCCTTCCGCCAGTGGTCGGACAAGCTCTTCTCCAAGAGCCTGCACCGACTGCTGTCGGTGAGGAATTCTTGGATTGAAAGGTTTTCAGAATGCCAAAACTAGCACATTCAAAGTCCCTCTTGGAGCCGTGACCGACTACCGGCGGTAAGAGGGATTTAGGGAGATTGAACCACTACCCAACAAAAACTTTCCCCTACCGGTCTACTGCTTACTAAACCTAATCCGATACTGAGCCACCCTGTTGATACCGGCCCGGATATCCACTTCCCGCTTATATAGATACCCGTTTTTTATTACAATCTCAGGTGTTGACATCACACTTCGTGAGGCCCGTTCACCGGACCAGCGAAATTTAGCCAGCAGTTTGCCTTCGTTGCTGAGTACCCACCAGGTATAGGTAGAATCACTGTCGGTTATTGTGGCAACCCAAAGCCGGCCCTCATCATCCAATTCCATGGCGTGCAGTGCCGGCCAGGTTTCAGGTAGATCTTTATTTTTTATGAGATTTCTTTTGTATTGACCGAGATCAAGTTCATTAGTATGAAGCTTACTCTTCTTTACCGGGTAGTAGATGGCGCGTTGGTAATCTCCGTCTGCATTGTATTCTTTGATGAGAAAGTCTTCGGTCCATGCTGTAAAGAAACACCCATCGTCCGAGACAGAAAGCAGGGAACTCCGCGTAAACGGCATCGCCATGGGCAGATCCTTTGGATAAGAGTTTCCCGGGAAATAAAACCGAAATCGCTTCAACTCAAACAAAGTGCCTGGTAAAATGGCTCCATCATTATCAACTTGGTGATACACAATTTTTCTCAGGTCATGCTCCGGTGTCAACGAATAACTCTGAAATCCCATAACTAACTGCTCATTATGTGTTGCCCAAAGAGAGGAGCCGCGTAATCTTTTTGCCAGGCTATCGGAGGCTGTTAATTGATCGCGGTTTAGGGTTTCATCCTTGACATGCTCATAATCCTTCAGCGAATAAATGCCAATCTTCTGCATCTGCGCATCAAACATGTATAGCTTGTTATTTTGGATGCTTATAGTACCAATAGATTCATACTCCCCGGGTCCATGCCCGTACGTTGCCATGGTTGTGATATACTCGCAGTCAGAATCAAAAATATATATAGCTGCCGAACCTGCGTTTGATGTGCTGGCAAACACCCTCCCGGAATCATCCACAGCAAACTTCCAGATTAGTCCATCAATAAATACGTCCTGTCCGCTTTCAAAAACCTGTTCCCGAATCAGCTCCACGGTATCGGGTTGCTGTCGACTATTTTGGCGATAGACTGTCAGGCTGTCCAGTTGGCGAATGTGATCAGGTAAATTTTGTTTGAGTGCCTCGGCTGGATTTTGATTGGGTTCACGCGACTGACCACAACCGGCTAGCAAAACAATGAGTATGCCCCATGCTATTTTGAATTGAATAGGATGTCTCTTGGACTTCATTTGTTAGCTCACTTTGGGTTAACGTTTTCGTTAGCTATTCTGCACTAAACGGCCGATCACGTGCACTGGAATTAATTCCCGCGCTATGGATGAGCCTTGCTCATATGCTGAATCCTATTTCACTTTCTGCTACTGCAGTTCTACCCCATCATGCCTCAGAATCTTTGGTGTGGCTAAGATATTATCCTCCAGGCTGACAATGGTTTCATAGTTATCAAGAGTAACCACCTCCATATCGCCTGAGGAGTTTGGAGAAGTTTCTCCGCTGCATCCCACTAGCATAGTAAATAGAAATAAAAAACCGATGGTGTTGATGAATGGTATTTTTCTCATAATGCTATCTCGAGTGTATTGATATGATTTTGTTTCTGGTTTTAAATCACTCAAAAACGTTTTTTTCTAATTTTTACAGGCTTTGTCAAGGCTTCCTGCCTTGAGCCCATTAATTTTCAAAGTGGCCAGTTGGCCTCATATATGATTCCCTTCCGACTGTTCAAAAAATAGGCTCGTTTGTCGGCGGGAGAAACCGTGAACGAGCCCATGCCAAAACCTTCTTCTTTATCTATTTCTGGATAGGTAATCACGTTCATATCGGATCCATCTTGGGAAACCCAACATGCCGCAACGGGGGAGGCTTCTGGCATATTCAGTAATATGGCTACCCCATCCTTCCGGGCATCCATAGCCTTGGCATAGGTAAACATGTGATTGTTCTGATCTTCCTGCTGGTTATGTCGAGATATCTTATCGAACAAGTCATCTTGTGCAGGAATTGTGATGTTTTTCTGCCAAATCAGATCCCCTGAATGTGAGTATTTTTCAAGAACTCTGGTGGTTTGTTGAAATGAATAGATCCCTGAAGAGCTGCTTCCCAACAGCACCAGGTTCATAAATATATCCGGAATTTCTCCCTTTGAAAAAGCCTGCTCAACCTCTTCCTGATTAAAGGATTCTACATGTTCCCCGACAGCTGTTTCTGCATACGTCAGGTCTCCTGTTTCGATATCTGCAATCGCAAACAGGGACCCGTTCCTGCCCCGTGACGGAATAAGTAATTTATCTGTGGAGATGGCCTGAACAGTAATGGGAATATTGGGAGGAAACCCGTCGGGATTTACCGGATTTTTCTTCACAACCTTGTCTTCGATGTGGTTGCCCAGGGAATCATAGGTGATAAACTTAAAGCCGTTATAGTCATATACCAGATATGAATCATCAAATACCCAGAACCCTGCCAGTGACTCGAATTCCCCGGGTCCCCGGCCGTGACTGCCAAATGAAAATAAGCTGTCCCTATCCCTGTTAACCTTGACAACCCGTTGGTATCCATGATCACTGAAATAAAGTCCTCCATCATATGCTTTGATTCGAGTAGGATTTCCCAAAAACTTGGATGTCTCAAGACTTAAAAATACATCTGTAGCTTTAACAGTCTCGGATTTAAAAGTGGCTGCATCTTGCCCACCCTGCCCGGAACAGCCAAGAATTGTTATTAAAAGAATAACGTATGGTTTTACATATTGCATAAGTTGTAGAACTGGTTTGCGGTTGTTGTACAAATTGTATCAGAATGTTCATCCAATAGGTATCCTGACTACAATTCGATTTGATATATCCTGATATTGTGTACTCGGTTTACTGATTTTTATGGTGCGTGCATTTCGAATTGATATCGAGTGATCTCCTGCTTACCGATTTCCTGATTTCGCTCAATAGCATATACATACTTGTCCATTACTGCCTCAATGGTTCTGTTGGAAGGCCACTGGAATTGGGCCAACAAGCGGCCTTCGATGTTCAGCACTCTCCACAGGTATTGATCCGGGTTTTCAGTGATGCATGACACCCAGAGTCGCTGCCGGTCATCCAGCAATACCATATTAAAAGCGGGAAAAGTCTCGGGGAGCGTGTCATTGCGTACGCCGGCCTTTATTGCGTCACTGGGATTATGAAAATGGGCCAGGGCGGCCTCTTCGGTTACCGGTGGCTTTTCAAAGGGATAGTAAAACGCGTGTTGGTAATCGCCGGTCTCGTCATACACCTTGAACAAAAAATCCTCGGTCCATCCATACACCAGCTTCCCGCCCGTAAAATCAAACTCCGATTGCCGTTTGTATGACATCTCAAACATAACAAACAGCCCATCATCGTGCGCATGCACCAACACTCCGCCGGTCCAGTCAAAAGAAAGAATATCATGGCGGCTATAGGTTTCTGTTTGGCGATCAAACCTGGAAAACTCATACGTCCGGCCCGGCAGGTTGTCGGCCATGCCCACCGCCGGGTCGCTGAATACGACTACATAATTACCATCGGAGAGGGGATAAAAATCGTTAGGCCTGTAGAACGTCCCATTGTCACGTGTACGTTCCAACCAGGGCGGTTTGGCTTGATTCTCATCCAGTGTAACGTTGAGATCTTTTTGATGCTCGAAGTTTTCGCGATTGAATACCGAAATTTTCGTTTGGCGGGGATCGAGGACGTGCAGATGTTCGGGACCTGCCTGGATATCCGCAATGCGCAGGAACTCACCAGGACCGCGCCCCTCCCTGCCGACGGTCTGCAGATACTGCCCCTCAACGTCAAACACGTGAACCTTCTTTTCGGTCAGATCCAATAAATATGCGCGGCCTTCGGTATCTGCGGCAACATCGTAAATCAGGGGACCAAACAGCACGTCACCGGTATCTCTATAAGTGACGTCTGGGGTGAGAGTAATTTGGCGGGCCGGCTCCGCATCTGCAGAATACACCGTCAGGTTTTCCAGTTTTTGGATATGAGCAGGGAGCTCGGGTTCAGGCTGGCTTGAACAACCGACACCGAGAATGAAGAGGAATAAAAAGGATACAAAATATTTCAGGTTGTGAAGCATCTTGTTGACTTAATTTGATTGCATGTCGATTCGGTAGCGCACGACCTTTGCCAGGCCCGTTTCTTCATCTGTCTTTTTTGCATACAGGTACCCATCTTTTACCACCTCTATAGACCTGCTTCTCGGCCAGGTGAAACGTACGATCAGCTTGCCGGAGTTCTCCAACACCCACCATTGATATACCTCCTCATTATTTACTATTAAAGAAGCCCAAATACGATTTTTATCATCAATAAGCATTGTATTTAGTGCTGGCCATTTGTCGGGAATATTTTCTTCATCTGCATTTTTGATAACACTTACTCGCCACTCACTAACATATTCCACATATTTCTCTTCAGTGGCTTGAATTGCATCTTGGGGGCTAAATTTCTTTCTCTTTACTGGATAATAAAATGCCCGAATGTAGTTTCCGTTGGGATCCAGTTTTTCTATTAAAAAATGCTTGGTGCGCGCCAGGTAAATATTGTCATCACCCGATGGTTCGACTATTGGACGATTCATGAATGAGAACGCAGTATACCGTAGCTCCTTTGCCACCGTTGCTGTTAAATATTCTGTATCCTTTACTTCAAATAATTTATCAGATACAATTCTCCCCTTGTTGTTCATTATAAAGAATGGAGTCACCCGTTCCTCTGTCAGATTGAACCTGGGGTGTGAGGGATCCGCAAAAAGTCTGGGGGAAAATTTTACCAAATAAGTATTGTCGCCTCTCAACCAAAAACGGTTTGGGCTATAGAAGCCATTTAAATCCTCAATATCAGATTGGTTTTTAGGGTTAAGATTGATGGTTCATGACAAAGAAAGTGTCTTCAGGGCATAAAAATTCATTCTTAGTTGCACCGGATCGTAGACTGATATTTCTGAAGAATCAATTGTTATAGTTGATAATCCCTGAAATTCTCCAGGACCATGACCTTCTTTACCGATATAGGAATCATATCTTCCATTAGGTGAAAAAATGTGAATCCTGTGTTGCTGTGGATCTCCAATAAACACCCTATTTGCCTTATCGACTGCTATGTCCCCTACTTTACCTATTACTCTACCTTGCAGACTGCTAAAACTTTGCTCTTCTTTTAATTCTATTTTTTTAGCAGGTTCAACATCCGCAGGATACACCGTCAGGTTTTCCAGCTTCTTGATGTCTTCGGGGAGCTCAGTTTCCGGTTGGCCTGAACAAGCCCCGAATATGAACAGTGATAAAACGTGTTTAGGACATCGTCTCATTATGTTGCCTTCAGTTTCAAATAGAATTTTTGCGTATCTCCACCCAGTATCGTACGACCTCTGCCAGGCCCGTTTTCTCATCATATTCTTCCGTATATAAGAAACCATTCTGGATTTCAACAATCCATCGATCGCGCGGCCAGTCAAAATGCCCCAGCATTTGGCCTTCTGAAGATAGCACCCACCAGCGCCGGATATCATGGTTGGGGACAAAAGTGGAAACCCAGATCCGGTTTTTATCGTCGATGATCATGGCATCTGTGGCGGGCCATTGTTCAGGGAATTCCATCTCCTGCACGCCTTTTTGCAGTACGGCCCCTTTACTCATTTGTTGAATAGCCGATTTCGGATCTAAAAGATCTCGTTCATACGGATAGTAGAAGGCCCCGAGATACTCCCCGCTTGAACTATACTCCTTAACCAGCAACTCTTGAGACCAGCTTCTATAGATATGATCGTTTTCAGAAATGGCCGTCAGCGATTTGCCATAGAAATCAAATGGTATCCCCACCTTCCGGCCACCCAGTGGGACCAACACCTGGATGTTCGACTTTCCCTCAATTAGTTTTTCAGAGGTGATCTGGCCATTCTCATCTAGCAGGAAATACATTTCCCTGGTTTCAATCCTGTCCCAGGCGGAGGCATTATCGGGCATGCTCGATGCTGTAAATTCCATGAAGAATCCTCCATCAGTCCGGGCATAAATATTGCCCGGATAAGCGTCTGCCAGCTCTTCATACCGCTGACGGTTATTGGCAAATGATACGGTACGGCTGTAAGTGAGTGCATCCAACGAAAATACCACCGCACGCTGCTGGTTGCGATCCTGGGCAAATAACCGGTTCCCTTTCGCCTCAATTTTGTACAGATCATTGAACTCACCCGGTCCCTCTCCGCTTCGACCCAGTAACGTGACCAGCGAACCACCCGAGTCATACACTTTTATGTCCAGCTGTTCTCCATCAGAGATATACACGCGACCTTCATCATCCACAGTCACATCTGTAAGGTTTCCGAGCAGGACCTGCTCTGTATCGCCAAAGGTCTGTTCGCGATCCAGGAGCACGGTATCAGCTGCTTGCACATGCGACTCTGAATAGACGGTTAGATTTTCGAGCTTTTGAATATGCTCGGGCAGCTTGGTCTGCGGCTGGCTTGAACAACCGATGAATAAGGTTAATGCAATTGAAATTGATAAAATGGGCTTTAAGATTCGCAGCGTATTTTTGGAATGATCTATTTGAGTTTATCTTGAAGTCAAATGAATCCGGTAGCGGATGACGTTACGTTCCCCGGTTTTTTCGCTGGTTTCTACAGAGTATAGGTTACCGTTTTTCACATCTTCGATGGGGTGATCTCTTGGCCAGTCAAACCGTGCCAGCAGCTTGCCCTCTTCACTGAGCACCCACCATCGATACACCTCCCGGTCATCCACAATAGTAGCAATCCAGAGCCGATTCTCATCATCAATCAGCATGGTATGCAGGGCGGGCCACCGGTCAGGCAAATCCATGGTTCTGACTTTCTGTTTGACCGATGGAAAACGGGACCTTTATATGGATGGTAAAAGGCACGAAGATATTGACCGTCTGGATCATGCACCTTTATTAAAAACTCCCCTGACCGGGCAGAAAAAATGCGCCCATCCTGCGATACAGTCATCAGCGGTTTGCCGTGAATCGGTAAGTGAGTCGCATGAGTTCCTCCCCGAAAGGTATACAAGGTCCATTGTCGCCGCTTTTGCCTAAAAATCTCTCCTGAAGTGAGTTCGCCTTCATGGTTCATTGTATAATATCGGTAGCTGTTTGAATCCAGGACCGCAGTATTATCCCACATTTTGAAATTATCCGGTAAGCTAAATGCAAGCTCTTTGAGCAGTGTCTGCTCGTCCAGTACAAAAAAACCGCCGGTGTCCCCTAACCTGCGGGCATTTCCCTCCCAGTCGGTTCTGTCCAGATTTATGGTATGGGAAAAGGCGAGCGAATCCAGGGAAAACACATTGATTCTCAAACGATCGCTGTCATAAGCATAAAAGTATGTCGAACCGATCCCTATATCACTTATAATTTCAAACTCCCCGGGGCCCCTTCCTTTTCTACCTATATGGGTTATATAGTCGCCCTGCGGTCCAAGCACGTGGATTACCTGCTGGCGCCGGTCCGGGATAAACACTCGACCCCGGTGATCAACTCTTGCCAGGGTCCCCTCTGGTCCCCCTACTAACACATACTCTTCTTCGCTGCTTCCGTAGCTGGCCGTTCGTTCCAACTGTATGTCATGGACTGGTTTTGAATCCTCTTCATAAACGGTCAGATTTTCAAGCTTTTTAAGATGCTCGGGTATTTTGATGTCGTTAGGGACTTGGCTCTCAGGTTGGTTTGAACAGCCTACAGCCATTATTAGAATAACGATGAATAATATGCCTCTTGATTGTAGGGTCATTGGTAATCGTTTCTGTTTAAGTGAACAGTTGTGTGGTTGACCATAGTCTCTCAGTCATCCCGGACCCGATCCGGGATCTCGCAAGGAACCATAACGTTGATCTGGCTCCTATCTTTATCAAGGTTACTACCTTCGCGAAATCCTGAATGAGATCATGAGTCAAGCTCAGGACTAAAGGTTCAGGATGACTGAGATAGTTGTTGCAGATTTTATTCCTAATATTATTCGAACCACTCAACTCTTTAAATTTATTGTTGTTCTATCCGGTACCTTACGATTTGCTTAAGCCCGGTATCCTCCTCGGTTTCTCGAGTGTAGAGGTAGCCGTTCCTGATCACCTGAATCGGTTTCTTTCTCGGCCAGCGGAAACGGGCCAATAATTTGCCCTCGGGATTTAAGACCCACCACTGATTCACGCTCATATCGTTTACCGTTGTGGCCACCCACAGCCGTTCTTGATCGTCAATTTTCATTTCGGTAAGAACCGGCCACGATTGGGGGAGATCCATTGATTGCATGTTCTTGGTATATAAATCAGGAACATCGGCTTCAGTGGCGGATGCTTTTGTTAGGGGGATATTCTCATGCGGATAATAAAAAGCACGCCGGTAGGCTCCGCTGGGGCTGTATTCTTTAATCAAAAAATGCTCCGGCCCGGCCCAGTAAATGCTGTTGTCACTTGAAAGAGCGGTCAGTGCGTTTCCGAAAAAGGGTTTCACCGGTACTTCCAATACCTTAAATAACGTTCGCGTATCCTCTTGAAAATCGATCAGCTTATCGGATGCTATTTTCCCGGTACTGTCCAGAAGGTAAAACAAGCCCTTTGTTTCAATATTTTGCCATTGTTTGGTCGGTTCTGTGTCATCTGATATAAACTTGGCAATATAGGTGTTGTTATTCCTAACGTATACTTCATCTATCGAGGGAAAAGCTCTTCGTAGTGGCTGATAATCTCCCCTGTTTCTGGCAAGAGAAATTGTGTTATCTCCAACCAGCGTATCCAGGGTAAATACACTTACCCTCTGTTGATTCATATCATAGACATATAATTGGTCATTACGGATTTGCAAACTTTTTATATAACTAAATTCTCCAGGTCCCTTGCCCTCTCTTCCAAGTTGAGCAACAAACCGCCCGTCCGGAGCAAATACAACAATGAGCTTTTTTTGTTGGTCTGTAATGAAAACCCGTCCCGAACTGTCAACGGCTATATCCTCCATTCTTCCGATTAGAAACTCATCCGTGCTTCCGAAGGTTTGCTCCCTGGTCAGCTCTAGCTCCATCTTCGGCTCGGCGTCCGCGGGATAAACGGTTAAGTTTTCCAGCTTTTTGATATGGTCAGGAACCTCAACCTCCGGCTGGCTTGAGCAGCCTACGAGAAATATTATAGCAATGAAAAGTGAAAGATCTCTTGATTTTAGGATCATAAGTAAGCGTTTTATTTACATTGATTGCATGTCGATTCGGTAACGCACGATTTCAGCTACACCTGTCTCATCATCTGTTTCATTGGCATACAGGTAGCCATCTTTGATCTCCTCAATCGATCGGCTCCTTGGCCAGGTAAAGCGGGCCAATAATTTGCCGGCCTTGTCCAGCACCCACCACTGCAAAACTTCCTGATCCTCAACAACCATGGAAACCCAAAGCCGGTTTTTATCGTCGGATTTCATACTGTGCAACAGGTGCCAGTATTCAGGCAGGTCGGCACTTACAGCGTTCCTGATAACACTTCGATGATAGTCCATATCCACATAGTTCAGGGCTTCTTCACGGGTAAACGTTCGTTTCGGAACCGGGTAATAGAATGCCCGCTGGTAGTTGCCGGTCGAGTCTCTCACTTTAATTAAAAAGTCTGTGGACAAGGCTGAATATATGTGCTCATTATCCGACACTGTTAACAACGGTAGACCCATAAATCGAAAGGCCGTTGAACGCGTTTCTCCCTTGATCTGGGCAAACAGGAACGTCAAATACCGCTGTTCAAAGATCTTCTCACTTATAAACTGGCCGTTATTGTCAAGCAGGTAATACTTCCGATAGAGACTGTCGGCATTAAATCTCGGGGAATCGGGATCTCGTTGTATAGTTGGAGCAAATCCTGCTAAATAGGTATCGCTATCCATCTGAAGCAGTTGACCTATACTATGATGCGCTAACCCCTCTCTCCTGCTTTTGAATTTAGGGGTCATGTTATGGTCGGCAAGCAGGTTGAGGGAATCCAGGGAATAGATACTTAACCGCCTCCTGAATGGATCATTTACAAACAGCCTGTTCTTACTTGTCCCCAAAATATCAATCGTCCGGTATTCTCCCGGACCACGTCCTTCTCTCCCAAATTGTGTGATATGGGAACCGTCAGGTGCAAATACGTGTATATGCTTTTTATCGGTATCCTCGATAAAAACCCGACCCGAGGAATCAGCACCAAGGCTTCCCAGTTTTCCAATGAGCACTTCATTTGTACTGCCGAAGGTTTGCTCGGGGATGAGCTCTATCTCCATTTTCGGTTCGGGGTTCGCTGGATACACCGTCAGGTTTTCAAGCTCCTTTATGTGGTCAGGTACTTCAACCTCTGGCTGACTTGAACAGCCTACAAGTAATATTATAGCGATGAAAAGCGAAAGATCTCTTAATTTTAAGTGCATAGTTTTATCCACGGTTAGGGTTCTTGAACTTCAGTTCATTTCAATCCGATACTTTGCAATGTGCTGTTGGCCGGTTTCCTGACTGGTCACGAGAGCGTAGGCGTATCCATTTTGACGGCCTTAATCAAACGGGTGTCCGGCCATCGGAACTTCGCAACCAATGCGCCGGTGTTTTCCAGCAACCGCCACTCGCGCACGCCCTCCTGTTCCACGGGGGTAGACACCCACAACCGGTTGTGATCATCAGATATCATGGAACGGATAGCCGGCCAGGTGTTTGGCAGTTCGGCATGCTGAATCAAATCGTAATGCCAGTCATCTACGTCAACCATCGATACGATCTCATTTCGGTCAACAACCTTCTTTTGAATAGGGTAATACATAGCTCGCTGGTAGCGACCATCCGGCTTATAGACTTTAATCAGTAACTCATCTGTCCATGTGGTATAGATATAATTGTCATCCGAAATCTCGATGACTGTTCTTGCAAGGAATGGCAGCGAACCGATATTAGCCAGATGACGGTCCCCCGCCTGGGCGACTAGATCAGCGTGTTTTTTACGAACTTCAAGTATTTTGTCAGAGACAATTTTACTCTCCCTGTTCATGAAGTAATACTTAATGGGCCGGTCCTTTTTGAGGTTGTAATTCGGGCTCCCCACCCGGTGATCCGGCCAATGCTCCATAAATGATGCCAAATAGGTCCCGTCGCTGCGCAGGTACAGCATGGTTCTGAGCCATTCGCTTATTTCATCGAAATCTTCCTGGTTAACCGGCGGGCGAACCGTGCTTGCCTCAAGAACCTGCAGCGAATCAGGAGCATACACCGTGGTCCGAAACGCCATAAAATCAAAGACATGCAGTCTGTTGGACACCATTTTGGTATCTGTTAACCCATAGTATTCGCCCGGGCCGCGGCCTTCTCCCCCCTTGCTGGCCAGGTACCTGCCATCCGGGGCAAACAGGTGAATTATCTTGGCCTTCCCATCCGCAATATACACTCTCCCGGAATTGCTTATTTCTACACCGCCAAGCCAATTATACAATGAAATAGTATCATCATACCAGCCCAGGAAAAACTCCTCAGGGGCCTTAAATGTAGCCTCCTGAACCAGCTCGATAGAAGCGGTTGGTTCGGGATCCGCTGAGTAAACTTTCAGGTTTTTTGTTCCTTTAATATGTTCGGGAATGTCTGCTTTTTGTGCTGTACACCCGATGAAAAGAAGTAGGGTTCCAATGAATAAGTTTTTCATAACTTCCACTTACTTAATGAATTTGATTGCTGTTAGCAGCGCTGGCGACTTGTCAGTAGGGAGAGGCACGCCGGGCATGCGCTCTAGTTTATTGATCTCAATGGCGTAAAGCCAGGTGGCCATTGTTTTAAACCTCGTTCATGACCTCTCTTATTAGTTCGGCTAACATATTACTACTTAAATAGTAATATGATTTCTTACATGCAAAAATCAGCAGTAAAAGGATTGGAGGAGTTCCTTTTTGTGTGGATAAATAGAATCTCAAAAAACATCGGCTGAGCATTTATTCGCCTGGTGCACTTCTCCCGAAAGCCTTTGGATACAAGACCATATGTTCACTTAATAGCGCCCTTTTGGAAAAAGAGTTTTTCACATCCCCTGTCTTTCCCGTAATTCACTGCAGGGTTTCTTTCTTGACGCCTCCACTACGTTTGCCCAAGACGAGTAATAAATCCGAGACCAGGGAGGCAGAATTGGGTCCTCTGTAAACAGGCTTCATACTATATAACCAGTCCCCTCAGCTTCCGGCCTTGGTAAAGGTGACCGCCCGGAAGGGAGCGGAGGGGAGCGTAAAGAAAAAATCTGCGATTTTTTTAGCGGAACGACAAAACCTTCAGGTCATCTTTACCCGAGCCGGTGAATTTTTTGGTTGAAGTTCTTTAGTCCGACTGCCGGCGGATTTTCTTCAATGAAAAAATGAACAACAGGAATTAGAACGGGGCAACGTCAATAAGTTTTTACCGGACAACAACTAACTTCATTCTGCCATCATGCCCCCGTCCTCAGGGCCTCAAAAGGGTACTATAGTGAAGCAGACTACTTCAGGGTAGTGAAACAGGGTACTTCAGGGAGGGGAAATACCCTACTTGACTATCGTCAAATGGTCTACTTCAGGTAGCAGGATTTATGCGACAAACTGTCGCCTTATAGTAAAATGCAGATACCAGTTAATTTCGAAGTAATTGGCCACAGATATGCACGGATCCAAACGGATGAAATCTGATTTATCTGTGCTAATCTGTGGCAAAAAGCGGTAATGAACTTTTCAGCTATTTGCCTATCTGATAAATTTCCTACTCCTGAATAACAACATCTCAATTTCGGGTAGTCTTATAAATTAACGTCAGTTCGATATTGGATTTCTTATTAATAACCCAATAACCCCAAGCTTGGTCCCGATGCTCTGCGTTGGGACCTGTTGGGACGCTCCGCGTCCCGTATAATCTATGGTGCCACAGAGACGCAGAGCGTCAGAGGGGCTTCCGCCGCAGAGCGAACGGAAGCGAGCAATTATTGGAAAGTAACCGGAATACTGGTAAATGGCGGCCATTGGCTGGTTTTTGTTAGCTGCAAGTTTAGTGACTCGAACTCACGTTAAATCCTCACAACGGGTAGCTGCGTATTTCACCGCTTTCCGTAGCTGCCAGTATCCGCTTATTTTCGAAATCAATATCAAGCACGGGGGTTACCTCTTTGGAAGTAAATTCATATTTATGCACCAATTCCCCTGAGCTGTTAAACTGGTGTATAACTACCGGTTCTGTGTTGGCCACAAGGTACAAGTTACCCGCCCCATCGCTTGCTCCCGAAGAATAAATTTCAAGATCCACCCTATTGGGTTTACTCATCTGATCCATAGTTTCAAGAAAGTGTTTCCTGATCGCTTCGGATTCCCGGGTTTGCACATCTTTTTGCCACAGCTTCTCTCCGGTTGAGGTGTACTTGGCTATTCTTGACAACGAACTATAAACAATGAAAAACTCATTGGGGGCTCCCCGATCCTGAACGGGAAAGCTATTGGCTTTGTAAAAAGAGGGTACCTCGCCTTCTAGCGCTTCATTTCTTAATTCGGCATTATCGAGAACAAATGAACTGCCTTCCGGAACTTCACCTAGCTCCGAACGCTTATCGCCTTCCCAATCCCATAATTGAAAAAGATACTGGCCTTTATTACCCACATTTACATTTGATAAAATGATATCCCCCTGTAACGTAACAAAAGGCTGATTGTCAATTTCATTTGCCTTCACCACTCCACCTACTATAGGAGGTGGGGTAGTCGGCTTGCCTGCTATTTTCCCAAAGTCAAAAGTAGAAACGAGGTTCCCTTTTCTGTCAAATTGATGGACAAAGTATAGAGCGGTATCGATGATATAAAGATACTGCTCAGTAAGAAAAATGTTGTTGACGAATAGATATTCCCCCGGGCCGCGCCCCGACCGGCCGATTTTATTTTTGACGACGCCATCCTCATCCAGCTCCAGAACCTGGTTCTTGGCTATATCATACACTGCAAAACTTTGATCTTCTCTCACCTTTAATATAACGGGTAATGCCACCTGGCCTGATTCTAAACCGGCCAGGGTATCATAATCTTTAAGCTCAGTTGTTTCCACCATTTTTTCGGGTGGCTTATCCGCAGTGCAGCCCAGTACAAAGCACAGTAGTACGCATGAAAAATAGGAATAGGTTTTGAACATATTGATGTATTTTATTCTCGATTGATATTCATGCACCACTGGGATCAAACCGTTGCAAGTGCATTAATTGTTTAGTAATAAAATTTTGTATGAGTTCAAATGACCACCATCCACTCTAGGATAATAGTTCTTTATAACGTGTAACAAGAAGATTCAAACAGAGGGGAGGCTGGGATTTTCGAATAACTGCAAAAGACAACTTAAATTCATCAAATTTTTATTATCCACGTTCCCTTGCCCCTTGGATCAAATTCTGAAGTAGCATTTAATTCTTCAATCCACCTCTCTGCAATCTCTTTTTCACCCTCCCGGTTACCGTCATCCAGGATAATGACACTTCCTGTATCCAACCAGCTCTTTAGCACAGGAACAGCAGGATAACGGGCTAATGGTCCTATTTTTCCTGGTGGACCATCCACGATTAATATATCAATCTGTCCGGACAGGTAGTCCTTTGGTTGAAAATCATACCAAGGCATTGCTTGTCCATTTAATGGCCATTCTCTTAATGGTGTCTCTATCACGCTAACCCACTCTTGTAACCCGCATTCAGATAGTTGGTTACGAGTAATACTAGCATATTTTTTTTCATGTTCCAGCGCCAAAACCTGACCGCTACCTATCTGTTTTAGGTATTTGGCGACTAATATAGTAGAGGTTCCCGAACCACATTCCAGTATTATCTCGGCCCTTGTTTTCCGAATTTGCTCCAACAGGATTTCAGCAAATCGCCCATCCACGGACCACCCTCCAAATGGAACAAAAGTTTGACCTAATTGTGGTCGTACGTTGATCATGGAACGGAGTTCAGTTTCAGTTCCATGGATTTGTTTAGCTAGATAATTGAACTGCTTGTTTACCGAGTTTGACAGGGAGGACAGAGAAATGTTTATATAGGCAATGAATAGTAGCATACCTGTAAATCCGATTCCAAATCCTACAACCGATGTTCCAATTGGGAATGAGGGGGAAATGAACCAGCCAAAGGCAGCTCCAACTCCACCGCCCATGATAGTCAAAACTAGCGGTATCCATCTTCTGAACTGCTCCTGAATATCTGATAAATCCATAGTACGTTTGACCGGAAATATTACGTTGACATTGCCTCAAGCCGCCCTTGTCTTCGATAATTTTTAGCCGTTTCCCATATTGATGGCCAGTAAATAAGAAGCTGACCGAACTTTCTAATCAGTTCTTGAAACAGAACCATTCGTTTTTCCGCATTTCCCGGCAAATCACAGGGAATGCCGATGTTCTCCTGGAGTGCCAGTTCACGGAAGTTGGCTATAACTTGTTTAACATCCTTTTTCCAATACTTAGGTGCGTTCCATTTTTGATTAAGACACCTCTTAAGATGTTGAATACGCAACCGTGTTAAATCTAAGCAGTGCTTCCGTACTTCTCTCATGAATGCTTGCCGAGTAAGTTGGCTAATATCATATAAGTAACGGCCGGCCACCTTCAAATTAGAAGACGAATTCATCCCAAAAGGCCATTTATATAGAGGCTGTAGCAGAGCTTCAAGCACATCTGGTACTCTGAGTGGACCAACACTTAGGGCATGAGAGTGATCTACTTGATCAGAACGGTTCGGGGGATCGTGCTTAATGGCATAAGGAGCGTATCCACGACAGGAACCATTGAAACAGAGGTGCAATAGTCGCCCAAATATTCCATCCTGATTGCGCTGTACCGGCATAAATGGAGGAAGAAGTCGTCGGGTGTCTAACCCGATATTCATTGCCATACAGAATGGACTGTTATATATGTTGGTTGAACAACCCCCCGGTAAAATTTACGGGTACGCAGGCTTGTTTCGTAGGCAGATTTATTTGTAACCAAACGGTCGAATGAATCGCCTTCCAGACACAACCGCTGCCAGTGACGAAACATCCCGGAATCACCATATGCTCCTACAAGTGATATGGCATTGTGGGTCTCTTGCCTGCCTATCTGTTTGAACAGTGGTCCTTTCAGCTGCTGAATATCCGGCTCGCCATGCTGCTGTATCAGGCTCCCCGGCTGTTTACCAAGAAACAACTCATGTAAACCCAAATAATCGATCTGTTCTTGATGCCTCTTACCAAATGCGCTTCCGTTTGGGTCCCACCAATATCGGTGAGATTCTGCCTGTGAAGACAAAGCTAATGTTTCTTCTGATGCAGGAGGAGAGATAATTTTACATTGGGTATCGTCATCAACCTGTATCGATGGTTGTCCAGCTGCCAGCAGAAGCAAGGTATTGCGGGAGCTTCCTGTTTGCAATGAACACCGGGAATCTCCCAGAAGAGCAAAACGAGCTATATCTTTTGGAGTCTCCGTAGTTTTTGTCATTTCAGCAGCCAGCTTGTGGCGTAACTCCCGATCAATCCATAACAGTTCAGTTTGATATTCCTTGCATATCTTTGCTATAGTTTGCCTGCTTCGATCAACATAACTTTCATCATCCGAATCATCTACAATATGAAGAACCGGTGAGCGATCATGCTTGCTGATATTTTTAAGATAGCTACGTACACATCGAGTTAGCAGTTCTCTGCGGTTTTTGGTGGGTATGCCCAAAAACCGAATGCTTTTTTGAAAATCTTTACGTGGTTCTACACCAGATGCTATTTCAATGACTTTGTCTCTAAGCTCTTGCTGCGATACCAGAAATCCTTCCTCAGCCCATTCCTGGAGTTTCTGCCGGATCTGTTCTGTCTCTTTGTTTCGAATAGGTAGCTCTAAGTTCTCTTGGTTAGCATATTCTTGTAAATATCTAAAGAATTTGCCGAGCAATGTTTTATAACTTTTTAACTGTATCTGTTTATATGTCTGGTAGTATTTCTGGGCATGTTTTTCAAGGGTATTAAAGATCTTACAAGATAATATCATCTGTAGTTCCGAGGAAGTAAGCGTTTTTGACTTATTAGTCAAGTTGGAATGTATAAGAATCTTGCCATTTTCTAATGGAATAGTCTTGACACCAAATACACGGTGTTTGCCTTCATTATAAGCCTGTCCCTGCATATATTATCTTTTTACTTTTTAGGTCTTTGCGTTTTATTTAGGATCTTGTGGAGCTAATTACTAAGAGAAGCCCTTTCTAAGTAAATTCAGCAAGACTGGTATGAGACATACTACTAGATTAAAAGGATCAAGTCCCAAATTCTGTGTAAAAAAATAAACTTAATCATGGACCTAGAACATATAAAGATATAATTTTACTTTTAGGTATTCTCAAATGATTTGCCACTATATTTATTGTCGATAAACGTGAATTTGTTTATTTAAACCAAATTTAATTATTCTAATTCGCATACCATCCTGATATCTCTCTCGAAAATAAAAATTACCATTATTATCAATATCATCCACATTCCAAGCTAGAAAATTAAATCTTTGATTTGATATCTTGACTGAGTCAATGGGAGAAAATCCAATTGATGAAAAATTATCATTATAAATTTCCATGCCGAATATTCGATACTCCCCAACATCCGTAAAAGTAAAATGATAAAAATAGTCTCCTGTCTTGTAGAGGCCTCTTGTTGTATTTTTTGCAATAATTCTTATGGGGCTATTAATAGTAACTGAGGAATGTGTTATATCGGGTCTTCGAAAGTGATCTTTGTCAATAAATAAAAAAGGATCTTGTTGTAAAACTCCAGTTTTTACATCACTTAACTGCCATTCATCATTTTTTGTAAAGATAAATATTTGACCATCATAAAAATATGGTACATAATAAATTTTATTACCCTTATCACCGACATAAATGTTTCCAAGCCATGCCATAAATAGCCTATTCGTTACAGCTCCCTCGTCGACAAACTCATTTAAGTCAATAAAGCTATTATGAACTTTTGAAAACTTCTCATTGTATATATGTGCAAAGTACGTTTTATCATTATCGAAGCTTGGATATAAAAGCAGATAGTTATCTTTTATTGAATAAATTTTAACAGGTGATTGTATGCCCTTTATATTATAACTTGTAATAAATTCTCCAGTTAATTTAAATTTGTTCATTCGTTGCAGATTTTGATCGAACAATAATATTTCTCCATTTATTACCTTAAAACCCTTCATACTAATAAATTCACCAGGTCCTCGCCCCCTACCTCCAAAATTTTTTAACAATTTTCCATTTTGGTCGAATACTTTGATTTTCATTTCAGCATTGTCTGCAACATAAATTTTATCATTCCAGTGCTGAATCCCCATAGCTGAAAATAATTTTAATCTTCCAACAGAGTCTGCAGAACCAAAGGACGTTTTTACATTTTTATTAATATTGATCACAGATTTTTTCATTTAAAGAAAATTCTTTTTGACATCCCGATAAAATTAAGAATGTAACTAATAGGTTACGTAAAAAATTCATGAAGTAATTATTTTGAATTAAATCCCATTCCATTTGATTGGAATGGGATTTATTTTTATTAGAATTATTAACATCCGTTTACACATTCACCTCCAATGTTATTACATGTACCACCCCAACCTTGTGAACAGTCCATATGGCCCATGTTAACATCATAGCAATGTTGATTTTCTGATGGTCCACCGCAGGTTTCACACATACTACCACTAGCCTTTGCCGAAAACGAAAAGACTAGTGAGAAAAGCAAGAACATCCCTGAGAAAAAAAGTAAAAACTTTTCTTTAATATAGTTTAGCATAATTTTATCTCCTTTTGGATTATTAATTAACTAATTAATGATTCTCAACCTCAAAAAAGGCCTCTTGAATCACATTCTTTTTGAAATAGAGTTTTGTGCCAGAGCTAAATATTCCTATACGGGCTGTAACAATGGATTGTTTGGGATCGAGTAAAACTATCTGGTTTATACCTGTGACACTCTTGCGCCAACTTTTTAAGATTTTAGCTAAATTCGAATTCCATTTTACAAATGATGTAGAGAACGGAAAATCCATCAAGTATTTTGCACGATTATAACCATCTAAATTATTCGACAATATTATACCATGTGTTTGTATCTTGTATTTATTTAGGGGGGAATTAGCAAATTTTTTGATTTCATCTACATACCCATGTATTTCACTTATACAGGTACTACAAAATTCATCTGCGACAACAAATAATAAAAGTATATCTGCCTCACTTCTTAACTCAGTTAAGTTGAGAAGTGATTGCGATTTAATTTCATGGTTTTCCCTATCTAGATGGCCTAGATATTTTTTCCCTCCAGTTGTTGTCTCCCATGGTTTAATTGTTGTTAATAGAATTGTCAACCCAAGCAAAAAAAAGCTATTGATACTTTTCGCTCCATGAATTATCGCCCATTTTGAATTTTTAAGCTATTTAACATCCGCTAAACTATATCTCAGATTTTTCTTGAAAAAAATCCTTATTTAAATTTCCACAGTACAACTCGATTAGACTGTAATCCGACCAATATATCTTCCTCCAAATGGCTTATTGCCCTCACCGACTTAGGCAGACGAATGCTATACTCATAGGATCCATCACTGGTGGAATACACATCTATAACCTGTTGTGGATCCGCTTCTCTATCCTCCAAAAATTGAACAAGTACAAAGAGCTGATCGTCTCGCACAAATCCATTCGCCACAGCATGACCAAGCTTCCTCCGGTCTACTTGGTAGCCTCGACCCTCATCGCCCGGGATCGGGTTAACGGGGACATTCTCATCGTAATTAATCGTCCGCCTGATCCATGAAACCGAACCCCTTTCATCATATTTTACCATAAACCCGGCGTAGTTGGATATAAAAAAGGCTGAATTACTTTCAGCCAATACAAACCCCGATATTACACTGGCCCAGCGCTCCGGTTTTTCAACAAGCGGTTCGGAATTCCACAATATATTCCGGAGAGAATCGGCTAATTTTATAGTTGGATTAACAGAACTGTGAATAAGAATATCGTCACGCCGGGTAAAGGCAAGCTTATACGGTATATGCCGGATTACCCATTCCTTTCTGTACCTGCTATCCTGATCAAATACAGAGATTCGACTCGTTGGATTATCGGCAATCCATACAGAACCATTGCCGGAGATGGCAAAGTCGGTGGGATTGAGTAGCTCTCCGGGTCCCCTGCCTCTCCCATTCCCGTATTCCCTGACAATTGCATTGTTTCCCGGATCAATTTTTACAATCCTCGGGACCGGTTGGTAATCCAGCACATAAAGATGACCGCCCCGTGACTTCATCAACCCGGCATTATATAATGTATCCGGTTTGATAATATCTGTTTGCCTGATTTCCACATTTTCATATAGCCTGGCATTTTTCTCTTGCACCTCCGGCTGAGCCAAAAATGGTATCGACTGTGACGTCTGGAGGATCAGCAGAATACATGTTAACAACATAACTATTCATTAATAATTTTGCCTTACGTATTTAACACCCTGCAAGAAAATAATAGCAGTTACCACTAGTACTTAGATTCATAAATCAGCGTAATTATCCGACAGCTTTCCCGGTTTGACGAACTTCTTTTTCCATTCAAAGGGAGCGGCCTGTTTATTGTGCGCTTTGGTGAACGCATCGATCGTCCGGC